>JBJXGR010000161.1:0-13173 GCA_046160045.1 Bryobacteraceae bacterium
CGGAGGCCTTACCCCACACAGACACCAGTGTAGTCACGCGGAAAAAACTCCCCGAACAGCGCAAAGCCCGTTAAAACCCAATGCCTTACGCCGCCGAGCCAATCTGTCTCCAAGGGTGAACATCCGCTGGAACGAGAAAGTGGAACCACTGGAACGTTCCACTTTGTTCCACTTCGGACTGAATGGAATCAAGGGGTTAGAGCACGAAGTGGAACAAGTGGAACAAAAAAAAAGAAGATTCCCCGGAAGTTGCTGTTGGGGTTTGAGTTAGGTCGATTCTGAGGCCGATTCGTGTTCCAGTTGTTCCACCTGGAAGTGGAACAAGAAGGCAAACTGCGGTAAGCTAACTGTTTATTGTTCAATAACTTGCGTCCGGGAATTGGGCCCGGGGTGCGGGCAGGGCCTCGCGATTGCGTTGGGCTCATTTGCGCTTGGTAGCCCTCCTTTCCGATTTCACAATAGCCTGGCGATGCAAGGAATTCGCTGTGCGTCGAGCCTGCGAAGTCGACTTGGTGTTGGTTTCAATTTCAAAGGAGTTGCACCCTTGAAAAAAAAGGCGTGGGGATTGTGAACGCCAAAACGGGCGATCCTGGCGTCCTGGCGACGTAGAGGTTGCGGTGGTGCTAACCGGCGCAGGATCAGAAGGATGCGAACCGAAGAAGGGGTACAAGTCCGCCACTGAAAATCCTCCCAAAGGCGAACGACACGCGCTATAATACCAGACCCAAGGAGGACTAGGATGCGACACGCAAGGCTCGCCTATGCACTCTTGAGCCTGTCTACGGTTCTCGTTGCGGCTGACCCGTTTGTCGCCACATGGAAACTCAACCCCTCCAAGTCGAACTACAAAATCGGTCAGCCTGCGAAGGAACAAACCGTAACAATTACAGAAGCTGGGGCCGACCTCGACGTGGTGATCAAGGGAATCGCGGCCGACGGCAGCACCCCCATATCGTCACACTACACGATGCCCACCGCAGGTGGGCAAGGAAAGATTATTCAATCGCCCTACGAGGCCGTTTCTAGCAGGCGTCCCGGGCCCTATCAACGGGAGATACGCTATAGCAAAGGCGGCAAGGTCGTGATGACCGTTCGCACGAGAGTATCCGCTGACGGAAAGACGATGACAGCCGCTGTAAAGGGCACAGATCCAGCAGGTAACAAGGTGGACGGCACTGCTGTCTTTGAAAAACAGTGACCAAAAAGTTGAGCCGGAAGAAGCATGCGCAACTCCAGCTATGACGTGAGCAACGTCAGGCCGGGCATCCGAGTGAGTTTATGGGAGAGGGGAGAGGAGCCCACCTTCGCTCAAAAATTGAAGAACAGTCAGAAGTCTATCCATCCGAACGTCCGGACGTGCAGACTTCCTCAAACTTCCTGTAGTCGTTCCTGATCGCCTGACTCAGCTCGAACAGATGCCGGAGCAGATCCTCTGTCCCGTGGAACTCTATCCGCAGCTCGCCAGGCCGGAGATGAACGCCCGCCGGTAAGTCTGCAATTTTCTGTTCCGCTACTTCCCTCCGGCACCATGAGCTTCACTTGTCGGCCGGGCAGGAGCTTCCGCGTCTTTTCCAATTCCGCAACCAGTCGTGTCCTTCGTTCCAACTCCCACTCATAGTCGCCGGTGGCGAGCCGGTGCAGTTCCTTGATCAGTACACTTCGATCTACCAAGAACGCCTTGGCTGCGAGGGCATCAACACGGAGCGGCTGTTTCAGGAGACACGCGTGGTGCTTGAGCGTATCGAAACGGGCGCCGCGGTGACCGGGTATCCCCTGATCCACCCTTCACACGGCTCCGGTTCCTGATGCGCGCTGCACAAAGATGCGCTCAGCGCGGCTTGCGAGCTATTGATTCCAGGTGCCTTACTCAAATTGTTGGAGAATTTCCTCCTGGCGCTGCACACCGCCCGAAGGAGAGAGCGCCGGCCCGTAGGCGCTGATTTGAAGCGTTGTGCGCCCGGCACACACGGTTCTGAGCACCATGGGGGCCAAGCGTCTTGACTTTTAAGTCAAGACTAGCTAAGCTATAGATAAGCAATAGATTCAGAAGGGCGGGGCTGCCTATGAGCACATCGGCGACATCGATCGAAGCACTGGCAAATCAAGAGTATAAGTGGGGTTTCGTCACCGAGATCGAAGCGGATACGATCCCCAAGGGGCTAAGCGAAGACGTCATTCGCATGATCTCGGCCAAAAAGAACGAGCCCGGGTTTATGTTGGAATGGCGCCTGAAGTCCTACCGCCAGTGGCTCACGATGGAAGAACCCACGTGGTCCACCGTCCGCTACCCGGCCATCGATTATCAAGACATCGTCTACTACTCGGCGCCCAAGACCAAATTGGATCAACTGAAGAGCTTGGACGAAGTCGATCCCGAACTGCTCAGAACCTACGAGAAGCTCGGCATCCCGCTCCGGGAACAGGAAATGCTTGCTGGCGTTGCCGTGGATGCGGTGTTCGACAGCGTATCCGTGGCGACGACCTTCAAGGGAAAGCTAGCGGAGATGGGCATCATCTTCTGTTCCTTCTCCGAAGCAGTCCAGGAGCACCCGGAGCTTGTCCAGAAGTATCTCGGCTCGGTCGTTCCGCATTCCGACAACTTCTTTGCCACCCTTAACTCCGCCGTGTTCAGCGATGGATCCTTCTGTTATATCCCCAAGGGCGTCCGATGCCCGATGGAGCTCTCCACTTACTTCCGTATCAACGCCAAGGACACCGGGCAGTTCGAGCGCACGCTGATCATCGCCGACGAGGGCGCCTACGTCAGCTACCTCGAAGGTTGCACGGCGCCGATGCGGGACAAGAACCAATTGCATGCCGCCGTGGTTGAGTTGGTCGCGCTTGACAATGCGCAGATCAAGTATTCGACCGTGCAGAACTGGTACCCCGGCGACAAGGAAGGCAAGGGCGGAATCTACAACTTCGTGACCAAGCGCGGCAAGTGCCTGGGCGTCAATTCGAAGGTCTCCTGGACCCAGGTCGAGACCGGCTCGGCCATCACCTGGAAGTACCCGAGCGTCCTGCTCATGGGAGATAACTCGGTTGGTGAGTTTTACTCGGTCGCCCTCGCGAACAACTACCAACAGGCGGACACCGGCACGAAGATGATCCACATCGGGAAGAATACCCGGAGCACGATCGTCTCCAAGGGCATCTCGGCAGGCCACGGGCAGAACGCTTACCGTGGAATGGTCAAGATCCTCAAGGGCGCTACCGGCGCACGGAACTACTCGCAATGCGATTCGCTGCTTCTGGGCGACCAATGCGGCGCGCACACGTTCCCCTACCTCGAAGTGAAGAACACCTCGTCACAGGTTGAGCATGAGGCCTCCACGTCCAAGATCGGCGAAGACCAGATTTTCTATTGCCGCCAGCGCGGAATCCCGGCGGAAGACGCGGTCTCGATGATTGTTCACGGGTTCTGTAAAGAAGTCTTCCGGGAGCTTCCAATGGAGTTCGCCGTGGAAGCGCAGAAGCTGTTGGGAATCAGCCTGGAAGGCAGCGTGGGTTGAGGGAACATCAGATGGCTTTACTTGAAATCAAGAACTTGCTTGCGGGCGTGGCCGGCAGGGAAATCCTACGTGGCATCGATCTGACAGTGGGGCCGGGGGAGTTGCATGCCATCATGGGTCCGAACGGTTCGGGCAAGAGCACGCTGGCCCAAGTCCTGGCCGGCCGTGACCTCTACGAAGTTACCGGGGGCCAAGTCTTGTACGACGGCAAGGATCTGCTGAGCGTGCCACCGGAACAGCGGGCTCAGGAAGGGATCTTTATGGCGTTCCAATACCCTGTGGAGATTCCGGGCGTGAGTAACATGTACTTCCTTAAGGCAGCATTGAATGCAATACGCAAGAGTCGCGGTCTGGAGGAACTCGATGCCATGGACTTCCTGACGATGGTCAAGGAGAAATTGGCGCTGGTGGGAATGGACTCGGCGTTGTTGAACCGGCCGGTGAACGCGGGCTTCTCGGGCGGCGAGAAGAAGCGCAACGAGATTTTCCAGATGGCTGTGCTTGAGCCGCGGCTTGCGATCCTGGACGAGACCGACTCAGGTCTGGACATCGACGCACTGAAGATCGTTGCGAGCGGCGTAAACGGTCTGCGCACACGCGACCGAGCGATGATCGTCGTCACGCACTACCAGCGTCTGTTGAACTACATCGTGCCGGACTACGTGCATGTGCTGGCTGACGGTCGAATCGTCAAATCCGGCGACAAAAACCTCGCGCTCGAACTGGAGCAAACGGGTTATACCGGCGTGGAGGAGGCCGTGACGGCATGACGGGAATTGCATCAATCCGTGAGGATGCCGCGCGGCGCTTCGCCAAGCTGGGGTTTCCGACTACACGGGATGAGGAGTGGCGCTTCACCAACGTCTCCCCGATTGCCAAAACACAATTCTCGCCGGCGCCTGCCGACTTGAACGAAGAGGAAGCGGAACTACTCGATCAGCATCTCGTCCCGAACGAGGGCGGTCCCCGGCTGGTGTTTATCAATGGACGCTACTTGCGCGAACTCTCTGCCTGGGAGCTTCCAAAAGGTATCCGTGCGACTCCGCTGCGCGAAGCGAACGGTGCTGTCGAAGCGCACCTGGCGCGTTACGCGGCCTACCAGGATCGTGCGTTTGTTGCGCTGAACACCGCCAATTTCGAAGATGGCGCCTGCATCGAGATTCCCAGGGGGGTAGTCGTCGAGGAGCCGATTCAGCTTGTATTCTTCGCAACCGGCGGCGACGCACCGGTCATTTCCCATCCGCGCAGCCTGGTCGTGGTCGGACCCGGTAGCCAGGCAACCGTAGTTGAGAGTTACCTCGGCCACGGCGCAAAGTATTTCACCAACGCGGTCACCGAGATCGTGGCGGGCGATCACGCGGTAGTGGACCATTACAAGCTGCAAGAGGAGGATGAGCGATCATTCCACGTAGCTACCCTCCAGGTCCAGATCGGCCGCGATGCGAATTTCTCGACGCATTCCATTTCGCTCGGCGGGGGCGGCCTGGTGCGGAACGACATCAATGCCGTCCTCGCGGAAGGATCGGAAGCTACCGTCAATGGCCTTTATCTGGCGTCCGGCAGCCAGCATGTCGATAATCACACCATGATCGATCATGCGAAGCCCCATGGCACGAGCCATGAGTTGTATAAGGGCATCCTCGGCGGAACATCCGCCGCGGTTTTTAACGGGAAGATCATCGTTCGTCCGGACGCGCAGAAGACTGACGCCAAGCAGACAAACAGGAATCTCGTTCTTTCCGAAAACGCCACCATCCACACCAAACCTGAGCTGCAGATTCACGCCAACGATGTTCGTTGTACGCACGGGGCGACGATCGGCCAACTCGATCGGGAGGCGATCTTCTACCTGCAGTCGCGCGGCATCGCGAAGGAACAGGCGCGCGATCTGCTGATGCAGGCCTTCGCTCGCGACATTATTGACCGGGTCAAGATGGGTTCGTTGCGCGTCCGGTTGGAACAAATTCTCTTAGAGAGGTTACATGCCCTCCGCAACTAGCCTTGATGTAACCGCCATCCGCAAGGATTTCCCGATTCTCGCGCAGCAGGTGCACGGCAAGCCGCTCATCTATCTTGACAACGCGGCGACGAGCCAAAAGCCGAAATGCGTCATTGAGGCGCTCACGCGTTTCTACCAAATGGACAACGCCAACATCCACCGGGGCGTGCACCAGTTGAGTGAACGCTCCACCCAGTCTTATGAAGCGGCGCGGGGCAAGGTGCAGCGGTTTCTGAACGCGGCTAATACGCGGGAGATCATCTTCGTGCGCGGCGCGACGGAAGGCATCAACCTGGTGGCGCAGACCTACGGTCGAACGCACGTCAGTGCTGGAGATGAGGTGGTCATTTCGGCCTTGGAGCATCACTCGAACATCGTACCCTGGCAGATGCTCTGTGAGGAGAAGGGCGCGGCGCTGCGGGTCATTCCCATCAATGACCGCGGCGAGGTTGAGTTCGACCAGTTCGAAAAGCTTCTGAACCGCCGAACCAGGCTCGTCGCCGTGAGCCACGTCTCGAACGCCCTCGGAACCATCAATCCTGTACACGAAATCGTCAAAACAGCGCACCGCTGGAACGTCCCGGTGTTGATCGACGGCGCCCAAGCAGTTCCGCACATGAAGGTGGACGTCCGGAATCTGGATTGCGACTTCTACGTCTTCTCCGGCCACAAGGCCTTCGCGCCAACCGGCATCGGCGTATTGTATGGCAGAGAGCGGCTGCTTGAGGAAATGCCGCCCTGGCAGGGCGGTGGCGACATGATCCGCTCTGTCACGTTCGAGAAGACAACCTATAACGCGCTTCCCTACAAGTTCGAAGCTGGCACCCCGGATATTTCCGGCGTGATTGGGCTCGGCGTCGCGATCGACTACCTGGACGAGATCGGCATGGACGTTGTCGCGCCTCACGAGCACGACCTGCTCGAGTACGGAACTAAAGCCTTGGAAAGCATTTCCGGGCTGCGGCTGATCGGCACGGCGCGGCAGAAGGCAGCCGTACTTTCTTTCGTAATCGATGGTGTGCATCCGCACGACGCCGGAACCATCCTGGACCGGGAGGGGGTGGCAGTCCGCACCGGTCACCATTGCGCCCAGCCGGTCATGGACCGCTTTGGCGTTTCGGGCACGACCCGGGCCTCGCTGGCGTTCTACAACACCAGGGAAGACATCGACCGACTGGTGGCGGGCATTCAGAAGGTCAAGGAGGTCTTCGCAGTATGATCAACGACCTCTATCAGGAGACCATCCTCGACCACAGCAAAAGGCCGCGAAACTTCCAGTTGCTCGAAGACGCGAATCGGAAAGCCGAAGGCTACAATCCGCTGTGCGGTGATAAGTGTAAGGTCTTTCTCAAAGAACACGACGGCGTGATCGACAAGGTGACGTTCCAGGGAGCCGGGTGCGCAATTTCGACCGCGTCGGCGTCTTTGATGACCGAGGTCTTGAAGGGCAAGACCGTTGTCGAGGCCGAGACGCTGCTGGCGAAGTTCCACGACCTCCTAACCACAGATCAACCATTGCCGAAGGACCTCGGCAAGCTGGTGGTGTTCTCTGGAGTTCGGGAGTTTCCGGCGCGTGTGAAATGCGCGACGCTGGCCTGGCATACGTTGCGCGCGGCGCTGCGGGGCGCCGGAGAGGCGGTATCCACGGAATGACATCCCACGGAATGACATCCGGCGAGCTTCGGCTACAGGTTATCCAGGTCCTCCGTACGATTTATGACCCGGAGATGCCGGTCAATATCTATGAGCTTGGCCTCATCTATGAGGTCAATGTGGATGAGACACGATTTGTTTCCATCCGGATGACGCTCACCGCGCCGAACTGCCCCGTGGCCGGAAGCCTACCGCCCGAGGTGGAATCGAAGGTCAAGGCTGTCCCTGGTGTGACTGGAGTCAAACTCGACCTGGTGTTTCACCCGCCGTGGACGAAGAACATGATGTCGGAAGCGGCCAAGCTCGAACTGGGCATTGAAGACGTTATTCCGGTCGCGAGGATCTCCCATCGATGAAACTCACATCTCATGAAGAATATGGATTGCGCTGCCTGATCCACCTCGGGCGGGAAGGACCAGGCGGCAGACTGACCATCCCTGAAATCAGCAATGCCGAAGGCGTCTCGGAGGCCTACGTCGGCAAGCTCCTGCGGATGCTGCGCCTGGGCGGATTCGTCACGGCGGCGCGCGGTACCGGCGGCTATACTCTGGCGCGCCCGGCTAGCCAGATCGTCATCGGCGACGTGATGGCTGTACTCGGCGGCCGTTTGTTCGAGAGTGATTTCTGTGAGACGCATTCCGGCCAAATGAAGGACTGCGTCAACTCGGTTGATTGTTCCCTTCGGGTGCTCTGGCGCACCGTACAGGCGGCCGTTGACGACGTGTTGAGAAGGACCACCCTTGAGGACTTGCTTTGTGATGAGCAGCAGATGATTACCTGGGTTCAAGGCCTCGGAGAATTCGCTTCGCGCATTTCAAGGCAATGAAGCATGCGACCGAGAATGTGGCATCGAGTCGCCAAAGGAAAGGAGAGATAACGCGATGGCGTATGTGATAGCCGAGCCCTGTATTGGCACGAAGGACACGGCATGCGTGGATGCCTGCCCGGTAGACTGCATTCATCCTAAGAAGGACGAAGCAGACTTCGAGAGCGCGACCATGATCTACATCGATCCGGTCGAATGTATCGACTGCGGCGCCTGCGTGCCAGTTTGTCCGGTGTCGGCGATCTTTGCACTGGATGACCTGCCTGAGAAGTGGGCGGACTTTACGGAAATGAACGCGAAGTACTTCAAACGTGATCCCGTGGCCTAGAAACAAGGGGTTGCGGTTAGCGCGTTGGTTCGATTTGGTGGACAGATTGCTTGCAGAACTAGGGAAAGGAGATGGTTTTACGGTTGCTCTGACAGAACGAGCGGTGAGTAAGGTCAAGGAGATCATTGAGGCGCAGGCGCCGAGGCCAGTCGGGCTGCGGATCGCAGTCGTCGGCGGAGGTTGCTCCGGTTTCAGTTACTCGATGAATTTCGAGAACAACCCAGGCATGTTGGACAAGGCGTACAACTCGGACGGGTTCAAAATCTTTGTCGACCAGGCCAGCCTTCTGTACCTGGATGGCGTTGAGGTGGACTTCTTGGATACGCTCGAAGGCTCAGGCTTCAAGTTCAACAATCCTCAGGTGAAATCGACCTGCGGATGTGGAAGCTCCTTCAGTGTGTAGTGATTCATCCACGGGACTCTCAAGAAGAGGCGCCCTTCGTCGAATCGAGATGCCCGCTTCTCGCACATTCGAGCAAGATGTCCGAGGCGGCGATGCTGGCAGCTCGGCATGCTGTGAAGGAAGACTTGTGTAGCTCGCGGAAAGTTTTGCAGGGAGTCAGGAGACGAACATGTCATTGGAGATCACTGGTAGCACTACCATGGGGGAAATCCTCAGCGCCCACCCCAGCGCGAAACTAGGACTCTTCCGCCGCTACCACATTGGCGGGTGCACCGCCTGCGGCTACCAGCCCACGGACACGCTGGAACAGGTCATGGGCGAGCACAATATTTCAGACCCGCTGGAGGCTGTGATTGCCGCCATCCTCGAAAGCCGTCAGGTGGAAGTAGGGCTTCAGATCCTCCCGACGGCTGTGGCTGCCGCGCTAACACCGAAGCAGGAAGCGCGCCTTGTCGAATTGTCTTCGCCGGAGGTGGAGGCAGCGCTCGAACGCGGAGAAAGCTGGCCGCTTATCGATGTGCGCTCTCCCGAAGAATGGGCGCAAGGTCATATTCCGGGGGCTCAATTTCTCACACTGGAGCTGAAGTTTGAGGCCTTGGACACTTGGCCGAAGGACACCCGGATCGTTTTCTACTCCAATTCGGGGCGCCGCAGTTTAGAAGTTGCCTCCTACTTCATGGCCTACGGCTTCACCAACGTGCGCAACATGGCCGGCGGCCTAGAAGCTTGGTCAGGGGGGATGCAGGCCTCGGATGTAGCACCTCCCACCGTGGGCATGTCAGCCATAGCCGAGCGGGTGCCAAGTTGAGGAACCGATGCCCCGCAGTCAGCTCGAACCACGGCAACCACATGGCTCTCCAGAGCGAAGACCCGGCACCCTGGTTCGGGCGATGGCGGAGTTCGCGCTCAGCAAAGGCTTGTTCCTCTCCCAAGAGTCGCTGGCGCGCAAGCTGTGTGAAGACTTAGAGTCGTACGGGGTCATTTACCACTTCCGCACCGTGAAGCGTCAGATTTCGGGATTCATCGCTAGCGTACCTTCAGAGGTCCAGTCTGCCCTGGCGAAGATAGCGTTCGGTCGGCGGTCTGGCGTGGATATTCGACAGTTATGCGCTGACGCGGGAATCAGCAGCCCCAACGGAAATGATTCGCCGGCCTATGTGCTGAGCGAGAAAGTGCTTCCCCTCGCCCAGCTATGGTTGCATCTCAATCCAGAGGCCTCCAAGCGAGCCCTCGCGATCCGTTTGCAACGCGACCTCCGAGTCCAGGGGGTCTCGTACACCGTGGGTAGCCTGGAGGCCATTTTGGCTGGCAAGAACCGGCTTCTCATAAGAGCGCTTATTGAAGACAAACTATTGGAGTATCTCCGAGGGTTTGGCATCAACTCCAGGGTCGAGGCCGAAGTACGGATCGAAACTCAGAGGGACGAAATCCGTCGGTCGCTTGACGCGCGTGAATTCGTTCCCATCCGCCCATTCCATGAACTCTGTTCGCTGTGGCTTTGGAAGCATCGCGATACTACAGCCCGACGGTTGTCCACTGCGTTGCAACAGAAACTGTCAGAACGCGGCGCTGGAATGAACCTGGATTACCTCCAGCGCGCGGTCTCCGGCAGGGCGGGACAGGTCCGTCGTCAACTGCAGGAGGCTCTGGAAGACGTGTTGCGGCAGCACTTGCCGCCATCGCAGGATCTGAACACGGTGCTTGCCACGACCTGGAGGGAAAGGCAGAGGTGGAAGGACGATATGGACTGGGTGCGAGCCGAACCGCTTGTTGCCCTGGCCAAGAGTTGGATCGAGCAGCATCCGGGCATGAGCATGCGGCAACTCGCCATACGTCTGGCCGCCAGGATCCGGGAAATGGGCCATTCCAGGAGCCATGACACGCTGCAACCGATTCTGGGAGGGTGGAAAAAGAGAACCCGGCGATTTGTCTACCGGGCAATGCTCATCGAATGCCCGAGCGTCAAATGTTTGACGAAGTCCTGTGTCTATCCGGCTGTCCGAGAGGGGTTGTGCCGAGCTTGTCTGTGGCGCAAGTACGACCCGGTCCATTTCAGGGGCGGGTCGCCACTGGGAGGTGGATTATGGAAGGTTTCGTGAAGATAGCCAAGTCCGATGAGATTCAACCGGGCCACGGCAAGATGGTCGAGGTTGATGGCAAGAAGATAGCTCTTTTTAATGTCAACGGGGCCTTTTACGCCATCGACGACACTTGCACCCATCGAGGTGGCCCCCTTTCTGAAGGCGAGCTTGACGGTAAAGAAGTCACCTGTCCCTGGCACCATGCCGTGTTTGACGTTACCACCGGTGAGGTGTTGGGCCCGCCCGCCCCGCAAGGAATTTCGCGATACAACGTGCGGGTGGAGGGCGGGGATATCGAAGTCGAGATTTAGGGAATGCTGTGGCATTCGCAGAGGAGCAAATGACCGAGCTCGCCCAGAAGACCTGTGTACCCTGCCGAGGCGGAGTCCCGCCCCTGACTGCCGACGAGATCCGACCGTTGCACGTTGAAGTGCCGGACTGGAAGGTGGTCGACAACCACCACCTTATGCGCGAGTTCCGGTTCGTGGACTTTAGGACGGCCCTCAAGTTCGTCGACGGCGTGGGCGCCATGGCAGAACAGCAGCGGCACCATCCAGACATCCACCTGACCTGGGGCAAGGTCTTCGTCGAGGTCTGGACGCACAAAATCGACGGCCTTACGGAGAGTGACTTCATCTTCGCCGCCAAGACCGACGAGATCTGGAAGACCGCCGAAGGGGCGGAGTTAGCCAGGAATGACAAGCCTGCGGGGAATTCAGTCTCCCGCTGGCCACCAGGATCGTCTCGCAACCGAAGTAAGCAAGTTTAGGACGCTCCCCCAAGAACATGGAAAATCAATTCAGCAAATTCAGCAAGACCATACTCGCGGTAGTCAACGATCTATTGTTCTCGGCAAAGATTAACGAGGCCGCTAAACGCGCCGGCGTAACCCTCAAATACGTCACCTCCGAAAAGGATCTTCTCGAAAAAGCCAAGGCCGATCCAGCACTGATTATCTTCGACCTGAACTTTGAAGCCGTCCGACCAATTGAACTGATCGGTAAGCTAAAAGGAACCGCCGAGTTGAAGCATATCGGCCTCCTGGGCTACCTATCGCACGTGCAGACCGACCTGCAGAAGCTGGCGCAAGAAGCGGGCTGCGACACGGTCATGCCACGCTCGGCATTCTCGATGGATCTGAACAAGATCCTGATGCGGTACGCGGGAGCAGGAGGCTAGAACTCGCCACACTCCCCTAATTTAATTTGAATGTCAACGGAGCTTTTTTACGCCGTGGATGATACCTGTGACAGGGACCTTTCTGCCGAGCAAGTCGTGGTAGCCTACCACGAGCGAACGAAGCACCACTACCACCGCTACGCAGCAGCGCTTGGCTACATGGACTGGGCTACGCAGCCGGACCCGTTCCGCCGTTACGACGGAGCGCCGCTGGTTCGCCTTCCTTTCCCCGACGCGGGGCGAGCGGTTCCACACTGGCAGCTCTACGTCGCGGACAACATGGTGCCGGTTCGGCTTTCGGTCGACTCCATCTCGCTCTTTTTCCGCTACGCACTCTCGCTGACAGCTTGGAAACGGTTCCAGGGAACTACATGGTCTCTGCGTGCCAATCCGTCAAGCGGGAACCTCCACCCGACGGAGGGATACGTGCTCCTGCCGTCGTTGGAGGGCATCCACAACCGTCCCGGCGTCTACCACTATGCATCGAAGGCGCACGGTCTCGAGCTTCGAGCGGATCTCGATCCCTCGGTTTGGGCAGCCTTGACGGCAGCCTTTCCGGAGGGCTCATTCCTCGTGGGGCTCTCGTCCATCCTTTGGCGGGAGGCCTGGAAGTATGGCGAGCGTGCGTTTCGGTATTGCCAACACGATGTCGGCCATGCGCTGGGGACGATGCGATTCGCGGCGGCTGCGCTCGGGTGGAAACTCCGTCTCCTCGATCGTGTGGGTGACGCCGCTGTGTCACAACTTCTCGGACTCGACCGCGAGGCCGACTATGCAGGCGCGGAGCGAGAGCATCCCGAACTCGTGGCGCTTGTGATCCGGGAGAAATGGGCCAGCGACCGGGGCCTCTGCCTGTCCAAAGAGTTGGTATCCCAGGTGGCCACTTCTCGATGGTACGGCACGGCGAACGTGCTGAGTCCCGAGCACGGCGTCGATTGGCCAGTGATCGACCAGGTGGCTGTTGCCACCACGAATCCGAGGATTGCGGCCGACGAAGAGTTCTCCAGGTTCCCTTCGGAGAAAGAGCTCTTCGAGGCGCCAGTTCGGTCCGGCGCGTTCACCGCGGAGAAAGTCATCCTGGGGCGCAGAAGCGCGGTGAGCATGGACGCATCCACCGCAATTCCTGCGGCGACCTTCTTCCGGATGTTGGCTCGTCTCGTGCCCACCCGAGACGGCCGATCTATGCCGTGGG
>JBJXGR010000162.1:0-31227 GCA_046160045.1 Bryobacteraceae bacterium
ACGGCACGCCGCGGACCTACAATCTGGGCAGGAGGTTGTCCTTGCCTCATTCATCCGGTGGCCTCACGCGCCGCCAGTCCCTCAAATCAGCTTGCGCATTCATGATTCTTCCTTCCGGGTTGGCGCGCGGCTATGCGGTCAACGAAAAACTCAATCTCGGCATTATAGGCATTGCCGGCATCGGCGGAGTCAACGCCAAAGCGTTCCACGCGCTCGGCGAGAATATTGCCGCTTTGTGCGACGTCGACACCAAGGTTCTCGACAAGCGTGGGGCCGAGTATCCGGACGCCCGGAAATACACCGACTTCCGGAAGATGATCGAGAAGGAAAAGCTCGATGGCGTCATCGTGGCGGTGCCGGACCACAATCACGCCTACATCAGCGTCTGGGCAATGAAACACGGGCTGCATGTTTATTGTCAAAAGCCGCTGACGCAGACGGTGCAGGAAGCGCGCATTGTCGCGCGAGTGGCCGCCGAGACGGGAGTGGTCACCCAGATGGGGACGCAAACCAGTGCCGAACCGGCCACCTTGCGGATGGTCGAACTGGTGCAGTCCGGCGCCTTGGGCGAAATCACCGAAGTCCACATGGCCACCGACCGCCCGATCTGGCCGCAAGGCCATGACCGCCCGGCCGGCGAGGATCCGGTGCCGTCACACCTCGATTGGGATCTGTGGCTGGGCACTGCCCCCGTCCGGCCATTCCACGACCGGTGGCCGGAAGGACACGCCGTGTACAGTCCGGAACGAAAGAATCAGCTCCGGTCCGGCGCCGCCGTCTACCATCCACTGTCCTGGCGGGGTTGGGTGGAATTCGGCAGCGGCGCGCTGGGCGACATCGCTCCGCACAGCATGAACGTGGTCTTCCTGGCCCTTGACCTCGGCGCGCCTTCCGCCGTCGAGGTCGTCGGCACCTCGGGGATGCGGCGCGACATGTACCCCGACTGGACTCACATCCGCTTCGACTATGCCCGGCGCGGCGTTCACCCTCCGCTGGCGATTCACTGGTACGACGGCGCGATGCCGCTGCCGGAGTGCATCCGATCTCCCCAGCCACCGGCTGAGCCGGGTGCGCGGCCTCACCGGCACGGGGAAGGCGGGATGGTCTGGATCGGAACCAAAGGCAGTTTCCCGGCAGGCCGGGGGCCATTCACCGGCACGAACCCAACGGAAATACCTCCGCCGCCGCAGCGCGATTGGGGTCGCGAGGACGTCCACAAAGACTGGGCCGTCGCGATCAAGAACGGAAAGCAGGCGCCCTGTCACTTCGGGTTCGCCGGCCCGTTCACCGAGGCCTACCAGTTGGGCAATGTCGCCCTGCGCGTCGGCCACCGGATCGAGTGGGATCCGCTCGCCTTCCGGGTCACTAATTGCCGCGAAGCTAATCCGTATCTTAGCCGTGACTACCGGCGGGGCTGGGAATTGAAGGAGATCGCCGGAGGCGCGTGGTCAGAAGCGCAGCCGCGGTCGGCAACGGACTAGCGATCAGCCAGCTATCAGCGGCCAGCTATCAGCAAAGCAGCCAGTCAGCGGTCATCAACCGATGGCCTGAATCGCTGAAGCTCATCCTCACACCGCTGAAAGCTGACTGCTGATCGCTCAATGAAAATCGTGCGACGCCACCATCGCCGCCGCCGGCAGCGGCGTTACCTTCCGCGCCTTCACCGAGATCGTGTTGTCCTGGCGTTGCAGAACCCCCTCCACCAGCACGAACGGCGCCCGCGTCCATTCTTCGCGGTTTTGCTCAAACGTCTTCGGTTCCACAATCACGTTGGAGATCCCCGTCTCGTCTTCCACGCTGAGGAAGACGAATCCTTTGGCGGTGCCGGGACGCTGACGCACAATCACACAGCCGGCAACCTTCACCCACAGGCCGTTCGGCAGGCGCGCCAGATCGCCGGCCCGGTGGACCCCCTTCGTGCGTAGTTCGTCGCGGAGATACTGCATCGGATGACGGCCAACGGTGAGGCCGGTCTCGCGGAAGTCGGCCGCCAGCCGTTCTTGGGGAGACATAGGTTGGAGCGGGATAGCAGGAGCCACCGCTCCCTCACGGTCGCGGCTCAGAAGGTCGTGGCTCTGAAGGTCGCGGCTCAGAAGGTCGCGGCGCGGATCGTCGCGGCTCTGAAGGTCGCGTGGCTGGTCGAGTAGCGGCCCGGCCAGACGGACCGCGCGCGAGGCTTCCCACAACGCGCCGCGGCGATGCGTCTGTTCGAGCGTGTTCAGCGCGCCGGCCGATGCCAGTTTCCGTAACTCGTCCTTGTGCAACTCCGGCACCCGTCGGACCAGGTCGTCGACATCGATCAACGGGCACTTCTCCCGCTGCCGCAGGATCGCCTGCCCGGTTTCCTCGCGCAGGCCGCGAATGTGATTCAAGCCCAGCCGCATCGTGCCTTTGTCGAGTACCGTACAAAGCCAATCGGAGTGAACGACATCGGCCGGCAGGATCCGCACCCCGTGCCGCTGCGCGTCTTTCACCAGCGTCGCCGGATGATAAAAACCCATCGGCTGGTTGTTCAGCAGGCACGCCGTGAACGCGGCCGTGTAATAGCACTTCAGGTACGCGCTGGCATAGGCCAGCAGCGCGAAACTCGCCGCGTGCGATTCCGGGAAACCGTACAACGCGAACGACGAGATCGAAAGCACAATCTGGTCCTGCGCCTCCGGAGAAATGCCGTTACGCGCCATGCCTTCCCGCAGCCTGGTTTCAATTTCGCGCATGCGTTTTTCCGAGCGTTTGAACCCCATCGCGCGGCGCAGATCCTCCGCCTGCCCGCCGGTGAACCCGGCCACGATCATCGCCATGCGCAGCAGTTGCTCCTGGAACAGCGGCACGCCCAGCGTCCGCCGCAGCACGGGCTCGAGTGAGGGATGCGGATACTCCACCGGTTCCCTGCCCTGTCTCCGCGCCAGGTACGGATGCACCATCTTGCCGACAATCGGGCCCGGCCGGATGATGGCCACTTCCACCACGATGTCGTAGAACGTCTGCGGGCGCAGGCGCGGAAGACAGGACATCTGCGCACGGCTCTCCACCTGGAACATGCCGATCGTGTCCGCCGCCTGCAACGCGGCATACACTTTGGGATCGTCCTGCGGCAGGTGCGCGAGATCGACCTCTTCCTTGTGCACGTCGCGGATGACGTGGAGCGAATCCTCGAGCACGGCCATCATGCCGAGGCCGAGCAGGTCGACCTTGATGATGCCCAGGTCGGCGCAGTCTTCCTTGTCCCACTGGACCACCACGCGGCCCGGCATCGTGGCCGGTTCCAGCGGCACCACCGAATCCAATTGTCCCTGGCAGATGACCATTCCGCCCGAATGCTGCCCCAGATGCCGCGGCAGATCCTGCACGCCGAGATACAACTCGAGGAACTTCCGGATGCGGGGGTCGTGCAAATCCAGTCCGGCTACCTCGAAGCGGCGCTCCGGCGTGTCGTTGGGGTCCTTCCATTCCCAGCGGTGCGCGAGCGTGGCCAGGCGCGCCGTCGACTCCTCATCGAAACCCAGCACTTTCCCCATCTCGCGCGCGGCCGAGCGGCCCCGATACGTGATGACATTGGCCGTCATCGCCGCGCCCAGCCTGCCGTACCGCTCGTAAACATGTTGGATGACCCGCTCCCGCCGGTCGCCACTCGGCAGGTCGAGATCGATGTCCGGCCATTCGCCCCGCTCTTCGGACAGGAACCGCTCGAACAGCAGTTCCATTCCCACCGGATCCACCGCCGTGATGCCCAGCGAATAACACACCGCGCTGTTGGCCGCCGACCCGCGCCCCTGCACCAGGATCGCTTCACGGCGGCAGAACTGCACGATGTCCCACACGATCAGGAAGTAGCCCGCGAGGCCCAGTTTTTCGATGAGGTGAAGCTCCCGCTCGATCTGGCGCCGCGCCCGCTCATACAGAGGCTGATAGCGCCGGTGCGCGCCTTCGAACGTGCGCTCGCGCAGGAACGCGTCCATCGTTTCTCCGGGCCCCACCGGGTAGCGCGGGAATTCGTAGCCCAGGTCGCGCAGCGAGAATTCCAGCCGCTCCGAGAGAGTGAGTGTATTTTCGATTGCCCTTGGGTGATCGGCGAATAACCGAGCCATCTGCTGGGGTGATTTGACATGCCGCTCGGCATTGCGGTCGAGCAGACGACCCGCCGTAGCCAGGGTCACCTTGTTCCTTATGCAAGTCAGAGCGTCGCAGACTTCCCGCCGGTCCGGCGTCGCATACGCCACCCCGTTGGCCGCGATCAGCGGGAGTCCATACTGTTCTGCCAGAGCGGCCATGCGCTGATTCCGCACTTCCTCCTCGCGCGAGTAATGGCGCTGGAGTTCAACATACAGGTTCTCTTTCCCGAAGCAGCGGACCATCCGCTCCACATCCACCCGCGGATGGGGGACGATCCCGATCAGCCCTTCGGCGAACTCCGTCAGTTCGGCCGGCGTCGTGGCGCCTTCGCCTTTTTTGGCCCGCAGCTTCATGCGTGTGATCAGACGGCAGAGATTCTGATAGCCGGTTCGCGTGGCCGCCAGCAGAGGATACCGCGTCCCGTCCGTGCACGTGATCTCGGCGCCCACGTGCGCGCGGATGCCGGCCTTCTGCGCGGCCATGTGGAACCGCGGCGCGCCGTAGACGCCGTCGCGATCGAGCAAGGCCATCGCCCCCACTCCCTGATCCGCGGCGGCGGCGACCAGGTCCTCCGGATTCGAGCCGCCTTCCAGGAAGCTGAAGGCCGATCGGGCATGCAGTTCGGCATACATATTCGCCTTTTGTTCGCCATCTTATTGTACTGCATCGTAACCCACTCCGAGGGGGCGGCGTCTTGACTCTAGTCCTCATTCAAGGTCCCCTTTCGAATCGGTTAACAGTGACATCGGCTCTTGGAAAGAAGTGTTATGGTAGCGATAGTCATCTGTGTCGACCCGCTCGGGAAAGCAGCATCAGGCGCCTGAGGGAGAAACAACGCTCGGTCATGCACTCTGCTGCCTCATTCCCGGTCCGATTTGCTGTATGTTTTCTGGCGGCTTGCCTGCTGTCGGCGGCGCCGGATGATCCCCCCGATCAGAAGTACACGACAGAAGATCGCAAGCGGATTGGCGGCCTCCTTTCGAATCGCAGGACGACCTCCGTGGAGGGAGCCCATCGAACGCCCCTTTCCACGAAAGAGATGTTCCGGATGGCGACGCTGGATACGTTCGATCCCAGCGCCTTCCTGAACACGGCCATCCTCTCGGGGATTTCGCAGGCGCAGCACCAGTACCCAACGATTCCCCTGGGGGCAAAGGGCTACGCACATAGGTTTGGGCTCGGGTTTGCCGACAACATGACCAGCACGTTTCTTGCGGAAGCGATTGTTCCCACGCTGACTCGTCAGGATCCCCGTTATTTCCGCAAAGGAACCGGCGCCGGATGGCAGCGCACGGCCTATGCGTTATCCCGATTCTGGGTCATCCGGTCGAGCCGGGATCGGCTTCGCCCAAACGGGCCGGAGATCCTGGGCAACCTGGCGGCGGCTGGCGCAGGAAATCTCTACTATCCGTCCGCGGAGCGATCGTTCCGCAACACGATGATCCGGTTCGGCATCGGCATTGGAACGGACTCCGGGTCGCTGGTGCTGCGGGAGTTCTGGCCCGACATCGTCAAGCGTCTGCGTCGCTCGAAGCCCTGAACACTTCAGAGCCGCGAGCGGAAGGAGTTGTGAAAAAACGGGACATCCATCCCGTTTCCCGGTCAACGTTTCGTGGAGAATCGACGATTTGTGGCCGTGAAACGGGGTGAACGCCCCTGTTTTTTCACGGCTTGGGAAGCGAGCGGACATCTTGGGCAACCGGCAGCCCTGACATTGCCGTGCCGCCAGTGTACAGTCTCAAACAGGAGACGCACATGCCCCTATTCCCCGATGCCCGCCTGAAGGAACTCCGCGCTGACTTTGAAAAAGTGGAGCGCATCCTGGCGGCCGCTCCCTCAGTCGACAAGGCATTCTCGATCCCAACGGAAGAGTTCGCCGCCCGGCAGCGAAACGTCAGCAATGCGTTAGCCCTTCAGGGCCTCGACGCCGGCTTCGTCTTCAGCGACGAGCACTATGACGGCGACGTGCCCTACCTGGGCGGCAATACCAACATCCAGATCGAACAGGTAGCGGGCGTGATCGGCAAGACCGGCTTTCACATCGCCGCCGGACTGGAGGGCGGCTACATCGCCGAACAGCTTGCCGATCGCGCCAGGGCGCGGGTCCATAAAGTGGAAATGCTCAAGCTTGCCGACGAAGAGTACCCCATCAACGCGGAGCGCCTGCAGGACGTCATCGACGCGGCAGCGGGAAAATCGGTGCGGCAGATCGGCCTGCTCACTCCCAGGCAGGTGATTCCCGCGGCGCTGGTCGGCTATCTCGAAACGCTCTATGGCCGCGAGAACGTCGTCGATTGCCAGGAGGCCTACTACAAGGTCAAGTACGAGAAATCGGACAACGAAATGCGGTTGATCCGCGACGCCAGCGCGATCGCCGACACGATGATGCGCGCGATGCTCGCGGTCCTGCGGCCCGGCCTGCTCGAGACCCAGGTGGCCGCGTGGGGTTACTTCGCCGGCCGTGAACTCGGCGCCGAGGAGATGGGTTGGGACATCATGGCCGGCGCCAACACGGCGAACCGCACGCTCATCGGCAAGGCGCTCAACCGCCTGATCGAGGAAGGCGACTATGTGCACCTCGGGGTCGCGCCCAAGCGCGATGGGCTCAACTCGTGCGTTCGCCGTTCGTGTATCGCGGTCGACCATCCGTCGCGGGTCTCGGCGGAGCAGCAGTATTGGTTTCGCTTTGTCGAAGAGGCCTACGCTGCCGGCCTGGCGGCCCTCAAAGACGTCGCGGAAACTGGCAAGCCGGCCTGGCTGCAGGAAAAGACGCTGGTTGACTTCTTCAAGTCCCGCGAGGCCGAAGTGAGCCGGCGGCTTGGCAGGCCGATCGCCCTGGAACGATTGAAACCCTATACCGGAACGCACAACGCAGGCTACACCGAATGCCAGGAGTTCTACGGCGCCATCACGCTCAACTCCACCGAGCCCCTCGGACGCCAGATCGTTATCATGCTCGATGTCGCCATTCGCGGCATTTCGGACTCCTGGAACGACGTGGTGATCCCCGGCATGGACTTCGTGGTGGTGGAAAACACGTGCGGCAAGTTCGGGACCCGGCTCGAAGAATTCAACGATCTACCGCACAATGTGCAGTCGTTAGTCGGCTGTTAACGGGTTAGGATGCGGCCTTCCCTTTCAGAAGAAGGCGCTGCCGCCCCCCTTCCTGCCGTACAATAGGAAGGTGCCAGGGGGCGGGCGGGTCCATGCCCACAGTTCTTACTTATTCCTTCTTATCTTGCTGGCGGCAAACCTGTCCTGCATCTCGCGGACCCGCGTCATCGCCCGGCCGGGGACGCGGGCGGCACAACCCCTGCTGACCGCCCAAAGGGAAGAATTACTCGAGCGAATCACGAAACAATACGCCGCTATCGGTTCGCTCAGCCTCACAGTGGACATGGCGCCCTTGCTCGGCAGCGCGGCCAAGGGCAAAATCACCGAGTACCAGGACGTCCGAGGCTACTTGTTGTACCGTGCCCCCAGCAGTCTGCGTCTGATTGGGCTCTACCCGGTCGTCCGCACCAAGGCGTTCGACATGGTCACGGATGGTACTCTCTTCCGGCTCTATCTCCCCGCCCTGAACCGTTTCGTCGAGGGACCGGAGGTGGGCGGTCAGCCTTCCGCGAAAAAGATCGAAAACCTTCGCCCTCTACACTTTCTGGAGGCGTTGAACATCAAGCCCGTGGACCCGGAAGCAGAGAAACCGGTGCTTCACAACCTGACGGACGAGAAGAACGCCGCCTACGTGCTCGACCTGCTGGCCGAAAAGAATTCGGCCCTGTGGTTGAAACGCCAGATCTGGTTCGACCGCCTAACACTACGGGTGACGCGCCAGATCCTGTTCGATGAGAG
Source organism: Bryobacteraceae bacterium (assembly GCA_046160045.1). Classification (GTDB taxonomy): domain Bacteria; phylum Acidobacteriota; class Terriglobia; order Bryobacterales; family Bryobacteraceae; genus CAZGUX01. Next base: position 7,966 of record JBJXGR010000162.1, read on the forward strand.
AGGGGACATCCTCACCGACGCCCGATACAGTGCCTGGCGCAAAGAAGGCGCGGTCGAGATTCCCGGTCAATTCGAGATTAACCGCCCGAAGGACGAGTATGGCGTCGTCATGAAGGTGACGCGGTTGGATCTGAATCCCAGGCTGGGTGATGAGAAGTTCGCCCTCGACCGTCCCGCAGGAGTGCAAGTGCGCGACGTGGGTGTCGCCCCCGCCGGGAACAAGGATATGTCGAAGTGATTCACAAGCTGGTAGTCGAGAATATCAAACACCGGCCGATCCGCACGCTGCTCAGCGCCCTGCTCATCGCCATCCCGGTGATGCTGATGCTGACGCTGGTCGGGTTGAGCGAAGGGATGCTCAACGAAGCTCGCCGCCGCGCCAACGGCATTGGCGCGGACGTGGTCATCCGCCCCAAAGCGACCTCCTTCGCCGCGGCCTTGTCCGGCGCGCCGATTCAGGAAGCGGTGGTCGAGTTCATTCGAAACCAGCCGCATATCAAACTGGCGACCGGAACGGTCATTCAGTCCATCAGCGCTCCCCTGACCAGCGCGGCAGGCATCCGGCTGGACGAATTCAGCCAGATGAGCGGAGGCTTCCGCTACCTCGCGGGCGGTCCCTTCCGGAACCCGCGCGAGATCCTCATCGACGAGAACTATGCTCAGGAGCGGAAGGCCAAAGTGGGCTCGATCATCAACCTGATCAACACCGACTGGCGGGTAGCCGGCATCGTCGAGTCGGGCAAGCTGAACCGCATCTTCATCCGCATGGAAGAACTCCAGGACCTGACCAGCAGCCGCGGCAAAGTCAGCCAGATTTATGTCAAGGTGGATTCGCCCGCCAACATCACCTCGGTCGTCGAATCTCTCAGGAAACAACTCGTGGATTATCCCATCTACCCGATGAGCGATTTTATCTCCTTGTTCTCGGTGGACTCCTACCCCTTCCTGCGCTCGTTCATTAACATCATGATCGGCATTTCCATCGTCATCGGCTTCGCGGTGGTTTGCCTGTCAATGTACATGGCAGTCCTTCAGCGCACACGCGAGATCGGGATTCTCAAGTCGCTCGGCGCATCAAAACTGTTCGTCCTGGGGCTGATCCTGCGAGAGGCGCTTCTTTTGTCGCTGGTCGGAGCCGTCATTGGCATCGGTCTCAGTTTCGGAGCAAAATGGGCAATAGAGACATTCGTGCCGGCGTCGTTGACCCCTGTGATCGTTCCCTCCTGGTGGCCGAAGGCGGCGTTGATCGCCATGACCGGCGCGACCCTGGGATCGGTGTACCCCGGTTGGCGTGCCGCCAGCCAGGATCCGATCGAGGCCCTGGCCTATGAATAGCTCCGACGTTATCCGGATCGCGGGCCTGCGGAAGGTCTATCACGTCGGCAGAGTCGAGGTTGAGGCGCTCCGTGGAGTCGACCTCAACATCCGGCGGGGCGAGTTTGTCTCGATCGTCGGCCCCTCGGGCTCCGGGAAGTCCACGCTGTTTCACATCGTGGGCGGCCTTACTCCTCCCACCTCCGGCACCGTGATCGTCGAGGACCACGACCTGGCGAAAATGTCCGACTCCGATCGCACCAACCTGCGAAAAAGCCGTGTAGCTTTCGTTTTTCAGAAGTTCAATCTGCTCCCGACGCTCAGCGCCCAGGACAACATCGCGATCGCCAAACACCTCGCCGGCAACCGGAATGGCGATGACAGGAAGTTCCGCGAAGTGCTGGACATGCTGGGAATCACAAACCGCCTGCATCACAAGCCCAGCGAGTTATCGGGCGGCGAGCAGCAGCGGGTTGCCATCGCCCGGGCCATCGTGAATCATCCCGCGATTCTGCTGGCCGACGAGCCTACCGGCAACCTCGACACCGCCAACTCCCAGATTGTGCTCGACGTCCTGCGGAACCTGAATCGAACGATCGGCCAGACCATCCTCATGATTACGCACAACCCCGAAGCCGCGGCCATCGGCGACCGCACCGTGCACATGCTGGACGGCCGGATTGTGACTTGAGTTTGTGGGGCGGGCGCCTGGGCCGGCCGATTCCTTAAAACAGCCAGACATTGAGAATCAAGGCGATGGCCAGCATCGCCGCCGCCAGGGGAACCGGTCGAATCCAACCGTCGTTCACGTGCCCGGGCAAAGGGGCAACGCCGTAAACCAACCCCTCCAGTTCCGCCCGCGGCCGGGGCTTGGTCGCAAGGCTCGCCGCGATCGTTGTCACGAAACAGACCGACCACGCCACAATCGCGATCCAGAAATTCTGGGCCATCGTCGAAGGGAATCCGTGCCCGCCTGCCCAGATCCACCCCCCTTTGCCTTCCGCCAAGGTTAAGCCGTGCGTCACCGCCGCGGCCACCGTGCCGGCGACCAACCCGGCGAACGCGCCGTGCCCAGTCGCCCTCGGCCAGAACATCCCGAGCAGAAACGTTGCGAACAGCGGAGCGTTCACAAACCCGAAGACGAGTTGCAGCAAGTCCATGATGTTGTTATACGAGCGGGCAAGGTAGGCGGCGCCAATGGAGATTCCGGTCCCGGCCATGGTCGTCACGCGCGCAACCTGAAGATAGTGGCGGTCGGACGCGCTTCTCTTGAAGTAACTTTGATAGATATCATAGGTAAATACTGTATTAAAAGCAGTTACGTTCCCCGCCATGCCCGACATGAAGGACGCCATCAGGCCCGTCAGGCCGACTCCCAACATTCCGGAGGGATACAACTGTGCCATAAGAGTCGTCAACACTTGGTCATAGTCGTAGCTGTCGCCTTTGCGGGGCAAGACGTACCCCAGATTCATATTGGCCAACGCCACCGCCGCGATCCCGGGCACAATCACGACGAACGGAATCAGCATCTTCGGCAGACAGGCGACGATGGGAGTGCTCCTGGCCGCCGCCATGCTGTTGGCCGCCATTGCCCGCTGGACCACCAGAAAGTCCGTGCACCAGTATCCGAACGACAGTACGAAGCCTAAACCGGCCACCAGTCCGAAGGCCTCAATCCCCATCGGATTCTCCGTGGGACTACCCGTGTATTTCCAGGCATGAACCATGACGTCGGGTACGCGCTGGCTCATGGCCTGCCATCCGCCGGCACGGCTGACGGCCAGAAACGCCAGCGGAGCAAAACCGAACAGCACCAGCAGGAATTGCAGGACCTCGTTGTAGATTGCGCTGGTCAGTCCACCCAGGAAGGTGTAGACCAGCACTATTGCCGCCGACAGCAGAACCGACGCCGTAAAGCTCCACCCAAGAACCAGTTGGAGCAGCAACCCTAAGGCGTACATTGAAATTCCGGAACTGAACAGCGTCATCGCGGCGAACGTCACCGCGTTGAACCCGCGAGTTTTTTCGTCAAAGCGCAACTTCAGGTATTCCGGCACCGATCGCGCCCTGCTGCCGTAGTAGAACGGCATCATGAATAGGCCGACGAACACCATGGCGGGGATGGCGCCCACCCAGTAGAAGTGGGCGGTCATGATCCCGTACTTGGCGCCCGAGGCCGACATGCCGACCAGTTCCTGTGCACCCAGATTCGCCGCCAGAAAGGCCAGGCTGGTAATCCAAAGGGGTACGGACCGTTCGGAAGTCAGGAAGTCGCCGCTCGACTGAATCGAACGGCGCAGTTTCCATCCAATCCCAAGGACGAAGGCGAAGTACAAAGCCAGGATCAGGTAGTCGATGAGTGCTAGTTTCAAGACAGGGGCCCTTTGCGGGTGGTGAGTAGTTTCCTGATTGTAGCCACGATAGACTATGCTGTAAACCAGGGGTGGTGACAGCTCAATCCACTTCGCCATAGAGATAGGTTTCAGAATTCGGGATCAGAGGACATTAACAGGATCTAACCACTTGAAATAGAAGGGCCCGCTCCAGACCGGAAACAGTTGTTACGGTTGGCAGTAAACTTGCTCGGAGTGGCACTCAGTGGACCTCCGGTGAGGAAGGCTCCAGACCCATGCTTCAGGAACTGAAATTCCAGTTGTCGACCGCTCTGCTGACGGTGCTCACCGTCGCTGCTGTCGTGTCGGCTGTTGTGAATTTCGACCAACAACTCAAATTCGGCCTTCCCGATGACGGGGTCACGTGGACCGAGCGGGCGGTTGAAGGCTCTAAGGACAAGTACGAAGTCCGGGTGCTGCAGATGACGGCGGGCGGCGGCGGCTCCAATGCGGGCCTTCGGGTGGGCGACGTGTTGCTCCGCATCAACGGCCAGCCCATCGAACGCGCCGAAGAAGTCCCGCAGATCCTGATTGGCATCCGCTCGTGGAATAAGGCGGAATACCTGGCAGCCCGGAACGGGGTCGAGTTTAAGACGAAGGTCATTATCGGCGACGTGGTGCCCGGCCGGGCGATTTACTATCAGTACATCGTCGGGATCGCCTACCTGTTGATCGGCCTGTTTGTCTATTACCGGAGGGGCTCGGCCCACAAGGCCCGGCACTTTTTCATCTTCTGCCTGGTGTCGTTTATCTTCTGCACGTTTCACTACACCGGCAAGCTGAACCTGTTCGACAAGGTGATCTATTTCGGCAACGTCATCGCCGGAGTCGTGGCGCCGTCGATTTTCCTGCACTTCTGCCTGACATTCCCGGAACCGCGGAAGTGGCTCCGCAGCGTATTCCGCCAATCGCTGATCTATGTCCCGGCCGCCGCCATGATTTTGACGTACGTGGCATTTTCTTCGGGCCTGTTGCGGGTAAAGGCGCCGTTGGTGGAACTGCGGTGGATGGTCGACCGGGCGTGGCTGTCGTTTCTGACCGGCCTCTACCTGATTGCGGGCTTTGTACTGGCCTTCGAGTGGCGGCGGGCCGAGGATCCGATCGTTCGCCAGCAATTGAAGTGGCTCCGTAATGGGACGCTGGCGGGAGTGCTTCCGTTTGCCCTGTTTTACGTCATCCCGTACACTTTTGGCGTTGTCCCGAACCTGTACCTGAAGTTGAGCGTCTTCGCGTTGGGACTGATTCCGCTGGCCTTGGCATACGCCATCCTGCGGTACCGCTTGATGGACGTCGACATTCTGTTCCGCCGCGGCTTCGCCTACACGCTCGCCACCGTATGCGTCCTCGCTTGTTTCTATGGCGTGATTTTCTTCCTGGCCACCATCGCCAAACAGGTATTCAAGGAGGAAGTCGGTCAGGGCGGTTTGGTGGTCATCATGCTGGTGGCGGCGTTCCTGTTCCAGCCTGTCCGGAATTGGATCCAGGAGCGGTTGGACCGCTACTTCTACCGGGATCGTTACGACTACCGCAAGACGCTGGTCGAGTTCGCCCGCGAGTTGGGCGCCGAAACCAACCTCGACCGCATGTTGTCGCTGGTCACCGAGCGCTTGCGGCATACCCTGGCGATCAAGCACCTGGCTCTGTTCATTGCCGAGGAGAACGGGGCTGAGAAAAACCGCTTCCGCCTGATGCGGGGCGCCGGATTGATCGACCGTCAGGGACGGCCGATTTCGAGCGATCAAGGCCTCGACCTGAGCTTCCTGGACGAGACCGTGAAGAAGACCGACCAGCCGCGGCAAGACGCGCCGCAGTACCTGTTCTTCGATCGCACCCGGTACTTCGTCGACGCGGTCGCGCGCGCCATGCCTTCCACCGTGCGCCAGACGATCGCCGACTTGGATTTGACATACTACCTCCCCTGCCAGGTTCGCGGCAAGACGATCGCGTACCTGGGCGTCAGCCGCACCGAAGACGGCGACTACCTGTCGACCGAAGACGTCGAGTTGCTGCAAACGCTGTCCGGCTACATGGCGATTTCCATTGAGAACGCCCTGCTCTACCATTCGCTCGAACGGAAGGTGGCGGAAAACGACCGCCTCCGGGAATTCAACGAGAACATTGTCGAATCGCTGAACGTCGGAATCCTGGCGGCGGATCTCGACGACGCCGTAGGAAGCTGGAATACCCGGATGGAACAGCTCACGGGCATCCAGCGGGATCAGGCGGTAGGGATGACGCTCCGCGATCTGCTGCCGGGCGATCTGGTGGAGCAGTTCGACCGCGTGCGGGGCGAAAGCGGTATCCATCACATTTACAAGTTCGCGTTCCGCCCGCTGGCCGGGCACAAGGGGTCCAACGGAAACGGCAATGGCGCAGCCAAGCCGCCTGAGTTCACGCTCAACGTCGCCATCGCTCCACTCATCTCGCGGGAAATGGAGCAGATCGGCCGCCTGATCATCTTCGACGACGTCACCGACCGCACGCAACTGGAACAGAAACTGATCCAGGCGGATAAATTGTCCAGTATCGGGTTGCTCGCCGCCGGCGTGGCGCACGAAGTCAACACGCCTCTGGCCGTGATCTCCACCTACGCGCAAATGCTGGCCAAACAGGTGGCTGGCGACGACCAGAAATCGAAACTTCTCGACAAGATCGCCAAGCAGACCTTCCGCGCCAGCGAGATCGTCAACTCCCTGCTGAACTTCTCTCGGACCTCGACCACGGAATTCGGCAGCGTCAGCGGCAACAGGATTATTCAGGAAACCCTTTCGCTGGTCGAGCACCAGTTGCAGAAGGCGGGGATCGAGGTACGCGTCGAACTCGATGCGGACGTCCCGCCCGTGTACGGCAACTCCGGCAAGCTGCAGCAGGTGTTTCTCAACCTGTTCCTCAACGCGCGCGATGCCATGAGTCCAGGCGGCGTCCTGACCGTGCGATCCTGGAGCAAGGACCAGATGGTCCACGTCGAAATTGCGGACACAGGGCACGGCATCGATCCCGAGGTCGTCCACCGCATCTATGACCCGTTCTTCACGACCAAGGGCATTAAGAAAGGCACCGGTCTTGGCTTGGCGGTCACGTACGGTATCATTCAGGAGCACAATGGCGCGATTCGTGTGGAGAGCCGTCCCGGCGGCGGCACCCGCTTCCACCTGGAATTCCCGAGCGTCGCGGCCAAGGTCCGCAAACCCGTAAATGCCTGAGCTTGCCGCTGATCTCCCGGCCGTAGAAACCGCGGCGGCCGGCCGTATCCTCGTCGTCGACGACGAGGCCGATATTCGGGAGAGCCTGGAGACGCTGCTCGCCCTCGAAGGTTATTCCGTCGACCTCGCGCATAATGGCGGGGAGGGGCTCTCGATGCTCGCCGAGCGCGGCTACGACCTCGTCCTTCTCGATCTCATGATGCCGGACCGCTCCGGCATGGAAGTTCTCAAAGACATCCGCGAGCACGACACCGACACCCCGGTGGCGCTGATCACCGCCTACGGCTCGGTTGAGGTCGCGGTTCAGGCCCTGAAATCCGGGGCCAACGACTACTTCTCGAAACCCTGGGACAACGAAAAGCTCCTGCTCGAAATCTCGCGCATGATTTCCGCGCGGCGTCTGGAAAGCGAAAACCTCCAGCTCAAGCGGGCGCTCAAGCAGCGTTACGCCTTCCCCAACATCGTCGGAAAGAGCGAGCGGATGCTGAAGGTGCTGGACCTGGTGGCGCAGGTCGCTCCCAGCCGCGCCACGGTCCTGATTACCGGTGAGACCGGCACGGGGAAGGAACTCATCGCCAAGGCCATCCACGCCAACTCCCCCCGCGCCGACCACATGTTTGTCCCGGTCCACAGCGGTTCGCTTTCGCCCGAGTTGCTGGAATCGACGCTCTTCGGCCACGTCAAAGGCGCGTTCACCAGCGCCGTCACATCACACAAGGGCTCGTTCGAGCACGCCAATCGCGGCACCATCTTTTTCGATGAGATCGGCACGATCGGCCACGAAACCCAGGCCAAACTGCTGCGGGTGATTCAGGAAAAGGAGATTACACCGCTCGGCTCCAACGACGTGATCAAGGTGGATGTGCGGATCATCGCGGCCACGAACGCGGACCTCAAGAAGATGGTGGAAGAGCGCCGTTTTCGCGAGGACCTTTACTACCGCCTGAACGTCATCAATATCCAATTGCCTCCCTTGCGCGAGCGCAAGGAGGACATTCCGCTGCTGGTCGACCATTTCTTTATCAAGTACAGCCGCGAGAACGAGAAGTTTCTGAACGGAGACCGCAACTCGCTCCTGCGCTTTCATCCTGAAGCGATGCAGGTCCTGATGGACCACTCGTGGCCGGGGAACGTGCGCGAACTGGAGAACGTCGTCGAGCGTGCGGTGGTTTTGGCCACCGAGACCGTCGTCTCCACTGAAGTGCTGCCGGAACCGCTCCTCCAGGCGAGCGGCATCCGCACTCATCGCGGCGGTCCGCTCGGCCCCGACGCCTCTCTCTACGACATTGTGGCCGACTTCGAGCGCCGCGTGATCATGGAACGGCTGGAAGCCTCCAACTGGAGCCAGACCGAAGCCGCCGACGGCCTCCACATTCCTCTCTCCACGCTGAATCAGAAAATCAAGCGTCTGAACATCGACGTCAAACGCCGCTCGGAGAACCGCCCCGAATAAGCCCGGTACAATGAAGGGACCGTCCATGGGTACCCAGACCCGCGCGATGACGGTGCGGCGCTTCTTTTCTCCGCACGGTCCTTTGGCAAAGAAGCATTCGCAATACGAATTCCGCCGCGGGCAACTTGAAATGGCGGAGGCCGTCGAGTCCGCTTTCGAAGACCGGCGTCACCTCGTCGTCGAGGCTGGCACCGGCACCGGCAAGACGCTGGCGTACCTCGTGCCGGCCATCCTCTCCGGCCATCGCGTCGTCGTCTCCACGGGCACCAAGAACCTGCAGGAGCAGCTTTTCCACAAAGACATTCCCTTCCTCGAACAGGCGTTCGGACGCAAGCTCAACGTGTGCTACATGAAGGGCCGCAATAACTACGCCTGCCGGCTGAAGATCTACGACGCGGAAAACCAGCCCGTTCTCACGGGACTGGAAGAGGTCGCCGATTTCCAGATTATCCGTGAATGGGAAAAGACCACTGAGTTCGGAGACCGGGCGGAAATCCGCAAGCTGCCCGAGGCCTCGACCGCGTGGAACAAACTCGACGCGCGCCGCGATCTCTGCTCCGGCCAGAAGTGCGTCGAGTTCGACCGGTGCTTCCTGACGCTCATGCAGCGCCGCGCCCAGGAAAGCGACATCATCATCGTCAATCACCATCTCTTCTTCGCCGACCTGGCGTTGAAGGAGGAGGATTTCGGCGGCGTCCTGCCCGAGTATCACGCCGTCGTCTTCGACGAGGCCCACGAGATCGAGGACATCGCCGGCCAGTATTTCGGCGTCTCGATCAGCAATCTCCAGATTCAGGATCTGTGGCGGGACATCGGCCGTCTGTCGCGCCTGAAGAACTTCGGCTCGCCGGAACTCGACATGGCGATCGAGACCCTCGGCCAGGCCACCGAAGAGTTCTTCGCCCTGCTGCCGGCGGCCGAGGGCCGCTCCGGTTTTCCCGGGAGAAGCACCTTCCTCCACCAGAACGAGCGCAAGTATCAATCGCTGCGCCAGGCGCTGGAACTCACGGCCGCCGTCCTGAAACTGGTCGACCAGCCGCCCGAGGAGTTGATCCCGCTGTTCCGCCGTACGCTCGAGTTGGAACAGAAACTCCAGTTTGTGTTTGAAGAGTCCGACAAGCGCTTTGTGTACTGGCTGGAGCGCCGCGGCCGCGGATGCCACGCGCAGGCGACGCCGATCAACGTGTCCGAACTTCTCGCCGAACGTCTCTTCAGGCGTACGGAGACGGCGGTCCTTACCTCGGCGACCCTCGCCGTGGCCGGAACATTCGAGTTCACCGAGAAGCGCCTCGGCCTGGAAGGCGCGCGCACCCTGATCGCGCCCGAGAATTTCAACTACCGCCGGCAGGCACTGCTCTATGTGCCGCAGCATCTGCCCGACCCGCGCAGCGAGATCTTTCTTTCTCAGGCCACCAACGAGGTCATGCGCATCCTGAGGCACAGTGAAGGCCGCGCCTTCGTGCTGTTCACCAGCTACCACCAGATGCGCGCCATGTACGACAAGGTGTCGTTTGCGATCGAGTATCCGACGCTGTTGCAGGGCACCGGCCCCCGCACGGCGTTGCTGGAAGAGTTCCGCTCCACGCCCAACGCGGTCCTGTTCGCGACGTCGTCCTTCTGGCAAGGCGTCGACGTGCCCGGCGAGCAGTTGAGCTGCGTGATCATCGACCGCCTGCCGTTTGCCGTTCCCAGCGATCCCGTGGTGGACGCGCGCATTCGGAAGATCCGGGAGGATGGGGGCAATCCGTTCTACGACTACCAGATCCCGCAGGCCGCGATCGCGTTGAAACAGGGTTTCGGCCGCCTGATCCGCTCCAAGACCGATCGTGGCGTGTTGGTTCTGTTGGACAATAGAATTGTCAGGCAGCGCTACGGGCAGGTTTTCTTTGACAGCCTGCCGGACTACGGGTTTACGACCAACATCGAGGAAGTGGAGAAGTTCTTACATGTTTGAGGTGTCTGTCGAGGAGACATTCTCCGCGGGCCACGCCCTGCGGGGATACAAGGGCAAGTGCGAGAACGTGCATGGACACAACTATCGCGTTCAGGTCTCGATCGAAGGACCGGAACTCGATTCGATTGGCCTGCTGGTCGACTTCGGCGATGTCAAGAAGGCTATTCGCGGCGTCGTTGCGCGGCTGGATCATCAGTTCATCAACGATTTGGCCCCCTTCGACACGATCAACCCTTCCGCCGAGAACATTGCCAGGTACTTCTACGACGAGATTGAACCCAGCCTCCCGAACGATGTGCGCCTCGGCTACGTGAAGGTTTGGGAAACCGACATCTGCAGCGCCACGTTCCGCCCATAGCCCGCTATGTGCGGTCTTTCGTGGAGCACACTTCAGTGTGCACAGGGACTGGAGTCAGCCTACCGCTTCGATAGCTCGTCCAGCGAGAGCCTTTCAAACACCAGATCGGCCTGGCTGCCCTCGTAGACAATACCGATGTGCTGGTCGTCCACTCGGGTCAGGCTGGGATAGCCGCGGCCCTGACCCTCGTCGAGGAGCAGGTGGTTCTTTTCAGGCCACGTCCGGCCATCATCGAAACTCACCTGGATGGTCTGATGAGTTCGCTTCTGCTGCGAATGCGGATTGGCAAACAGCAACAGTGGCGGCCCTCCGGCCTCTCCACGTTCGACGCGATACAGGCTGGCGTTGCAATTCGGCTCAATCAGGGTCTTGCGGTTGGTCTCGTGAGGCTGCCATGTCTGACCCAGGTCCCGAGTCACGAACACGGCACGATACCGCTCGTGGTCGTTCCTCATGTTGAGCATGATGGAGCCGTCACCCAGCAAGGCGGCCTGGCACTCGTTGCCCCCGCTGAACGCGGGCGCGCCCACGGTCCACGTGACGCCATGATCGCGGCTGACCATGATCGTCGCGAAGGGAACGCCGCTCTTGTCGCGTCCCTGCACGGGCATCGCCAGCGTACCGTCCGGCAGGTTGATCCCCTGTTGCGGTGACGGCGCGAGCAGCCACCATTCGGCCTTCTTCAGCTTGCGAGTCAGGTTCTCCGGCTTCGACCAGGTCAGCCCGTCGTCCCGGGACCGGACCATCATCAACTGCGCGCTCTTGCCGATCTCGTAGCCCGGTTCCGATCCGTCCTCGTTCCACTGATGCTTGCCCGGTTTGCCCCACATCCAGACCGCGAAACAGAAAATGTCCCCGGTTTTCCGATCGACGATGATTCCCGGATCGCTGACGCCGTTCTGCTCCTGAGGCAACCCACCGTACTCGCCCATGTCCATGATGACGCGCGGCGATTCCCAGGTCTGGCCGCCATCCGTGCTGCGGCTGAGCCCGATGTCGATGTCCTCCTGCAGGTCGCGCGACTTGCGGCGCCGCATGTCGTAGACCGACAGCAGCGACCCTTTGGCCGAAGTCGCCAATGCGGGGATGCGATAGGTGTGGACGCCATCGTCATTGTGTTTGCGAAGCGCGATCCCGATCCGGTGTCGCACCCCAGGAGATTGAGCTCGCGGCGTCACGGCGCCGGCGCTGGTGACGACCGAGGTGCACGCTGCGCCGACCTTGTGGGACAAGTTGGCCGAGGCCTTCAACCGGCCCGCCAGCCAGAACGTGTTTGCGCCCGGACGCAGGGGCTGGTTGCCCGAAAACGAGAGCTGGCTCCCGGGTTGCGTCGGATCCCCAAAAGGCTGATCGGCGGTGAAGGTTTGCCGGTCGGCGGTGTAGAAAAGCCGTAGCGAGTCCAGATCGGCCGGATCGTCGGTGCCCTCCAGTGAGCAGGCAACCGAGTTCAGGTGGGCTTCCTGCGCGCCCGTCACCTGCACCGTAAGCTGCAGGATCGGCTGGTGGTCGTTACGAATCAGCACGGGATGAACCCGTTGGGACGTGGTCGCGTCCACTCCGCGAGCCGGGCCCCCCATCCACGAGCAGCCAGAAGCGAACAGGGACACGAACCCCAGTTGAGCAATCAGAAAGCGGCGCACCGCTGTATCTTACTGAAGACCGGACACCGGTTCAACCGGAGAGGCTACTTGCGAGGCGCGACAAGCTCTTCCTGCCGCTTCGGAACCAGCAGCGACAGAACCACCGATCCACCGATCACCACGGCGATGATCGTCAGCGACCACCCGATCGGGAACTGCCCGCCAAACGCCTGGTTCAGCCAGACCATCTTCAGCCCGACAAAGATCAGCACGATCGCCAGGCCGTACTTCAGCAGATGGAACTTATCGGCGGCGCCGGCCAGCAGAAAGTACATCGAGCGCAGGCCCAGAATGGCGAACACATTCGACGTGAAGACAATCAGCGGCTCCCGGGTCAGCGCCAGGATGGCCGGCACCGAATCCACCGCGAAGACCACGTCTGTCATTTCGACAAACAGAAGGGTGACCAGTAGCGGCGTGGCATGCAGGACGCCGTTTACCTTGACGAAAAACCGCTGGCCTTCGAAGGTGGTCGTGACCGGCATCCACCTTTTGAACAGGCGAATCACGGGGTTCCTGTCCGGGTCGATCTCCTTGTCGTCCGCAAACATCATCCGGATGCCCGTGACGAGCAGGAATCCGCCGAAGACATAAATGATCCAATGGATCTGCATCAGCGCGGTACCGACGGCAATGAAGACACCGCGCAGGATGATCGCGCCCAGGATGCCGTAGAACAGAATCCGGTGCTGGTAGGCCGCCGGAATGGCGAAGAAGTTAAAAACGACAATAAAGACGAACAGGTTGTCGACGGAAAGAGACAACTCGACGATATACCCGGCCAGAAACTCCAGACTGACCCGCTTAGCCGCCAAAGCCGCGTCGAATCCGGGCGACGATGTCAACCGTTCCACCTGAGGTAGGCGCCATGCCGCATAAAAATACAACGCGACGTTGAACAGAGCCGCCAGGGACGCCCAGACTGCGGACCAGATGCCGGCTTCCTTCAGCGAAACCGAGTGCGCTTTGCGATGGAAGACGCCGAGATCGACCAGCAGCAACAGCAGGACGAACACGCTGAAGCTGGGGTAAAACCACCAGTAGGAGTCAAATGGGAAAAGGGCAATGTACTTCGGCATTGGGGACAGGTGTCCTTATTATCCGTCAGCCTTCGGCTATTCGGAGTGGATACGCCGGCGGCCGGCCGTGCCCGCTATGATCGAACCTGTGGGGAAAGCCGCCTTTGATCGCAAACTGGAGGCGCTGGATGCGGTGCGCGCCGATCCTGCCTCCGCTTCCACTGGCGTGCAGTTGCGAAAGGCTCTTGAGGGCCGCAACAACTACCTTGCCGCGAAAGCGGCCAGGCTGGCCGCGGAATTGGAGCGTAAGGACCTGATCGGCGACCTCGTCTCGGCGTTTGGTCACTTTCTGACAGATCCCGTCAAGACCGATCCTCAGTGCTGGGCCAAGACCGCGATCGTCAAGGCGCTCAAAGCGCTGGAACATGACGCGCCGGAGGTGTTTCTCCACGGCATCGGCTACGTTCAACGGGAGCCCGCGTTCGGCGGCAGCGAAGACAGTGCGGCAACGCTGCGGGGAGAATGCGCCTTCGGGCTGATTCGCTGCCGCTCCATCCCGGCTCATCAGGTGCTGGCAAGACTGGTCGACCTGCTCACGGATGAGGCGAAGGCACCCCGCATCGACGCCGCCCGCGCGCTGGCCGCGTACGGAAGCCCGCACAGCGTCCTGGTGCTCCGTTTGAAGATTCGCATGGGAGATGCGGATCCCGAGGTCACCGGCGCGTGCCTGGCCGCGATGATGGCGCTCGACCCTGAGGAAGGCGTTCCGCTGGCCGCCCAACTCCTCGACGGGCGCGATGACGATCTGCGCCACGAGGCCGCGGCCGCTCTTGGCGAGTCGCCCGATCCGGCCGCCTTCGCCGCTCTCCGCCACGCATGGGAACGGACTCGTGACCCGGAGTTCCGCCAGACCCTGCTGATTTCGATCGGCTCATCCCGCCAGCCGCAGGCTGTCGATTTTCTGCTGAGTCTCATCAATGCGGCAGACCTGACGAATGCCGCTCAAGCGGTCCGCGCGCTGGCCCCCAACCGTTTCTCCTCGGCCGTTCGCGAGCGCGTGGCCCACGCCGTCGAGGGGACTCGCTCGGAACGGCTGGCAGCCGTTTTCAAGGCCGAATTCACGTGACGAAGCTTCGCGGCCATTGGCAAGCTCTTGCGGACCGGTTGACGCCGAACGCGGAGTGCCGAAACTCTGCACTCATTTGCACTCGCCCGCCCGTTTGCGTTACGTTGCTTCGAGCAAGGAGACATTCCGTTCATGATTACCGGTACGGGCGGCTTCCAATACGAAGTCATCCACGACTGGGCGCAAACGCCCGACAGCCTTCAGTTCGGCAACACCCACGGGGTGGTTGAAGACTCGCAAGGCCTGATCTATGTCTTTCACACCGTGCACGCCACCAGTTCCTCCGCCGACGCGATGGCCGTCTTCGACCCCGGCGGCAGGTTCGTCAAGTCCTGGGGCGGCGAATTCCGCGGCGGCGCGCACGGGCTTCACCTCGCCCGGGAAGGCTCGGACGAGTTCCTGTATCTCACCGACTACTCGAACGCGGTCGTGGTCAAGACGACGCTCGACGGCAAGGAACTCTTTCGCATCGGGTATCCCAGGCAGTCCGACCGCTACCAGGACGGCCGCAAGTACAGCCCCACCAACCTCGCTCTGGCGCCCAACGGCGATCTCTATATCGCCGACGGCTACGGCTCGAGTTTCGTGCTGCAATACGACCGCAACGGCAACTTCGTCCGTACCATCGGCGACGCGCCCGGAAGCGAACCCGGCCAGCTCAACTGCCCGCACGGCATCACCGTCGATGCGCGCGGAGCGGAACCGCTGCTGCTGATCGCCGACCGCACCAACAACCGTTTGCAGTATTTCACGCTCGACGGAAAGTTCGTCCGCATTGCCGGAGGGGTGCTGCGGCCCTGCCACTTCGACCAGCGCGACGGGGTCCTGCTGATTCCGGACCTCGCATCGCGCGTCACGCTACTCGACCAGCAGAACGAGGTGATCACGCACCTATGCGAAGACACTTCCGGGACCTACTCCGACCTGCGGAAACAGCCTCGTGAGAAGTTCATCCCGGGCAAGTTCATCTGCCCGCACGGCGCCTGTTTCGACCACGAAGGCAACATCTTCGTCGTCGAGTGGGTGGAGATCGGCCGCGTGACCAAGCTCAAGCGGATCCGTTGATCACGCGCCCCACGTCGCGGCACATCGCCAGGAACTCCCGCACCCGCTCGTCCGGCGTCTCCGCCGGGATATCGGCCATCACAATGTCGCAGGGAGCGAGTTCCCGAGCCACGCGCTCCAGGTCCGCGCGAATCTCGGCGGCGCTCGCCTCGATAATCCGCCGCGGGCTGTACAGCAGGGCCCGCCGCGTTTCCGGAAACATCTCCCGCACCCGGGGCATGTTCGACACGATGCCCATGTCGAGATAGCCGACCTTGGGCAGCGCCTGCAGCACTTCGAGATACGGCGTCACGTCCCAGTTGCACGTATGAACGCCAAACCGGTCGAACGACTCGGCCGCGCGCCGGTCGTAGGGCGCAATCCGCCGGCTGTACATCCGCGGCGAGATCATGTTGACCACACAGTTGCTGATGCACATCAGATCGACATCGAAACCAGACCGCCGCTGCCGTTCCTGGATGCGCTGTCCGAGCCGGATCATCACCTCCGCCACGGCCTCCAGCAGCCGGTCGGCCACCTCGGGGTTCTCCACCAGGTCGACGAAGATCTGCTGCCCCCGCAGGTGGAACGCCGTGTTCAACACGCCTTGCCAGTTGAGATACCCGCGCAGCATACCCCAGCCGCGCTCGATCTCGTCCATCTGGGCGAACAGTCCCTCCACGAAAGACGAAGACAACAGTGCGTCCACATCCAGCGATTCCACCTGCTCGATGGAGTATTGGCACCCGGGTTCGAGTTCCGGCCAGCGGTCGGGATAGAAGCGGAGCGGCACGCCGAAGATCGCCGGGACAATGCCGATGCCGAAGCAGCCCGAGAACGACGCCAGGTCGGGCTCGGTCACGGCATTCCAATAATCCGTCTCCGGAAAGCGGTTCAGCAATTCCGCTTTCATGCATTTCCGAGTCTCAAAGCGGTAGACCGGATCGCGGTGCCACGTCTCCGAGAAGTCGACGCCCAGCCGTTGATGAAACCAGGCGGGCTCGAAGCCCATCGACACGCGGAACGGCGATTCGTTTCCGTCCGCCGCTTCCCGCCGCGCCGGACTTCCGATCGGAATATGATTGCGCAGTTGTTTGAGGGCCATGAGAGAGGGACCCGATGCCACGATAGAGGCGCCGCCCCAGGGAGTCAACCATCCCGGCCACGGGATGACCGACAATCGAAATAAGTGCCTGATCGTCCCTACGACCGCAAGCCGTGGCTGGAGCGGTATCCGTCGTTCGTGCCCCCGCGACTGCCTCCGGCGGCCGAAAGCCTGATCGACGTGTTCGAGCGAACCGCGGCGCGCCACCCGGACCGGCCCGCCCTCCATTTCTTCGAGTCCACATGCACGTTCGCCGAACTCAACGGCCTGGCCAACCGCTTCGCCGCACGGCTGGCGGCATGGGGTGTCGGCTTCGGCGACCGCGTCGCCCTCTGCCTGCAGAACGACCCCGAATTCCTCATCGCGCTTTACGGCGCATGGAAGCGGGGCGCGATCGTCGTCCCCCTGAGCCCGATGTTCAAAGCCCGGGAGATGGAGTATCACCTGGCCGACTCCGGCGCGCGCGTGCTGGTCTCCCTCGACGAACTCTACCAGGCGAATGCCGCTCCCATTCTCGGCCGCACGCGTGTCGAGCAAGTGGTGATTGCCGGCGGTCTGATCGAGTCCCTGCGCGCGCAGTCGGCCGCGACGGCCGATCGGATTCCCGTCGCAGCCGACGACCTCGCGTACCTGGTCTACACCTCCGGAACCACCGGCAACCCGAAAGGCGCCATGTGCCCTCACGGGGCCATCGCATTTACCTCGGACGTCTTTCGCACGGTGATGCAGATTGGGCCGGACGACCGCATCCTCGGCCTGGCCCCGCTGTTTCACATCACCGGACTGGTCGCCGGCGTTGCCCTCGCCGCGCTGACCGCGACGCCGCTCATCCTGTTTCACCGCTTCGACGCCGGCGAGGCCCTTGCCCAGATCGCGCGCTGGAAAGCCACTAATGCGGTGGCGGCCATCACCGCCTACATCGCCCTGATGAATCATCCCGGCGCCCGCCGGGAGACGCTCTCCTCGTTCACCAAATGCTTTACCGGCGGCGCGCCGGTCGCGCCGGCGGTCGTCGCACAGTTCGAAGAGCGGCTTGGCCACTACGTCCACAACACCTACGGCCTCACCGAGTGCAACTCGCCTTCCCACGTCACGCCCCTCGATGCCCGGGGCCCCGTGGACCCGGGGAGCGGCGCACTCTCCATCGGCCTGCCGATTCCCAATGCGGAGGTGAAGATCCTCGATCTCACCGACCGCGATCGCGAAGTGCCGCCCGGCGAACCGGGAGAACTCGCCCTGCGAGGTCCCCATATTTTCCCCGGCTATTGGAACAAGCCCGACGCCACGCGGGACGCGTTCCACAACGGCTTCTTCCTCACCGGGGACATCGCCGTGATGGATGACCGCGGCTGGTTTTACCTGGTCGACCGCAAGAAGGACATGATCGTCGCCTCGGGCTTCAAAGTCTGGCCGCGCGAGGTGGAGGACGTGCTCTACCAGCACCCCGCCGTCAAGGAAGCCGCGGTAATCGGCGTTCCCGACGACTATCGCGGCGAGAGCGTAAAGGCCTTTGTCGCCCTTCGCGACGGCCATCGGGCCACGGCCGACGAGTTGATTGCCTTCTGCCGCGAGCGGATGGCGGCCTATAAATACCCTCGCCAGGTGGAGTTCCTCGAAGAACTGCCCAAGACGCCGTCCGGAAAATTCCTGCGCCGCCAGTTGCGCGGCCTGTAATCGCAGTAGGCGAATCGATCGCTCCGAACCGCGGGTGTAAACCCGCGGGTGTGGTGCTGTACGGAAATCCAGGTCCGCTGACTTACACCCGCGGTTCGGAGCGATCATGCGCCGTGACCGAATGTGTCGCCTGGACCGCGACTCAGCGCTCCTCCGGCAACTGAAACATCCACAGATTGCCGGTGCGCTCGGTCAGATTGAAGGCCATCTTGTCGCGAGCAACCGAGAAGCCCAAGTAGGGCGGATCGCTCAGCAACAGCCGCGGATTGTGTAAGTGGTGCACGTCGAGCACCGGTCCCAGGGGCCGCTTGGTGGCAGGATCCAGGCGAACGGCCCAGATGCAGCGAAACCGGTCCCGGTCGGAGGTGAAGTACAAAAGATTGCCGTCCGGCGACCAGCGTGGCCGCACATCAAAGCCGGATCCGCCGGTGACGGGAATCCAATCGGATTCCGGAGCAGCCTTGGCCCCGTCGAAGCGCGCGATCATGAGGCGGGTTCGCCAAGGCCCATCGACCAGAGCAAATGCGATCCAGCCGCCGTCCGGCGAGATCTGAGGTTGAAGCACACCGTATTTGGGATGGCTCAGGATCCGCGTCCTCCTGCCCGTCGCCAGGTCGAACAAACCCACATATCGAGGAAGTCCGAAGTCGTAGGCGATTCGGCTTCCGTCGGAAGACCATGCGGGGGCGAGGCCGCAGCCTTCGCAGATCTTCTCGGCCACACCTCCTTCAGCCGGCACGACGTAAAGTTCCACCCTTTCAGAGAAGGGCGCCCCCACAAAGGCAACCCTTGTGCCGTCAGGACTGAAGGCCGGGTAGCGTTGAAACGGGGCGGCGCCGGCGGAGATGGCGGCTTTCTTTCCGCTGTCGAGGTCCATGATCTGAATCCGGCCCCGGCCGGTTCGCGGACCCGAAATGAACGCCAACTTCCGGCCGTCAGCGGTCAGCGCGGGTTCAATGCTGGCTCCCCTTCCCGAGGTCAAGGGTTGCATTTCGCCGATGACCCTGCCGGTGTTGGCGTCAAGCGCCGTCTGCCACAAATTGAGTTGCGATGCCAAACCCGCAAAGATCACCCGGCCTCCGGAAGAAACTGATGGGTCGACGTCCATTCCGGCGCCGAAGGTCAGTCGTTGAGGCGCGCCGGCGCTTCGCCACGTGCGGGTAGAGATGGGAACCCGCCAGAGGCTGGAACCGTCCCCGGAGATGGACGAGCAGATGACCGAATCGCCGATCCAGCCTTTGGGAATGCCGCTGCTCAGTTCCGAAGCCGCAAAGACCAAGGCGCCCTGGCGGACCATTCGAAACGCTCCCGTATTAACGGCCGGGCCGCCGTCCAGCGGTGTGACCCACCATTCGACGGCGGCGGTGTTTTCCAACGCTCCGGCAAACAGCAAGTGCCGGCCGTCAGGCGTCCAGATGGGATAGCTCGCCCAGACGAAATCGGGTCGCAGGCGCCGCGGCCGGCCGCCCCCGGAGGGCACCACATACAGGCTGCCGAGAGGCTCTCCGGCCGTGGCGGCGGTAAGGGGTGTGGAGATCCCAAATGCGATGTGACCGCCCTCTGGCGAGAACTGCGGGTTCTTTCCCCGCGGCGCGATCAGCCGGGGCTCTCCGCCAAGTGCGGGAACAACATAGATCCCCCCGCCCTCACCCTTCGAGCGAAAGGCGACGTGGCTGCTGTCGGCCGAGAACGCCGGCTGGGATTCGTCCGCCGGAGTTCTGGTTAACTGGATCGGGTCTCCGCCCGCCACCTGCTGCACCCAGATGTCCAGATTTCCCTGGCCGCCCCGATCGGAGCTGTAAGCCACCAGCTTGCCATCCGGAGAAATCGCCGGTTCGTGGGTGAGACCGGCATCCGAGGTCAGGCGGGTCATCTCCGGGACAGATGCCGGCGTTGGCTGGTGGTTTCGCCACACACTGAAGCCTCCAGCGGCGAGGAGAGCGATGCCTGCGACCGCAAATGCGGGAATGACAATCCGCCGGCGGCGAGATAGTCGTCCGGTCATGGGCGGCGAGCCCACAGAGTCCAGTTCCAGGCGGATCCCTTCGAGTTGCAGGCGAAGATCCGCAACGTGGGCCAGGCGCTGCGCCGGGTTTTTCCGGAGGCAGAGGGCGACCAGCCGCTCCAATTCCCCAGGCACGCCCGGAGCGACCTCGTGGAGCGCCCGAGGTTCCTGGTGGAGGATCGCGGCCAGCAACCCCACGGCCGTATCGGCCGCAAACGCGCGGCGTCCGGCAAGCATTTCGTAGAGCACCGAGCCGAACGAGAAGACGTCGGTGCGGCGGTCCACCTGCTTGCCTTCCGCCTGCTCCGGAGACATATAGGCGGGCGTGCCCATGGCATGGCCGGGCAGGGTCAGTGTGGCGGTTGCCCCGTCGGCAACCGGCGCCCGCCGGGCCAGGCCGAAGTCCAGCAGCTTGATCCTGCCCGCTTCGTTCACCATGACGTTGGCCGGCTTCAGGTCGCGATGAACGATCCCCGCCGCGTGCGCCTGCGCCAGGGCCTCAGCGATCTGGACGGCATACTCCAGCGCCTGTCTCGCTGGCAGGCCTTTGGTAGGAATCAGCTTGTCCAGAGAACGGCCTTCCACGTACTCCATCGCGATGAAGTCCAAGCCCCGTTCCGTTCCGATCTCGTACACCGTGACGATGTTCGGATGGTTGAGGGCCGAAGCCGCGCGTGCCTCCCGCATCAGCCTCTGCTTTTGGTCGGGATCGGCAGAGGGATCCAGCAGCAGCACCTTCACCGCTACCCGCCGTTCGAGGCGTGTGTCGTAGGCCCGGTAGACGGCCCCCATGCCGCCTTCACCGAGTTTGGTCTCTACCCGGTAGTGCGCCAGCATCTCGCCGGAGGCGAGCGCGGGGACCTGGGTGAACACGCCCGCGGCGGGGCTGTGCAGGGTCGCCGTCGCGTGATCGGCCAGCAGGCGCTCGACCTCCCGGCGCAATTCCGCGTCCCCGCCGCAGGCGGATTCCAGGTAAGCGCCGCGATCCGCCTCCGGCGCCTCCAGCGCTGCGCTGAAGACTTCTTTGATACGCGCCCAGCGTTCCGCCGTCATAGGGATACACCCAAAACCAGTTGGCCCGCGGCCCGGTTCGTCTATCTTACGCCTTGCCCCTCCCAAAAAGAATCGTGGCCCTTTTTTTCGCTGCCTTCCGCGTCATGGCGGGAGCAGCGAGATGGAACGTCATGGATGGATGGTCACGGCGATGTGGATGGCGGCTTCGGCAACCTGCCTCAGCGGCCAGGAACGGTTGGCGGTGGTGCTGTTCGATTCCGTCGGGATCGAAGAGCAGGACACGAAGTACGCCGTGGAGCAGGCCGAGTGGTTCTTCCAGAACCTGGGGATTCCCACCGGCTGGACGGTGTGCCGGTCACTGGCATCGTGCCCGATGCCCTCCGAAGGCAGTTTCGTTCGGGTGAGCCTGGTGGCGTGGACCAAAGGGACGCTTCTCGGCTTTGCCCGGATGGATTCGGCAGCGGGCGGGAACCCGCAGGTCTATGTCTTTGAGGGTGCGGTGCGCAAGGCGGCGGGAAAAGATCCGTTCGCGCGGGCTTTGGCCTGCGTGATGGTACACGAGATCCTGCACTCGCTGGGCCTCGAGCACGCGCCCTACGGAATCATGCGCGACACCGTGGGCACCCAGGAACTGGCCAGGTTCCTGAAGGGTCCGGCGATGCCGGGGTACCAGTTGAAGCAACTGCGCGCTGGTCTCGCCCGGCTGCGTCCGGCGTCAGCGGTTGCGAAGGGAAATTGAAGGCGATCGAATCAATTGTGCGGCATGCCATCAGTGGCTGGGCTTCATTCCTCCTCCGGCAACTTGAACGTCCAGATGTTTCCGGTAAGTTCCTGCAGACTCATCACGATCTTGTCGCGGCCCACGGAGATACCTTGATTCAGTGTGGTCAGCGCTAAGCGGGCGCTGTGAAAATGGTACACGCTGAAAGGAGATCCAGCCGGCCGCTTCGTCACCGGGTCCAGACGCTGGGCCCAAAGGCACCGGAAACCATCCCGGTTGGAGTGGTAGTAGAGCAGATTCCCGTCGGGGGACCACCTCGGGCGCATGTCGGTGGCCGAGCCGTCGGTCACCGTAACCCACTGGGATTCGGGAATCGCCGCGCCGCGAAACGGGACAACCATTAACCTGGTGCGGCCTGAAGCGGCGGCCATCTCCACAAAACTGATCCAGCGGTCGTCCGGAGAGAAACGAGCCTGGACTAATGCACTGGTCGGGTGCTTCAGGATATGAACAGTCTTGCCGGTCGATACCTCGAGCAGCCCCACGTAGCGTGGGACTCCCCAATCGTAGAGGATTCTCGCGCCATCCGAGGACCAGGCAGGCGCGAGGCCACAATGCTCGCACACCTTCTCGGCGCCGCCGCCCACCGGCACGATGTAGATCGGACGCCGCTCGCCGTCCTCGCTCCATACGGCGATCCTCGAGCCGTCGGGGCTATAGGCAGGGCTTCCCCCCAGAAAACCAGGCGCCGCCAGCAGCGTCTCTTTGCCTCCGGCGATGTCCTTTAGCACCACCCTGCCACGGCCGTAGGGGCCGGCGACGTAAAGCATCTTCTGACCGTCGGGGGAAAGGCACGGCTCAGTATGGTGAGCCGTCCCTTGGGTAAGGCGCCGCAATCCGCCCGTGACCTTTCCTTGACTGGTTTCGATGGGAAGGCTCCAGATGTTGCTCGTCCGGACCCCATTGGAGAAAACCACTTGCCCGTCCGCGGAAACGCGAGCGCTGTGGTTGAGACCGGTTCCGAATGTGAGTTGCCGTGGCTTGCCCGACACCCTCAAGGTACTGGAAGAGATCGGAATCCGCCATAGATTCGAGGTGAAGTGCAGCGTACTACCGGGCGCGCCCGGGGCGCTGTCTGAGAAAATGAGTTCATCGTGAAACCAGGCATTCGGATCTATGACTCGGAATCCTCTTTCGTACGACTCCGACCGTAGCCTTACGGGGAGGACTGCCATC
>JBJXGR010000163.1:0-19853 GCA_046160045.1 Bryobacteraceae bacterium
ACGCAGCAGGAAGTGCCGGGTCGGGCCGCCATCCAACCAGAGGAATCCAGGCTCTTCCCGAAGCAATTCGCCCACCTGCTCAGGTTCTGCGAGCCCCTTCAATTCGATGAATCGACTACTCGCGTCCGGCAACGGGGCCGGGAGTACCGACCGCAGCGCGCGCACGGCAGCGTCATGTTTGATGGGATCAGGCCGTTCGGACCACAAGAAACGTCAACTCTCCAGAAAGTTTGCAAAAATCCGAGATCCTTCGGGCGTAAGAAACGACTCGGGATGAAACATCACACCTTCCACGCGGCATTCCCGGACCCGGCACGCCATAATGGTTCGGTCTTCGGACCAGGCGGAGACTTCCAGTTCCTTCGGAAGCGTGGAGGGCACAACAATCAGCGAGTGATAGCGCGCGGCCTCGAAGGGACTCGGAAGCCCGCGCAGCACCCCCCGGCCGTCATGCCAGATGGAAGATGCTTTGCCATGCACAGGCCGCCCCGACGGTGCGATGCCGGCGCCCATCGCTTGCGCGATCACCTGCATCCCCAAGCACACACCCAGGATGGGCACACGGCCGGCGAACTCGCGAACCACGTCAGGACAGATCCCCGCTTCATCAGGACCGAACGGACCGGGAGACAGGACAATCCGGTCCGGTTGGAATCGAGCGATCTCCGGCACAGTAATGCCATCTGACCGGTAGACCGTGCAGCATCCGCCCGCGGCCTCCAAGCCGTGAACCAGATTCCAGGTGAACGAATCATAGTTGTCAAGAATCAGGATTTCCATCGGGGACCCGCCCCACGCATTACCGTCGCTGGACCGTGGCTTTCGTCAGTTGAACCAGACGGTTCACGTCGAATTCGCGGTAGAGATCGAGGCAGAACAACTCCGGCGCCGCCAGGTAGTCGACAGGCGTCTCCACCAGCGCCGCCAGCGAGTCGATGCCGTTACGGATCACGACTTCCGAAAAGAGACCTGGTTCCGCCGCTGCCGCGACCAGAGCCGCCACCTGGTTGCGCATCCCGTTGGCCTCGACGCGGACCTTTGCCGCGCCGTTCGCGCTCTTCAGCCAGTTCGCCAGGCTGATGAGTTGAGCCGCCTCCATCCCCAGCGGACGGTCGCCCATCGCGGCCAGCATCTGCGCGTAGCCGCGAGGGCCGGGACTGGCGGACGCCGCGTCTCCGGTAAACAGCAAATCGGCCGCCAACACCTGCTCGCCGCGATTCGCCCGATCGGAGACCTCGCGGCCGGCCATCTTCTTACCCCTGTCATCGAGGACGATCGTGGCGGTGGCCGGGGAATCGGAAGACAGGGCACGTAGCCACACGCCGGCCGCGCTCAGACCGTTCGAGAACTCAAAGCGGAACCCGCGGGTCTCGAGCCCCTTGTTTACCGTGTTGTTCATCGCCCAGGCCCGGCGCACTTCCACCGGCCGATAGCGGACAACCTCGCGCAGTCGATCGCTTCCGGCATCGGGCCGCCGCTCGATCCGGGAGGCCAGCCGCTTGGCCACGCCCAGAATGGTCAGGTTGTCTTTGGGCAGCCCCACTACCAGTTCGTCGTAGCTCTTGATCTGATCGTCGACTGAGGTTTCCCGTTCGACCGGCGGCAGGCCGAAGTGCCGGGCGAGAAACCGGTAGGAGGCCTGCCGGTTGTTGAGCAGGTAGTTGTGGGTCGCCGGGTCCACGTTCAGGTGCCACGCAAAGTTGTCCGGCTTTTCATAGAGGCGGAAAAACGGACGGATCGCGTCGAAAATATACGGTTTGACCAGCGGCGCGCGGAAACAGCAATCGTCTTCCGCGTTGTAGATCAGAAGGGTCGGCTTGGGAGCGCGCATTGCGGTCAGGTGCGAATAGTCGGCTAGGGTCAGCAGGTCGGTTGCGTTTTGCTCGATGTCGCCGATGTCCTGCGGGCGCTCGATGCGGGATATCACCGCGGAGTAGCCGGCGACGGGAATCGAGACATTCACCCGCTCATCGAGGGCACTGAGGATGATCGTCTGCCAGCCGCCTCCCGACAAACCGGTGACGGCGAGACGGCCGCGGTCGACTTGCGGGTGTTCCCACAGATAATCGAGGCCCTTGCGCATCGCGAGGTAGAACAGTCCGATGGAATTGGCGCCGGCCAGGTCGAGATGACCGCCAAACCAATGCACATTCTCCTTGTGACCGAGTTCGCCGAACGAGAGCCACTCCAGGTTCAACGAGATCATCCCCTGAAGCGCCTGGTTGATGCAGCGCTTCTGCTTGTACTCCACCGCCTTCCCCTCCGGCCCGACGTGGCCGTTGACGTTCAGCACCGCGGGCGCCTTGCCGCTCAGCTTTTCCGGCAGGTAGAGAATCGCCGAAGAGAAAAAGCCGGGCACGATCTCATAGCGCAGTTTGCGCATCCGATACCCCTTGCCGCCGGGGATCTCGCCCAGATCCTCGACCTTCAGCGGGGCATTCACCCAGTCCGCCGGCCAACCGTGAAAGATGATCTCGTCCAGAATCCGCTTGCGAAGCGTCGCGGCGGTCGCCGTCCACGCCTCCGCGGAAGCCGGCGCTACCGCGGGCTGCGCTTTCCCCATCAGGTAAGACTTGATCTCGTCGCTGACGACTTCGGGGGACACGAGCGCGGGTTCGAGCAAACGCTGGACGCCGCGGGCCTCCGTTTGAGCGAATGCGGCGAGTGTGGAACAGAGAATCAGTAGGGCGATGCGCATCGGGACTCCTCTCTCAAGAAGTCCAGCATAGCGGAAGCGCTACCCGGCGGTTTGGCGGAAGGCGTCACGACGGAGGCCGCCCGCGATTTGGCTCGGGTGGTTGAGGTAGTGGTCGTCCCCAACGAAGATTGGAGGCACCGAGTCCCCGCATTTTCCTCGCGGGGCATGCCCTCCTGTCTGAGCAGCCGGAGTAATCGTCACGGCGCTCCCGCTCAATGTGTCCGGCCTCTGGCCGGGCGCATCCGTGACAGGGCCTGGCAAAAGTCGCCATGGCCGCTGTCGTTAAATTTGGCGGGACTTGGTCTTGGTGATGTGACGATACGAAGAAAATCCGCAGCGGCGGGAGGCTGCACGGCCGGGATCGAATCTGCGGAGGCCGCCTTCGGCAGCCACCGAGACAACGTGGGGAATGCTTCACCCCCGGGCCCAATGAGGTCAGAACGACTCGACTACGAAAGCGCCATGTTCGCATGTCAGCTCTGAGGTACGGGCGGTGGCGAGCCTGGCGCGTGACGTTCAGTGTGATGATTCTCGTCCCAGGGAATCCGCTGTGGGGGCAATTCGACATAGGTGTCATCGGCGGTGTTCCGCTCAATCATTTCATTCTTGATCGCTCGAGCGGGAGCCGGTCCGGCGCAACCCGTGTCACTTCCGCGCCACGGCGCTACACGGTCGGGCCGATTGTCGAGCTTCGCCTGCGGGGCCCGGTTGGCCTTGAGACCGGCGCCCTCTATAAGCGGTTCGGCTTCGAAAGATTCTCGACCGGTGGTCCGCTCTCCGGACCACTCACCACGCTGAACTCCTCCACGACCGGGAATTCCTGGGAGTTTCCCATTCTCGCGAAACTCCATATTCGGCTCTCCCATCGTCTTGGAGGATTTCTCAGCGCGGGACCTTCGATCCGCCGCCTGAGCGGGATCACGGAACGCGGCCAACAGACGGTCCGTGAGCTGTTTCCTCCACCCGGACGAATCGAGACCGTCAGTTACACAACGTCCTCTCCAGCGGGAATGGACCGCCGCACGTCGATCGGCGTGGCGGCCGGCGCTGGCCTCGAACTCCGCGCCGGCCGGTTACAGCTCGCGCCCAGCCTCCGGCTGACACGATGGGACACCGAGCGCACGTCCAGCCAGCCGGCCGCATCGCGCCTCGGAGCCGCGCAGGCGGAGGCGCTCCTCGGCCTCTCCTACGTCGCTGCCGGCGGCCGTGAAACTGAATCCGCGCGGATTCCGTGCTGCTTCGAGTTCGGAGCTTTGGCGGGAGCGCCACTGCTGGCGGCGACCGACATTCGTTTGGCGCAGTCGTCCGTTCCCAGGACCATCGACGCTCTAACACGGAGGTATGCCGCCGGCGCCTTTGTCGACTGGCGTTTTCATTCGCGGCTGTCCATTGAGGCAGGCTTCCTGGCTCGCCGGTTCGGGCACACCGAGACAATTACCTTTTCCAACCTCACTCAGGCGCAAAGTCTCACAGGCTACTGCTGGGAGGTTCCGCTGTTGCTGAAGGCTCATGTCGCGCGCATCCGATCCGCGAACCTCTACCTTGGAGGAGGTCCGGCGCTGCGCCGCGCGAGCCACATCGACTGGATCATCGCCTCGGGCGGGGGCGCGTTTCCACTGGACGGCACGTTCATCGGCCGCTCGTCCATCGGAGTCGCAGCGGCAGGAGGGCTTGAGGTCAGAGCAGGCGCTGCCCGGTTCCGCATGGAGCTTCGCTATAGCTGGTTTGAGCGTCCGCTCTATGACTTGACCACCGTCAGGACCCGCCAGGACTCACTCAGCCTGATTGTCGGACTGAGCCGGGCAGCCACTCGGCCCTGACACCTCAGGGCCTGGTAAGGGCAGAGCGGCAAACAGGCCTGTGTTGCCGGGCAATCCGTACGTCGAACCCGCGGTAAGCAATCTCCTCTCCCGGCGGCGGCTGCTTCGAACGTCCGGCATGGTAGCCGGAGCTTCATCCGGCGGCTTGGCGGAAGGCGGCAGCCAGGTCGTCGCCGGAGCGGCGGAGAGCGCTCTCGTTGATGTTCAACAGGAAGGGCTCGCCGGCCTTGGCGGGAGCCCGGGCCGCGATGCCGCGCTGTTCGAGGCGCGCAACCAAGGCCTTCGGATCCGCTTCAGCCACGCGCAGGCGGACGATGTGCGTCGCGCCGGGGGCCTGGTCCACCCCGAAACGGGAATCATCCGCGAGCCTCTTCAGCATGTTCTGTACATTCGCGGCGGCTTGGGTGTAGCGCTGCTCGAAGCCGTCGACGAAGTGCAACGCCACCGCCGCGATGGGCCAGGAGTGAGGCAATCCGGCCCCGAAGGTGCGCCGCAAATGGTAAACGTCGTCCAGCAGGGCGCGAGGGCCGGCCAGGACCGCGCCGGAAGCCGCGTTGAAATACTTGTACAGCGAGACGTAGACCGTGTCGAACAGGCCGGCGTACTGTTTCACGCTAACGCCCGTGAACGGAGAGGCCAGGAACAGGCGCGCGCCATCCAGGTGCAGCTTGATTCCCTTCCCCCGCGCGTAGGCGGCGATTCGCTTCATCTCCCCGTAGTCAAACGCTTCTCCCGATTTCCGCCGGACCGGAGATTCGATCGAAATCGCGCCGACCGGGGCGAACACACGGCTGGCATCGCCACGTTCCACCTGCTCGGCCACTTCATCGAGCGTGAAGGTCGCGCGGCCTGGCGCGAGGGGCACGAGGTTCAGGTTGCTCAACGTCTGGACACAGTCGCCACTGTCGTTGTAGAGGTGGCTCTCCGCTTGAATGAGTACGCGCCGCTTTTCGCCAGCCAGCAGTCGGACCCCAACATGGTTCGCCAGCGTGCCGGTCGGGAAGAAGACGGCGCGCTCCTTGCCAAGCAGTTCGGCGAATCTCTTCTCCACCTGCTCGATCAGGCCGCCGCGCGAAAAGTCGTCGGCGTGGACCCCGGTCTGCTCCGCGACTTTCCCCAGCAGGCGGACGTATTCCGGAGGCGAAAGCGAAAGGCCGTCGCCCAGGAAGGAAACATCGGACGCCGGCGTAGCCCGGGTCTTGGGTGCGAACAGAGTGGCAACCCCGGAAGTCAGAAGCGATCGGCGGCGCAGCGGAGACATACGGCGAGGGTAACAGATCGGCCGCGTACCTGCTCACCCCGCGGACACTTCACGGAAAAGGCCATATTGGATGCTGGTACCTGATATGGTATAGTCCACGCATGGAGCCATCGCGCAAGATCACCGTCGAGGTGCCGCCGGAGCTTCTGTCAAAAGCGCAGCGAGCCAGCGGCGCGGGGATCACTCAGACCGTTCGGACCGGCCTGGAACTGGTTGCGGCATCGCAGACTTACGCTCGGCTGCGCCAACTCCGGGGCAAGGTTCGGTTCACTCGGTCCTTGGCTGAGTTGAAAGCCGACCGATGATCGCGGCCGACACCAGCACGTGGATCGCTTTCCTGCAAGGAGATGGCGGCGAGGACGTTGAACTGCTCGACCAGGCGCTCGATGATCGGCAGGTGCTGATGGCGCCCGTTGTGCTCACCGAAGTGTTGAGCGACCCAATGCTCTCCGCGGAAGTTTCACAAACGCTTTCGGAACTGCCTCTCATCGAGATCAAGACCGGCCATTGGCGCAGGGCCGGCGCTTTGCGGGCGAAGGTCCTGGCGTTACGCCGCAAGGCGCGCCTCGGGGATGCCCTGATCGCCCAGAGTTGCCTGGATCGCGGGATTCCGCTACTGACACGAGACCGGGACTTTCGGGCCTTCGCGCAAGCTGCCGGCCTCGATCTCGTGATCAAGTTTCGGACGAATTGACCCGTCTGCCCGATCACTCGACAAACAGATACACGGTCTGAGAACGATTCCACCCGGGCGGATCGAAGGTCAGCTTGACCGGCACGCGGCCCGGCGGGATGTCGTTGGGAATCCCCGCGTTCACTTGAAAAACACCGGGAACCTGTCCAGGAGCGGGTCCGGCGAACAGGATCTCCATCTTTTGGTTGGACGTAAAGTAGAGTTCCATTCGCTCCGCC
Organism: Bryobacteraceae bacterium; assembly: GCA_046160045.1. GTDB lineage: Bacteria > Acidobacteriota > Terriglobia > Bryobacterales > Bryobacteraceae > CAZGUX01. Next base: position 6,692 of record JBJXGR010000163.1, read on the forward strand.
GCCACAGGCCAAGGAGCGGCGATGGGATTCAGCACGCTGTCCGGCGGCAGCGGCGCCACGGTCCCAAGGCCTGTGGCAAACAGGCTGACCACCGAACCTCTCCGCGCCGGATTGCGCGGGCCGTTCAGCGTTCCATCCTGGTTGATCGCCGCCGCCAGTCCAGTACCCGAACCGTCCGCTGTAAAGATGCCCGACGCGGCTGGCGCGATCGCCAGCGGGTACGCCCCAGTCGAAAGATCGTCTCTTTCGATGACAATCTCGCTCGGCCCCGGGACGGCGGAATACGGTACGCTCGCCCGGATCTCCCGCGTGGAGACTGCAAGCAGCGGCACGGCTCGTCCACCGATCTTTACGCGAACTCCCCCCAATTCCCGGGGAAGCGTGCCGTCGGCCGCGACCGACGCGCTCAGGCCGTCCCTGACCCCGAGCCGTATGCCGAATATCGAGACGATCTCACCAGGAGAGACGGACAAGACGGCGAGAGGCGGTATCATGCTGCCGGACCGCACCAGGCTGGCCGCGTTGAGCAGGCAGGCAGGCGCCAAGTCGTCGGTCCGGGACAAGTCCACCCTGACCAGGTAGGGGACGAGCGACGGCGGCGGCGGCTCGAGCGACAGCGCAAACTGATCCGATGCCTCGCGAGTCGACCCCGCCACGTGGATCAATCCCCCGGAATCCACTGCCAGCGTGGACCCGGTCAGACGCGGCAAGCCGTAATGGTCCGCTACCCGTCCTGTCTGTGGATCGATAAAGACCAACGTCGAAGCCGGTTCGCAAGGGCCCGGCTTGCGCCGCTCAATGAGTGCGGCGGCGCTGCCTGGCGTGAGGAAGACCAGTCGGCCGTTGGAGAGCAGCGCCGGCGCCCCTGCGCGCTCCCCGTCCGGCCCGCCGAGGTAGCTCGAGAATGCGGGACTCCCGAAGGCATCGAGCTTGACAAAGAAGGCATCGGTCGAAGGGTCCGAAGCGGTGCCGCCAGGTGCGCTCTGCCAGGCGTTGGCGGTCACCGGGAAGTTCCGTGAAACCGTAAACCCCGTGACGTAGGCGTTGAGGTTCGCGTCCAGAATCACGCCGGCCGCGCCGTCCGTGTGACTGCCGCCCAGGAAGGTCGAGAACATCAGCCGGGAGCCGTTGGCGTTGAGCCTGATCGCGAAGGCGTCCCCGAATCCGCTGTACCGGGCCTGGAAGGCGCCCGCCGTAGTGGGGAAGTCGCCCGAGAGCGTTTCGCCGGTGACGAATACGGAGCCGTCCCTCGCCACGGCAATGCCAGTGGCCCGGTCAGCGAGGATTCCCCCGAGGAAGGTCGCATAGATCAGCCTCGATCCGTCCGCGCTGATCTTTGCGACGAAGGCATCCGCACAGACAAGCGGCTCCCCGCCTGGACGTTCCGGGCAGGCTGCGGGGCCGATGGAGGATTTCAAAGCTCCCGCCGTGGTGCGGAATTCCCCGCCTGCTTCGCCCGTGACGTATACCGAACCTTCGGCATCGAAGGCCGCCGCCGCAGGCACGGCCGAAATGAAAGAGGTCCATTGCACCGCGCCCGACAGAGACAGTTTCGCCACAAAGCCCTGACCCTTGTGCTGCTGAAACGCACTCGGCGAGAACTGGAATGAATCCCCGTTGATGGATCCTGCTACATAGACCGCACCACGTGGATCGACCGCGATCGTCGTCGGAATGGCCGAAGGCATAGACGCCAGTAAAGCGGCCGCTCCACCGGCGGCGGCAACTCGCTGGATGGTTCCGGTCGACGAGCCGGAGGAGACCAGGGTAGCGGCGAACCAGGTTGCGCCGTCCCGGTCCACCGAGATGGGCACGTCCCGCCCTGCACTCGCCGGGAGGTAGGAGCCGTAGACAATCCGCGAGGACGCCGCATCCGCGGCAACGCCCATCGCGGTGGCACACAGGATTGTGGCAAGCGTACTCAGAACGCGAACGAAGCGACCGGTTCTCGCAGCCATGCTTCCAGAGTGACACTTTCCGGCTTCGGTGGTATGGACATGGCAAAGACGATCTGGCCGAGGTGCGTGGCAGCGAGTCGAGCCAAGTACCCGTCTCCCCGATTCGCGCCTTCCAAAGAAGTCCCCCTTGGGAGCAGCGGTGGACGACGATCAGGTCACGGCCACCCTGCACCGGATCAGATTGAGCGGCCCAACCTGCGAAAACCTTTCCGGGTTGTTCTCCACGCTGCCGCGGATCGCCTCGAAGTCACCAGGATTGTTGTGAATCAACGTCATGCCGGCGACCATCGCCGTCGCCGCAATGATTCCATCGAAACGCCACCGAGCTAGCCTCTCTGACTTGGATTCAACTCGCCGGTGCGATCGCTTCGGCGGGGTGGGAGGCTCTGGGACCAGAGCCATGATTTCGCCGGCCACCACTGCTGTTGCGGAGTCGATCGGCAAGACACTCCGCGCGGATTCCAAGTACGCCACACGGGCCGTTTCGATCATCGCCCGGCGCTTTTGATCCGCTGCCCGCCACAGCATGGCGTAGCCCCGTGTCCTTTCGAGAACCGTTATCGATGAAACGTGGACCGCGTGTCTCCCAAGATACTCCCGCCACCAACGGACAGCCCGCGGATCCTCCCCTCGGGCCAACCAACTCTCAGCGCTGGTGTCGAACAAGAAAGGTCCCCACCGTGGATCGCTCATTTGCGAACTGGACGCTTTCTAATCGCGCGCACGCGGCCTTCCCGCGCCTGGTCCGATACAACGCCGTCCAGCAACAGCAATTCCTCCGATGAGAAACCCGCGAACGCTTTCTTGTAGGATTGCAGGATCGCTTCGCTGCGCTCGATTTGCTCCTCTTCCCGAAGACCCCGCCGAAGCGCTTCACCGACCACGGCGCTCAGGTTCAGGTGCCGCTGGCGGGCAATGCGCTCCGCCAGATCGAGGCATCCCGCCGGCAGCGTGAGAGTTGTTCGTCTTGACAGGTGTCGATTCATTTTCGTATCCATGTTAGCATCAAAGTGTATCAAACCTGTCTTTTCAGCGCCTTCCCACAAAAAGGGCTATCAAAATATCAAGAAGCAGAGACGATAGTTGCCATGGGCTTTGCAGGTGCTTCAGCAATTGAGCCGGGTACCGCAGACAAGACGCAAGGAGGCCGCAGAAAGGCGCTTAAGTGATCGCGGCAGCGCTGTTCAGTCCGATTTCGTGCTCGATCGCGGCGGCGATGCTCCGGGTGTACCGCTCGACGTGGTCCGGATTCTCGGCTTCCACCATCACCCGGGCGAGCGCCTCGGTTCCGGAGAAACGAACCAGCACCCGTCCCGACCCGCCCATCGCTTCTTCGCAGGCCGCGATCTCCGCCGCCACCCGGGGAATCTCGTTCAGGGCTTTTCTCTCGCGCACCCGCACATTCACCAGTTGCTGTGGGTAGACCTTCATGCCGGACGCCAGATCGTCGAGGCTGGCTCCGGTCTGGCACACGATCTCGAGGACCCGAAGAGCCGTCAGCATCCCGTCGCCCGTGGTGGCGAATTCGCGGAAGATCACGTGGCCGGACTGCTCCCCGCCCAGAGTCGCACCGGAGCGAATCATCTCCTCCAGCACGTACTTGTCCCCAACCGCGGTTCTTGTCAATCGGATGCCGAGGCTCTCGAGCGCCTTCTCCAAACCCAGGTTCGACATGACCGTCGCCACGACGAGGTCGCCGGGCAACCGGTTTTGCGATTTCAGATGACGGCCGCCGATCAGAAGCACCGCATCGCCATCGACGGCCTTACCGGAGCCGGCGACAAAGATCGCCCGGTCGGCGTCGCCATCGAACGCCACGCCCAGGTCGGCACCGTGCGCCACGACCGCGCGCTGCAGGCCCTCCGGGTGAAGCGCGCCGCACTCCAGATTGATGTTGAACCCATCCGGTTCGGCATTCAGGACAAACACCTCAGCGCCGGCGCGGCGAAACAATTCCGGAGCCAGGAACGAGGCGGCTCCGTTTCCGCAATCAAGCACGACCCTGCGCCCGCGGAACAGAGAATCACCCCCAACCACGTTCAGCAAATGCACTAGGTATTTCTCGTCAAGTCCTTGATTAATCGGCAGTTCACTGGGATCACAAGGGACTCCGGCGGCCAGTTGGCGGAAGATCTCCTCCTCGATGGCGGTCTCTTCGTCGTCGGGCAGCTTGAACCCGGAATGACCGAACACCTTGATCCCGTTGTCCCGGTAGTGATTGTGGGAGGCCGAGATCATCACCCCGGCGACGACCGGCAGTTGATTCGTCAGGTACGCGACGCCCGGGGTGGTGATCAACCCCGCCATCTGGGCCGCGACGCCCGCGTGGCGCAGGCCCCCTGCCACCTGGGCGGCGATGCGGGGCGACGACTCGCGCGTATCCATTCCGATGATGACTTCGGGCCTGGAGGACAGCGATCGCGCGACCGTACCCAAGGCCACGCCCAGGCTGAAGACAGTCGGATCGTCGAGCGGCGCCGATCCGGCAACGCCGCGAATTCCATCGGTGCCGAACAGACGTTTTGCCAACTATTCTTTCTCCACGAAGACTCTTACCGAGACTTTGCCTTCCCCGTCAGTTCTCACCTGGCTATCATCGGCAAAAGTGTTGACGCGGAATAGGGTGTCGCCCACAACGGCGCTCAAATCGATGGCATCGGTGGCGGCGCTCTCCACCCGCTGAACCCGGCTGGCAGGACCGACGATCAGAACGTTGGCAGGGTCAACCGTGTGCCGCCGGAGCACATAACCCTGAGGTACCGGCATGCTGAACCGGACCTGAACCGGCACGTAGCGCATGGTGTGTTCTTCAAACTGAAACCGAACCTGGGCCGGAATGGCCCGGACCAGCCGAAGCCCCTGCGGGAGACTGACGTTGGCCGCGCCGATCTGAAAGGTGCGTTCGCCCGGCTTCTCGATACCCGAAAAATCCAGGACGATTCCCGAAGGGTTCTTGGAAAAGTCTCGCAGGCGATCGCCCGTGCCCCGGACATCCAGCGCGACCAGATCGACGGCCTCGGAAGCGATTTCCAGGTGCTCGGGCATCCCCTTGAATTCCAGCGGAACATTGATAAAGGCCCCCATTTCCGGACTGCCGGCGAACGTAATCCACAACAGCAGCGAGATCGCCAGCGCCAGGAGCTTCCACACCAGGTTCCGTGTCAGGTATTCGGTCACGGCCGGCTCACCTTTTGGATTTGCTGGGTCTCATTGGGGATGCGCTCTTCGGCTTCCCGGCGGCCGGTCTCCCACGAGCGGCGCTCCATGCCGAAGTGCCGTACCATGCGCGCGCCTAGTTCCTCCGGCGCCAGGTCGGATTCGATCTCGCCAAACGCAGCGATGGAAGTGCGGCCGGTTTCCTCGGAGACGATAATGGCGAGGCAATCGGTTTCCTCAGTCACCCCGATCGCGGCCCTATGGCGGGTTCCGTACTTGGTCGAAATTGCCGGACTCATGCTGAGCGGCAGAAAACACGCGGCGGCGCTGATACGGTCTTTCTGCACGATCACCGCGCCGTCGTGGAGAGCGCTTTCCTTATTAAAGATCGACAACAGGAGGTCGCGGGAAATGTGCGCCTCCAGCCGGACTCCGCTCTCGATGAACGTCCTCAGGCCGATGTCCCGCTCCATGACGATCAAAGCACCCGTCTTTTGGGACGCCAGGCGAGTCACCGCCAGCACGATATCTTCGGTCGATTCCCGGCGGCGGAACGCACTGGTTCCGAATCGCTTCCGGCCAATGCGGGCCAGGGTGCGGCGAATCTCCGATTGGAACAACACAATTACCGCGATCGCCAAGTACGGCATGGCTTGCGCGAGAATCGAATGCAGCAGGTTCAGCCGCAGCCAAACCGCCAGGTTATAGATGACGACGACAGTGAGAATGCCCGTCAAGATGTGCGCTGCCCGGGGTCCGCGCACGATCATGATGAGTTGATACACCAGGAACGCCACGACGAGAATATCGAAGATACTCGTCAGCGAAAATTGCGGCAGTCCTGGCAATCCAACAAAACGATCCATCAGGTGACTCGGGCACGGGCATCCGAGATTCCATTCTACCGTACACCGCCGAGGAATTTGTCGCCAAGGGATTGCCGCACAGCGACATTTACAGCTTTGGCTGTCGGACATCCCGACCGAGCGCACCGTGCGACCATCATGCAAGCGTGTCGAGCGAGATACAATCCAGACATGCCACCCACACGGCCAACGCCACCAAAACGCAAAGCAGCTTCGAAGGCGCCAAAAAGCAAGCCCCGGAGCGGAGAATCAGTCAGCCGCGCCCCCGGTCGGCAGCCGACGGACGTTATCGATGATCTCAACATCGTGTACGATGAGTTCGCGCCGGAGTGGAACTACACGATCTTCCCGCGAAACAAGAAGTAAACTCTGTTTTGCGGTAAGGCCCAACCGCAAAACGATCAACGGGATCACCGCACGGGTGTGCCGTAGGGAACGGTCGTCGGCACGCGTTCGGCGCCCGCGATCGAAGCAATCTTCCAGCGGCCGTCCGCCTTCACGAGCACCATCTCCTGAGCCTCGTTTCGATCCGCGAACACATACTCGACCCGCACCCTCACTTCCTGCTCGTTCACGCTGCGCGGTTCCATCATGGCGATGCCTTTAATGTCCGCGTGCGAACGCTTCAGATAAGCTGCGAACTGTTCTTCCGTGCTCTCGCCGAGGGCTTGCGACACGGCCTTGGCCTGGGACCCCGTGAACGACTCCCGATACGAGCGGACATTCCCCGCCCGCGCGGCATCGAGCATGGCGTACACAGCGTCCTGCGGCGTCCGCGCTTGCGGCGTGACCTGGGGCGCGAGCACATTCTTCTGGCGCACGAGAATCAGCGCCAGGCCTAACAGCATCAGGACAAGAGTCAACAGCTTGGCTGTCTGGTCGCGCTTCATTGCGGTTTGGCGGCCGGCTCCGCCCTTCGGATGATCGTCAGATCCAGGTTGCCATTCTTATCGACAATCAGCTTGCGAATCCGCGGCAGGATCTCCACCATCGCTTCCTGATACAACCGGTCGCCGGTGACTTCGGCTGCTTTTGCGTACTCTACGGCGATTTCCGTGAATCGCGCCGCATCGCCTGCGGCCTCGTTGATCTTCCGCTGCTTGAAGGCCTCGGCCGACTCGATCAACTGGCGGGCCTCGCCGCGAGCCTTGGGGAGGATGTCGTTCGCGTACCCTTGGGCTTCGTTGACGATCCGCACGGCGTCGGCGCGAGCGCTGGCCACGTCGCGAAAGGCCTCGGCGGTTTCCGCCGGCGGCAGCACGGACTCAATGTTCACGCTGGCCAGCGCCACGCCGGCGCGATAGTCGTTCAACCGCTTCTGCGCCTCGCCCCGCACGTCCTCCTGAATAGCGGCTTTCTCGGTCGTCAGCACGGCATCGACGCCTCGGCTCGAGATCTTCCGCGACAACTCGGTCTCCACGGCAGCGCGAATCACGGCGCTCACGTCCAGCGGCTGAAATAGGTAATCCGCCGGGACGGCGACGTAATACTGCACGACAGCGCGCAGGTGAATCAGGTTCTGGTCGCCGGTGAGGAATTGTGCCCTCGAAGGATCGGTGCGCCCCACCACCGCATCCGCCGCATCTCCCCCCGCCACCAGGCGCTGCAACTGCCGCACCTTCAACCGCGTGACCCGGTCGATGGGCCACGGGAGCGACAGATGCAGTCCCGGAAGCACTCGCGGTTCCGTCACCGCTCCGAATCGCGTCACCACCGCCTGCTGGTCCGTCGGCACCAGATACATCCCCGACAGCAGCCAGGCCCCGAACGCGAGCGCGGCGTACCGGCGCGGGCGATTCTCCCACCACGACGGTGCAAGGAGCCCCGCTTCCGACTCCGTCGCTGGCGAGCGTAAGTCCAGCGTGCTCATTGCGCTCCGCTCTGACCTCTCATCAACACTTTGAGCAACTCCGAGTCGGAACTCAGGATGGCCGTGGTCTTGTCGTCGAGCACCTTCTTGTACGACTCCAGCGTGCGCAGGAATTTGTACAGGCGTGGATTCCGGGAATACGCGACGCCATAAACCCAGGTGGACTCGGCATCGCCTTCGCCGCGGGTCTTTTCGGCCTGCCGGTAGGCCACGGACAGAATCTCGTCCCGCTGGCGATCGGCGTCGGCGCGAATGCCGAGTGCCTGTTCCTCGCCTTCCGCGCGATACTGCCGCGCGATCCGTTCTCGCTCGGCGCGCATCCGGGCATACACGCTCTGCTTGTTCTGCTCGGGGAAGTTCAGCCGTTTGATGCGAACATCGATCACCCGGATGCCATATTGGCGCAGGGCCGCCCGGTCGCTGTCTTCGCTCAATCGGTCGAGCACCTGGCGCGCTTGCAGTTTGTCCGCCGACGCGCCGACCAGCGCGTCCAGGTCGTGGTTGCCGAGCGTCGCCGATAGACCCGACCAGATAATGTCGTGCAACCGCATTTCAGCGGCACCGACGTCCCCGACCGCCTCCACAAATTTCTGCGGGTCTTCAATTCGCCAGGCCACGTAATTCTCGATCACCACATTCTTCTTATCGCGCGTGAGGAATTCGGAAGGCCGTGGGTTGTAGATGCGCAGCCGCCGGTCGAAGTACGTGACGTTCTGAAAGGGCCATTTGATGTGCAGTCCGGCCTCGCCGACCGACCCGACCGGCCTGCCGAACTGCGTGATGAAGGCAAACTCTGTCTCGCGAACGGTGAACACAGCCGCCCACACCAGCCACAACGCAAACAACGCCGAAGCAGCGCGAACCAGTTTGGGATATCGATCGAGCATCACTGTTCCTCCCGTCTCGGTCTGGGGATGAGCGGCGCCAGCGACGGCCCGACCTCCACGCCATCTTCCAGCAGCAACAGATGCCGGCGGCCCCGGCTTGCATCCACGATGAGCTTGCGTTTCCCCGGCAGCACCTGTTCGATAGTTTCCAGGTACAGGCGCGTTTCGGTCGGCCCGGGAGCGCCGCGATGCGCGGCCTCGGCGGCCACAAATCGCTCCGCATCCCCCCGCGCCCGTGCGACGCGCGACTGCTTGTATCCTTCCGAACGCGCCAGGTTGGCCTTGCCGTTGCCGCGCGCCAGCGCCAGTTGCTCGTTGCGGTAGCCGTCCGCCTCGTTGATCTTGCGCGCGCGTTCCTCCCACGCTCCGGCGACCTCGCGGAAGGCGTCCACCACTTCGATCGACGGATGGACATCCTGGAGACGCACTCCGCGGATCCGAATGCCGGCCCGATAGCGGTTCATCCTCTCCTGCAGTTCGCGCACGGCACGCGCCTCAAACGCCCGGCGGCCGGTCGTGAGAATCTCGTCCAGCGCGGCGGACGTCGTCCACATCTGGAGCACCGACTCGGCTGCCGTCCTCACCGTCGCTTCACCGTCATACTGCGCAAACAGGAAATCATCCGGCCTGTCGATCTCATAGTGAACGGTCGCTGTGACCTCAACCAGGTTCTGGTCGCCCGTCAACATGAGCGACTCGTCCGGCCGCCGCTGGAAGCGCCCTGCCCGATGCTGGACGTTCCACTCGTACGCCGCGGGCTCCAGGTCCGGACGCGTGGCCGCCGATCGGTACCCAATCTCCACCGTGCGAATCCGCCTGGCCTCGATGCGCGTCAGTTTTTCCACCGGCCACGGCAGCTTGTAGTGCAAGCCCGGCCCGCCAGGCGGCATCACCTTGCGGCCAAACCGTTCGATCACCGCCACCTGGTCCGGCGGCACCAGATACACCCCATTCAGCAGAAACAGAGCGGCGAAGGCGATTCCCGCTTCCCGGGGATACCGTCGCAGCCGGTCCCATCCGGCCCAGGCCTGCGCGCGCCACTCGATCGCCCGTAGCCCTGCAAGCCACTCTGGCAAGGGCGTGCGGCGCAGCCAGCGTTTCCAAAAGGTGTCTTCCCATCGCTCCACGCGCAATAGCCGGAGCGAGTTCATCATCACCAGGAACGAGCTGATCTGGTGCGTAAACGCCGCGCCGATGGGGCCGACGTAGCCGGTGGCGCAGGCGATCACCGCCACCGCGTTCACCACCCCGGCGAACAGGACGATGTTCTGCCACGCCGTCTGGACCGCCTGACGGCTGACCTCGAACAGCCGCGGCAGTCTGTCGAGCGAGTGCGGCAGATAGACGACATCGGCCGCCTCGGCCGCCAGGTCGCTCGCGCCGGAGACGGCGATGCCGACGTGCGCCGCGGCCAGCGACGGTGCGTCGTTGATGCCGTCGCCGACCATCGCCACCCGCCGCCCTTCCCGCACGAGTTGGTTGATCCGTTCCAGCTTCTGCTCCGGCAGCAGTTCGGCGTCGACTTCCTCGATCCCGCTTTCCTTCGCCATCGCCACGGCGGCTGCGCGGCGGTCGCCGGTGAGCAGGATCAGGCGGAAGATCTCCATCTCCCGCAATTGCGCGAGGGCGGGAGTCAGGCCGTCCCGCAGTCGATCCCGCAGCAGGATCGCGCCCGCCAGCCGGCTGCCTTCCGCCACCAGGACCGCGGTTGCACCCACGCGGTCCGCTTCTTCGACATACGCGGCCGTGTCCCCGATTTCATGCGAGGCCAGGTACGCCGCGCTGCCCACACGAACCGTGCTGAAGCCCACCAGCGCTTCGGCCCCACGCCCGGGAAGCACCCTCAGGCCGGAAGCGGACGGGATCGCGAGGCCCCGCGCCCGCGCTCCGTCGACGATCACACGCGCCAGCGGATGTTCCGACCCCTGCTCGGCGGCGGCGGCGAGTTCGAGCACCCGCTCTTCGCTCCTCTCCACCGGCAGGATCTTGAGGATTTCGAATCGGCCCTCCGTGAGGGTCCCCGTTTTATCGAAAACCAGGGTATCGACCTGGGCCGCCAGTTCCAGCACATTCGCCCCGCGCACCAGGATGCCGCGCCGCGCCAGGCCGCCGATCGCGGCGACCATCGCGGTGGGCGTGGCCAGAATAAGGGCGCACGGACACGCGACGATCAGCACGGCTACGGTGCGAAGCCAGTCCCGCGTAAAGTAGAACGTCAAAGCGCCTGACAGGAGCAGCGCGGGCAGGAAGTATTTCGCATAGCGATCGGCCCGGCGCTCGACCGGAGCCTGGCGGTCCTTGGCCTCGTCCACCAGTCGTGCGACGCGCGCCAGGGTGGTTTCGTCCCCGGCGTGCTCCACGCGAATCGTCAGCAGACCATTGCCGTTCAGCGTGCCCGAGTACACCACGTCGCCCGGCTTCTTCTCGGCGGGAAGCGGCTCGCCCGTGATCGAGCTTTCGTTCACGGTCGAGACGCCTTCGGCGATCGCGCCGTCGGCCGTGATGCGCTCGCCCGGGCGAACCAGCACCAGGTCGCCCGGCGCCAGCGCCACCGCATCGACTTCCACTTCCACGCCATCACGCAAGACCCGGGCACGGCGCGGCAACTGCTCGACGAACCTCCGGATCGCCGCCTCCGTCCGGCCGGCGGCGTAGGATTCCAGCCCTTCGCCCACCAGCACGATGAACATCGCTTCGGCCGCGGCCAGGTATTCTCCCACCGAGAGCGCCGCCACCACCGCGATGCACAACGCCAGGTCGGCCGAGATCCGCCGTTCCAGCAGCGACGCTATGGAATTATGGAAGGTCTTGTAGCCCGCCAGCAGCGTGATAATCGCCGCGGTGTCGATGCCGAGGAAGGTCTTCCAGACACCCGTTACATTTGCGAGCAGCAGCACTCCGACGAATGCCGCGTAAACGTAATACCGGATTCGCTCTTTGCGCTCCTCGTTCATCGGGGGCTATTTCTTGCGGCGTTCTTCTTCAAACCGCTTGCGCAGTTCGGGATTCAGCGGGTACACATCGCGGAAGCGGTGCGTTTTCTCGCGCGCCATCTTGCGTTCGAACTCTTCCTGTTCCGCGAGCGCGGACGCCTGCTGGATGACGTCGGCGGCGAGGCTCGCCGGGAAGAACAGGACGGCCTCGGCGTCGGCGACCACCACGTCTCCGGGCAGCACGGTTGCCGGGCCGACACGAACCGGAACGTTCCAATCCACGCCCATCTGCGTCGCGCCCCGCGGATCCCACCCGACCGCCAACACCGGGAAGCCGGCCATCTCCTTTAACTCGGAATAATCGCGGCTGGATCCCCACAGAACCACTCCACTCGCTCCGCGCATCCGGATCCCGAGCGCCGAGATGTCCCCAAAGAAGACCCCGTCGGGGATTCCGCCGCCCAAATCCACCACCACCACATCGCCGGGCTTCGTCTCTTCGGCCGCACGCACGTGGTACCCCTTGGGCCAATCCCCTTCCTTGGCCAATTGGTTCATCGCTTCGACCAGGTCCGGACGCTGCGGCAGATAGCGGATGGTGAGGGCACGGCCCGCCAATCGCTCATCCGGCCGCGTGCTCTTCAGCCCGCTGATGTGGCAATTGGTGTAGCCGGCCCGCTGCACCGCTCCCCAGATAGCCTCGAGGGGGAGTTTCCGCAACTGCTCGAGCTGGGCGTCGGACACTTGCCCGCGCTTGGCCTTGAGCAGATCGACCACGGGGTGGTAGGTGTCCCGATTCAGCCGGAGCTTCGGATCGGGGGTAAGATCGGCAGCCAACGCCGCCAGGCTGAAGAAAGACAATACGGCGAGTCGCACGGACGCCTCCTTGGAACAGTTCAGTATATCGAGGAATTTCGCGCAGGAACGCGGAGGCCAGCGGAAGGGGCGGTCGGCGAAGAACTTGCGCTGCCCGAGAAGAACGGCGAGCGCGGTGACGACATCCTGAACCGGCCGAGGGTGGGAGCCGAGGAACTCCTGAACAAACATGCGGGGCAGGCCGGAGTGAAAGGAGTGCCAGATCATCGCAGGCTCCGGCTGGCGAAACTTTTTTGTCGAAACAAAACGGGCTGAAATCGGGGTTAAGTGACTGGAGCGGTGAGAGATCGGCGTTTTGGGTCAATCGAAACATAACGAAACAAAACGAATCAAACGAAACAGAGGGGGATGTACTTGACTTAGATTGGCCTGGACCGGGGCTATGGCCAGCCCATTGGCAATGGGGCTGCGATGCGGCGGCGAGGCCGGTCGGAGACCGGCTCCACAAAGCGCCGGCCGGGGGGCCGGCGGCGGGCGAGGGCGCCCGCCCCACGAGGCTGTGATTGAAGGGAAACACGGGAGTTATTTCTCCTTTGCCGGAGCCGGGTCGAGATCTTCCAGGTCCGGAGCGGTGAGGCCGAGTTTGGCGGTGATCATGCGGGACAAGGCGTCGAGG
>JBJXGR010000164.1:0-32085 GCA_046160045.1 Bryobacteraceae bacterium
CGCCGTACAGCGGCGTAGTGGGTCTGGGACTGATTGTGAATCCGCCGACTCAGACGGCGTTCGATATGTTCCGCGACACGGACCTGCCGGCGTTCTGCGCGGCAGGGGGTTATAACTTCGCAACCGATACATGCACGACGACGGTGGCCGGCTTCCCGCCTTCGCGCTACACACTCGGTTTGGAAGTGCAAGCAGCCGCTTCCGGCATCGATACGCCGAGGCCACCGGCTCAACCTCAGACACCTTCGACGATGAGACTTCTTTGTTATGAGCCGGTACACCTGCGCGGGCGCGCGATGGCGACGTATTCAAACTACCCATTCGGTGGTGTGACTCATCTGATCGGCGGCCAAACCAATCGTGGCCACCTGTGGGTGCAGCCGATCACGTACCGTGCGGACTACCGTCCGGCACTGGATGGAGGCGATCAGAGCGTCCTCTCCATTCCCGGGCCGCGGCAGCAGATGGTGCCAGACACCGTGATCAGCCCGTTTCAGGTGCCGCAATCGACGAGTTGTTCGACGACGCCCTGCAGCGCTGGCGCGGCAACGGATCCACAGAACCTACTGTTTGTCGGCGACGGCCGTACGCGGCGTGCGGTCCATCGAGAAGGACACATTTATGATGCACGCGTCGGGCGTCCGAACCCGATCATTCGTGGCACTTCGATCGTGACGCCGGGGGCAGGGAATGCCAACACGGCCAATCCGTTGGAGTCGAGCACCGTCTATTACGACGTGGTGCAAATGATCTATACGTCGGCTGTACCGGCGCTGCCCGCGGTCGGAAGCACGGCGGTCTTCACCTTGCCGCTGCCGAATCCGAGCCTGACGTTCTACACGTTTTGGCAGAACGGCCACTTCTACGCGCCGATGTTCGACGTGACGGCGAATGTGATCCAGCAGGGTGCGGCCTCGCCGTCGTGGCTTCTGCCGTACTTCGAGAAGCTGTTCGTGGGCTCGACCAGCCCGCGATTCTTCTATCCGGCGGTACCGAGCCAAGGCGACATCTGGCCGAGCCTGTATGACGTCCGTACCGGTGTGGACAAATACGACCGCTTCGAGTGGTTCCGCAATCCGGAGTCCGGGCGGGTGATCAACCCGGCGACGGGCGCCAATACGACCAACCTGCTCGCCACGCGCGCCGGGGCGGCGACGGACCCGAACTTGGGTGGATTGTGGGTGTACGGCGCGTTCTCCGACTTCCGCATCGCCGGTGGCGTCGGACAGTGGGCGACGCACGCCGCTTACTACGACATGAGTTTCAGCAACACCGATCCCTACGGGACGAACTCGAACTTCTTCTCCGATGTTTGCCCCGTGGGTCAAGGCAACGCGACCTGCCTCGAAGATCCGTTCTTCGTCTACATCCAGACTGCTCGTCAGATCGGTTTGACCGCGTACCTGATCGGACCGACGGGCGCGCAGTTGGGCTCGGGGACGCCGGGAGTTCCGGCACACGGGACCAACGGGGCTGCGGTGGCGTTTCAGTCCGCGCGGCTCGTTACCCGCATGGAGATGGCGGCCTTCGTCGTCTACTCGCAGATGGACCTGCCGGCGGTCGCCGATTACCTGGCGAAAACGGCCTCGGGCAGCGCGGCTGTGAACACGTTTGCGGACGTGTTCGTGGGCCGCACGGGTACGGATGCGGGAGGCAATGCGGTAACAATCAGCCAGGCGCAGCGTGACGCGATCGAAGTACTGGCGCGTCGCGGCTACACGCGGGGCTGTCTGCTGCAGACGGACGGGGCATCGGCGTTCTGTCCGTTTGACTACGTGACTCGCGGCCAGATGGCGGTATTCGTCATCCGGGCGAAGGAGAACAACGTTCATCCGACGACGATCTCCGGTTGCCCGACGGTAGGGACCGGCGGGTCGACGACGTCTCCGTTCCTCTGCGTCAGCAACAATGGCGACAACTTCTGGGTGTTCCAGACGGGCATCCCGTACTTCCCGACGGATGTACCGGTGTCGCATCCGTTCTACGGATACATTCAGACGTTCCGCGAGTTGCGGATCACCAACGGAACGGGTCCGACAACGTATTCGCCGGATGCACCAATGTCCCGCGGCCAGATGGCGACGTTCATCGTCCGCGGATTCCACTTCTAGTCACTGAAGTTGCAACCCTGCCCGGCGCCCCTTCACCCGAGGGGGCGCCGTTTCTTTTGATCGGTACCCTTCATTCCGCAGAAGCGCAACTTTCTGGTTGCGGTTTTAATGGTAAAGCGGGCCGCAGCCTGCAAGGCCGCACGGGTTGGGATAGGGTCAAAATCCAGGAGCAGGTCCGCGGGTTCTTCCGGGCGCCCCTTATTCGTGGGCGGGCAACTTCACCGGCAACTCCCGGTCGCGGTTCAGCTTGAGGGTGAACGCGCGGTCGACGCGATCGAGCGACACCTGATTGTGAGCGCCCCGCGGAGTCACGTAATGCAGGGTTTCGCCCTCCAGCCAGAAGGTGAAGGCGGCGTAGATGGTCTGGTCCTTCAGCGCGATCAGGAAAGGGCTGTTCTCGGGCTCGCGGGACTCCTCCTGTTGGGAAGATCGGGCTTTCGAAGGTACCTCGTAAATCCGAATGCCGTCATCGCTGTCGTACTCCTTCACAACTGGCCTTGCCACCTCCGGAGTGAAGTTCTGATTGATGATGACCTGCGGTTGTTGCTGTGCCGGAGGAGCGGGTTGTTGCACGATGACGACGTTTGGCTGCTCCTGAGGATAATAGGCGGGATAGGCCCAGGGCACAACCACCACCTGCTGGCGTCCCCGGGGATTGCCATAACCGGGCGCGCCGCTGTAGCCCGGGTAGCCGCTCACGGTCGCGCCAAGCCGTCCTGCGAAGGAGCCGCTCGAATAGACCCCTGGGACCGTAACCGGGGCGTGACGTCCGGGCGGGCCGCCGGTTCCCGGGAACACGACGTTGCCGAACCCGTGGCGCGAAGTGCCAGCGCCGCGATGCTGCGCCAAGCCCGCCGAAGCCAAGACCACCAAGATCGCTAAGGGACGCACGTACACCTCCCGCAAAACAGTGTAGCAGGGAGAAGACGCCGCCGCCCGGCGGTTGGTTTCGTGGCCCCTACAACTTTTCGTCTGGATGCTTCGTTATTTCGCGGCCGGGGGCTTTTTTGCCGGAGTGACCGGCTTGGTGGCCGGCGACGGCACCGCCGGTTTGGCCGCCGCAGGAATGGCCGCGGGCGGAGCCGATGAACTTACCGCGCTGGGAGAGTTCTTGTTATAGATGTCGACGACGGCCTGCGTGATGTTGATCGAGTCGGAGGCGAACAGGACGGGGCTTTGCTGGGAGCTAACGTCCAGGATCAGCGAGAAGCCGTTGTCCCTGGCATACTTGTCGATGACCGCGAACATACGCTGGCCCAACTCGCTCTGGATTTTCTGTTGTTCCTGGTCGAGTTCCGCTTGCGCATCTTCGGTCTCGCGCGTGAGTTGCTTGGTGCGGGAGTCGATTTCGCGCATAACCTTCTGTTTTTGCTCGTCGCTCATGGTGTTGGCGCCGCGGCTCAACTGCGCCTTCAACTGCTCGACCTCGCTGCTCTTCTTGTCGATCTCGGACTTCTTTGGCGCAAACTTGGACTGGAGCGCGCCGACCGCCTTCTGACCGTCGTTGGTGCTGACAATCGCGGCGCTCATATTGACGATACCGACCTTGGACGGTTGGGCAGCCTGCCCCCACACGAGCGTTGCCGCAAAAACCCCCGTCGCCGCGAGGCTCGCGGCTTGGTTAACCAATCTCATTTGTTTCTACTTAGACTCCTTCTCAATATCTTCGCATAGCGCGGCGGTCAGAACGTGCGCCCAATTGTAAACCGGAATGTCCTGCGTTTTTCGAACCAGGGGTAAGCCCGGCCGTAGGAGGCGATGGAATTCAGGAACGTCGCCTGGTTCGGAAAGAAGGAGCGGTCGGCCACGATCGGCGGCTGCAGAAAATCCTGCAGGATCATCGGATTGTACGCCCAGTAGATGCGGAACGGTGCGTTTACAACCGGCAGCAGCACCTGCAGTTCGACACCCGTCGAGGCCCGCACCTTGTCCGTGCCCTTGGCGATAAAGGCCTGTCCGTTGAAACCGGCCTGCGGATAAAACCCGTTCAACTCGTTGACGCGGTCCTCGTTCATCCGCAACTGGTCTTTCCGGAGAATCTTGTTGGCCCCGACGTCGAAAAACAGCGCCAGGTTCACCGGCCCAACGATCGGGATCCGGTACTCGAAGTTGCCCAGGATCTGCGCGTCGCCGCCGGCATACGTGAATTGATAGATTGGGATCTTTTGCGTGGCCGCGACAAAGCTCTGAACGCCGTTCTGATCGATGATCTTCTCCGCCCGCTGCGAACCGTCGTCGTTCAGGATCGCCACCGTCGCCTCGCTGGCAACCCACGCGATGGGACTGACTCCCCAGATGTCGAATCCGCGGATATCCTGCTCGCCGCCCATGTAGGTGCGGTTGAACGGGGGCGCGACCTTGCCGCCGTACCCGGTCAGGAACGACATCATTCCGTGAGCGGCCAGCACGTGCTTGCGGTTCCAGGGCGAGGGACGGAAGTATTTGGCGTCGACCACCGGGCGAAGGGTGTTCACGTTGCCGCCCAGTAAGCTCCCCGCGAACTCCATCGACGCGAACAGGCTCTTGCCCCCTGTCGGATTGATCGGATGGTTCACGGTGTTGTACGAATACGAAGGAACCACGCGGCTGGTACGGATTCCGGTCAGCGAGTTCGGCCCGCCGATCCCCTGGAAGTTGATGTACTCGAAATACTGTTTGGACGCCGTGCTCTTCACAACGATGTTCGAGTGGTCGTAGCCGTACGTCACGCCCACCCGGGCAAAGCTGCGGCGGAGCGGATAGCTGGCCGAAACCGAGAACCCCTTGCCGTTCTGGATATAGTTCAGCAGGTTCTCGTCCCCATACTGCTGGAACAGGGGTAAGTAATTGCGTCCCGTCAACAGGGAAACCTCGCGGCCCTGGTCGTAGTTGAAGCGGCGGAGGTAGACGACAAATCCCAACTGCAGGGGCCGGTCGAGGAAGTACGGCTCCGTGAATCCAATGCTGACATCGCGAACTCGGGCGCCCAACTGCGATTCGAGGGAGAGCGTTTCGCCCAGCCCCAGGAAGTTGTTGGTCGAATAGTTGAACCCGACAAAGCTGCCGGCGATCCCCGACACGCCGCCCGTGAGACCGATGGAGTTCTTTCCGCGCTCTTTCACTTTCAAGGTGATATCCACGGTGTTCGACTGCGGATTGCGCTTCAGGTCCGTGGCTTCGTTTTCCTTGAGGACTTCAAAGTACCCCAACTGATTCAGGCGCAGGACGCTCAACTCCCACATCCTGGTGTTGTACATGTCGCCTTCATCCAGCAACAATTCACGACGGATGACCTTGTCGCGCGTCGTCGTGTTGCCCGCGAAATCAATCCGGCGTATGAAAAACTGCTTGCCCTCTTCCGCTGTCAGGGTGAGGTCGATCTTGTTGGGATCCGGGAAGTCGAATGAAGGCTCGATCACAGCGTCGATGTAGCCGAACTCTCCGTAGAGCTTGCGCATGTTCTCGAAGCCTTTGCGCAACTTGCCGGTGGAGAACACGTCGCCCTCGCCCATCTGGAATAGCGGGCGCATCAGGGATTCCGGCGTACGGAAGAACTTGATGCCTACGAAGTTGATCTTGTTCAGCCGGTACTGCTGCCCTTCCTCTACGGGAATGGTAACGTCGGCGCGCTTCCCGGGCTTGTTGCTATAGAACAGCGGGATCTTGAACTTGCCGCCCCCGGTATTGCGCAGCCCGACGTCCTGATCCAGGACTTTCGCCAGGAAGTAGCCGCGCTCGCGGTAGGCTTCGCGGATGAACTCCTTGTCCATTTCCAGCTTGGTCGAATCGTAGGTCTTCGCGAACATGTTCTCAAGCAGAATGGATCGGGGGATGCCGATGGGCCGCAGCGCCTTCATGGCCCGGATTGCCTCGCGGTCCTTGAGAACCGTATTCCCGGTGATATCGATCTTGCCGACTTTGACCTTCGGGCCCTCCTTCACATTGAACGTGACGGCCAGCGAGGAAGGGGGAATCTGGCGAATGTCGGGCTCCACCAGGGCAAACTGGCGTCCGCGCTCCGAAAGAAACTCCTTCAGCACCACGGCCGCGCGTTGCACCTTGTTCGGGTCATACTGCGATTCCACCGACAAGCCGACCTTGCGCTCCTTGAACTTGTCGAGGATCTCGGATACCGTGACGGACTTGATGCCTTCGTACTTGATGGTGCGGACGACGCGCCGCTCCACCAGGATGAAGCGAACGATCAGGCCGGCGGGGCCCGGTTCGGTTTCGAGCGTGATGTCGTCGAAGCGTCCGGTGTTCCACAGCGCCATGAAATCCCGACGCAAGGTCTCACGATCGAAGTTGTCGCCCTTTTTGGTGAAGATCAGGGCGCGGAGAGTGTCCTGCGGGACGCGGCGCGCGCCCCGAAACTCGATGACCTCAACCACATTGGAAACCGGCCTGGCTTCTTCCGTCGCCACGCTCGGCGCTTCCAGTTGGGGCGCGCCCGGTTTCGCCTTGGGCGCCGGCGGAGGAGCGGGCGCCGGCTTCGGCGGTTCTGTGTTCTGGGGAACCGTCTCGAAGGGATTGGCCTTTTTCGCGGGAGCGGGCTTGGGTTGCGGCGTCGCTTGTTGGGCATCCGCTAACGTCAGCATTCCGCTGAGGCATACCCACAAGCTCACCAGGCGAAGTCGCCCACACACACTCATCAAAAGACCTTGATCCTTTCCCTTCTGCGTTGTTTGGATGACGATCCTACGCCCAAACGGGTTTCACTGGAGGCCGCATCTGCTGGAAGCACGCAATTCTCCATTCTATCCGAAACTAAGGGGTTTGACGAAGTCGTGGAGCCTATAGCCGGCCGCGAGGGGGACAACGGCGTGCCGGCTGAACGCTTTAGCGCTCCCACGCAAAGATCGCCAACGCCGGCGCGACCCCGGGGTACGCCGATGACCTTACCAGGTTTTGTGAACCCGGCCCACAGGTGTGCCACCGTCTCACTGCCGGTTCAGGGCCTTGATCCGGAACATCGGCTTGCCGTTCTCTGCCGGGTCCATTGTAAAGTCCTGAGTCGTTTCAGCCGGCTGGTATCCGCGCCATAGCCAGATCAACTCTTCAGCCAGTTCCACGTGTCCGCAGTTGCGCGAGTGGCCGCCCTCGCCCCAACTGAAGTGGAAATCGTACTCCTGCAGCTTCAACGAGTTGGCCATAGCCAGATTCTGCGACGGCCAGCTTCCGTGTTCGTTCTCCAGGTCACCGGCGCCCTCCTGCAGCCAAACGCGAATGTTCCGTTTGGGGCTTTTCCGGATCAGGAACGGGAATATGTTGCCGCCATCGAGTGTCCCGGGTTTCCACCAGATGCTGGTAAAGCTTCCGATGCGGGAGAGAACGCGCGTGAACGATTCCGGCTTTTGCCACGCGGCGTTGAACGCGCAGATGCCGCCCGACGAATCGCCGGCGATCGCGCGGGAATAGCCGTCCTGGCGCAGATGGAAACGCTTCCCGACGTCCGGGAGGATCTCTTCCAGCAGGAAGCGGGCATATCGGTCGGATACTTCGTCGTACTGTTCGGCCCGGATCCGCACGCCGTCGACGAACCCCGGCGAAATCAGGACGTGGACGACCACCGGAATCTTCTTCTCGTGGGAGAGGTTGTCAAACACGATCTGCGCGCGGGATGGTAATTCACGCGGAACCAGCACCTCACCGTCCTGCCACACCATCACGGCCGCCGGTCTGGCCGGATCGTATTGGGCCGGCGTGTAGACCCAATAGTCGCAGTCCATCCCAGGGTAAACGCGGCTGCGGTGGGTGAACTTTTCCGACAGGCGCCCCGCCGGGACACCGGGTTTCGCGTAGGAGTAGGGTCCGAATGCCGGGACATCCGCCTTGCCGCCGAACGGTTGCCCTTTGATCTGGTAGTGGAACGTATGGACGACACCGGTGCGCAGTCTGGGGGTTGCAAACCAGAGGTTCGACGATGCCACGCGAGTCATCGGCAGGGGTCTGCCGTCGTCGACGACCAGGCGCGGGACTCCGCCGGCCGCGATGGCGAACAGGAAGTCGGGTCCTTCGCTCGCGAGTGCCATGCCTTTGGCCAGATCGGTCTCGCAGAAAAACTCGGTCAACGCCGCGGCCAGCTTCGGGGAAGGGGCCTCGGTGAGCTTCCGCATTTCTTGAAACGACGGTTTCCCGGCGGAAAGAGCGGTCAGGGTCAGAAGCAGGATGAGGGTGGAACGCATCAGACTCTCTATCATACGGGGCACGCAAATGGCTGACTATCCGAGGCCCCGCGGCCAGGGAGGGCTGCCGTCCTCCTGGCTGCGCGATACTCGTGGGAAGAGCGTGCAGACCTCCTCTCGACCGTTGACCCTCCAACTTGCCGGCGAACCGGTGCTGTTGCTCCCCGAGCGTGCGCTCTACTGGCCGCGGCGGCAGACCCTGGTGGTGGCCGACGTGCACATCGGCAAGGCGGCGACAATGCGGGCACAGTCGATTGCCATTCCCCGCGGGACCACCGGGCAGAATCTGGAACGGCTGACCCGGGCCATTGAACAGACGGAAGCACTCACCCTGGTGGTTCTCGGCGATCTGCTGCATGCCCATCAGGGCCGCGCGCCGGCCACGCTCGATGCGGTCGCCCGCTGGAGACAGCGGCACCGGCATCTCGCGATCCTGCTGGTGCGCGGCAATCACGACCGGCGCGCGGGCGATCCGCCGCCGGCATGGGATATCCAGCCGGTCGATGCCCCTCACTCGATGGAGCCATTTGTCCTGGCACACCACCCCGAGGAGTGCGCGGGCGGCTACACGCTGGCCGGCCACATTCATCCCAGCGTCAGGCTGTCAGGAGCAGGCGGCGATAGCCTCCGGCTCGCTTGTTTCTGGCTTGGAGAACGAGTAGGCGTGCTGCCGGCGTTCGGCGAGTTCACCGGCACGGCACTCGTCCGGCCCGCGGCAGGAGAGCGTGTCTATGCCATCGCGGGCCAGGAACTCATGCTCATCCCGGCGCGGAAGACCGGACGATGATCAGTAGCGCGAAAGACCTTCCGTGAGCATCACCGGCACCCCGGCCGGATCGATCAACTTCACCCCACCCACGTTCACGCGGTCGAAATAGCGGAAAGGAAGGTCGAACTTGAAGCCCTTCTTCTCCAGTACTTTCGCCCTCGCCTCGAGTTCCCTGACTTCGAATCCGATGTGGTCGATCGCGGTTCCGGCAGGTGCGGGATCTTTCGCCCCGGCCTCGCTGAACGTCAGGTCCGCCCCGGGGATCTGAAGCACCTGCGCCGCGCCGGCCGCTTTCGCGTGGACATCCAGCAGGCGGCGGTACCACTCGCGCAACGCCTCCGAGCGACTGACCCGAAAGTGGATTCGCGCGAAGATCATCGCCTGCGCCTGGCGGCGGTCCTGATACACGTGGACGCGCAACTGTTCCGGCGTGAGAAACGATGCCCGCTTGCCCTTCTCGTAGCGAGGCATGGGAGTACCCGCCACCTTCGCGCGTTGGACCACGGTTTCCAGGTCGCGCGAACGGAATTCAACATACGCGACGGCGCCGGAGCCCGCCTGCACTTCGTCGCGCTTGCGGAGCATCACCAGCGATCCGGCAAATTTCACGGCCTCGCCTTTACCGATCCTGACCAGATCTCCTCCCATCTGCTGAACCCAGAATTTCTTGGAGACCTCGACATCGCGGACGTTCAGATGCAAGTGGCCCATCGCCACGCCGGCTGAGCCGGGCGCGGCCAACTGCCCGAGCGCAGGCGTCAAACCACACCACAGCGTGAAGAGGGGGAGGACGCAATGATAGGATGGTCGACGACAGCCCATCGCGAGAAAGGAAACGTAATGGATCGACGAACCTTCCTTCAATTTTCCTCCATGGCGCTCAGCGCCCAGTTGAAGGCTTTGGCCGGCACTCCGATGCCGATGACCACGCTGGGGAAGAGCGGTCTGCGCGTCTCCCGCATCACCCTCGGCGGCTTCCACATGCGCAAAGGCGGTGAGCCGCAGGGCATCGAGATCATCCATCGGGCCATTGACCTTGGCATCAACTTCCTGGACAGTGCTCATAAATATCATAACGGCGAGAGCGATGTCACATATGGCAAGGCCTTGAAGGGCGGTCTGCGCCAGAAGGTCATTCTGATGACGAAGGCTCAACTGCGGGACAAAGACAGCGCGACGAAGCAACTCGAGGAGAGCCTCAAGCGCCTGCAGACGGACTATCTCGACTTGTGGCAGTGTCACGAGGTGGCAACGCACGCGGAAGTCGACAAGATCCTCGGACCGAACGGGTCGCTGGAAGCCTTCGTCAAGGCCAAGAAAGACGGAAAAGTCCGGCACATCGGATTCACCGGTCATCACGACCCGACCGTACACAAGCGCCTGATGGACTCCTTCGACGGATGGGAGACCGTACAGTGCCCGGTGAACCTGATCGATCCTCACTATCTGAGCTTCATCAACTCGGTGCTGCCGCAGTTCCGCAGGAAGGGGTTGGGCATCATCGCGATGAAATCGAACGCGATCGGGGAGATTACCAAGGCGAAGATCGCGTCCATCCCCGAATGCCTGCGTTTCGCCTGGAGCCACGACATCGACACACTGGTCTCGGGCGTGGAAACGGTGGAGCAACTGGAACAGAACGTGGTCACGCGAAAGACTTTCCGGCCGATGTCGCCGAAAGAGAAGGAAACCTTGCTGGCGCGGACCAAGGCGGGGCCGCACGGCTCCAAGATCGAACGCTATAAGAAGCCGGAATCCGGCGCCAGGCATCGCCTGCACCACGACGGCGAACTGGCCTGAAGAGCGGCACTGCACTTGCCTGTGCTCGAGTGCGCGGAGTATCGGTACGCGGGCGGACGATGGCTGCACCTGGTAGCCTCCGCCGACGCGCTGGTGAGGATCGTCTTCGGACGCCATGAAGGCTCGGCCTGCCGTTCGCAGCCTGGAAACACGGTATTGTCAGACGCCGTTCACCAACTGGACGCCTACTTTGCGGGCGACCTGCGCCACTTCGAACTACCCCTGCGGCCGGACGGTACGCCGTTCCAGCTTCGCGTGTGGGAGGAACTGCGGCGGATTCCCTACGGCGAGACTCGCAGCTATCGTGACGTCGCCCGCTCGATTGGCTCGCCTGAAGCCGTGCGCGCCGTCGGGGCTGCCAACGGCCGGAATCCGATTCCCATCGTGGTGCCGTGCCATCGCGTCATCGGCGCGAACGGCAAGCTGACGGGTTTTGGCGGCGGGTTGGACGTGAAGCAACTGCTCCTCGATCTGGAGGCGGGCAAGCCGGATTTATGAATGAATCGCTAAAGCGGCAGCTCGACGAGAGCGGCTATGTGATCTTCGAAAACCTGATGTCCCCGCCCCTGCTGGAGGGGCTTCGCCGGCGGGTTGCCGAACAGTTCGAAATCGAGGGTGCCGCGGCGGGCTCCGAATTCCGCCAGGAGCCGGGATCGCGCAGGCTGGCCAATGTCGTGGACAAGGGCTCCATCTTCGTCGAGGTGATCCTGCATCCGGTTGTGCTCGAAGGGATGAGTTGGATCCTGGGGCCCCGCTTCAAGCTGAGCAGCCTCAATGTGAGATCGGCGAATCCCCAGAACGGCGTTTCGCAGCCTCTTCACACCGACGCGGGCGCGATCGCCGACGAGCAGGGCTACTGGGTCGCCAATTCGGTGTGGATGCTCGACGATTTCACCGAGACCAACGGGGCACTGCGCCTGGTTCCCGGCTCGCACCGCTGGCGGAAGCTGCCTCAACAGGAACTTTCCGATCCCGGGGCCGCGCATCCCGGCGAGATTCTGGTCACCGGAAAAGCCGGGACGGTTGTGGTGATGAACGCACACCTGTGGCACGGGGGAACGGCCAACGCGACCGACGGCGCTCGCTGCGCCATTCACGGGTTCTATACGCGATGGGACAAACCACAACAGCAGTGGCAGAAAAAACTCCTTCGGCCAGAGGTTCAGGATGCCCTGCCTCCGCAGGCGCGGCGCATCCTGGCACTCGATGATCCGTTGAACGACGAACTCTGCTCGCGCGAGACCAACATGAGCGGGTTCCTGAGATAGAATCGGCGCGCGAGTTTGCGGTGAGGCCCGCGCGCGGGGGGTCAAAGGCTCAGCCAACCCAACGAATTCCCGGCACCTTCGGAATCGACCGTCGCAACCCGGCCGGTGGGGAGGGCATGGCTGTCAAGATTAGGCCCCTTCCGCTTCGAAGACAATGGTCGTCACGGATCGGTAAACCCTTGGCGACTTTGCACGAGTAGTTCCACGCTCACCATGCCTTCGCCGGCACTTGTCCGGGATGATGGAGGATCAATAAGAGACTGCGTGCGAATATGAAAGTCGCGAGGATACGGAGCGGCACCCACGGGATTCGCCCTTGAAGGACTAGAAATGCGAAAAGGGTTTACGAGAAAACCGCAAGCAGACGAGCCCGCGACGCGAGGCAAGAACTACATAACGCCGAGTGGGCTGCAGCGCCTCAAAGAGGAGCACCGGTTTCTGCTCACCAGGGAACGCCCGGCCGTGACGAAGGTGGTAGCGTGGGCTGCGAGCAACGGCGATCGCAGTGAGAACGCCGACTATCAGTACGGCAAGCGGCGGTTGCGCCAGATCGATGCACGGATTCGCTTTCTCACGAAGCGAATCGATGCCGCGGAAGTGGTGGACCCGGAAAGTCCGAGAGCGGGGCAGGCGGCGACGCGGGCATTCTTCGGAGCGACCGTGCGCTATGCCAATGCCGCAGGAACGGAGCGCGTGGTGAGCATCGTGGGCACCGACGAGGTCGATCTCAACCGCAACCACATCAGTTGGGTGTCGCCTCTGGGCCGCGCGTTGATCCAATCGGCACCGGGCGACCGCGTAGCTCTCCAAGCGCCGGGCGGTACAGAATACCTAATCGTCCTGGAAGTGTATTACGAGCGCATTTCTGTCGAACCGTTCCGTGAACCACCTGGAGCCGAGGCCTCGGCAAGGGACTCCTTCGCCGACGCCAATCGACCTGACGAAGGATAGCGAAGCGGCACATGAAAATTCCAGCCCCCGAGCAAGGACGAACAGTGAGCCGGCTATAGGGCTATTTCGTTCCGCTATTCTTCGACCTCAGCCAGGATCGATCGCGTGTAACGGCGCAGTGTTTAGGATTGGTCTTACTATTCGCCCCTCGGCAGGATTCCGTGCCCCTACCGGAGATCACATGAGCGGCCTGTCTTGACGTTAATGGGCGGGCGGAGGCGCGCCCCAAACACTGGGCTAGAGGGTTCAATACCGTTCACCTAGGAAACCGCGGCCGTCGACGGCATCGAACCGTGGGCGTAAGCCCGCGGGTTGTACGGAGGCAGAAGTGGCTGAGTGCGCCATATAGAACCCGCGGGCTTACGCCCGCGGTTCGGTGCGCGGCGACCTTTAGCATTGCCGGCTAGAATGGCAAGCCTGGACTGCTAATGAACAGTACTGGCTAATGTTCGGCACTAACTCACGACGGCGTTGCGGATTGCCTGTTGGCCGATTTCCTGCTAGCATTGTGCTAGCATTTGGAGCAAGCGGATGCCTACTCTTACGATTCGAAACGTGCCGGAGCCGGTTGTCAGGTCGCTCAAGGCACTCGCTCGCCGCCGCCGCCGCTCGATGGAGCAGGAAGTTCGGGAGTTGCTCGAAACCTACATGTCCGAACGGCGTTCGGTGCTCGACCAGATAGAGGCGGGCTGGAGTCGTCAAACCCGTCGACCCACCGCCGCCGAGGTTGACGCCTGGATCACAGCCGGCCGCTCGTGAGAGCGGTCGTGGATACGAACGTCGTCGCCTACCTGCTGCTTGGGACCGAGCCGTACGCCGACGAGGCCCGAACGTTCATGGCGACGCTCCGCGAAGCGTGGGCGCCCGCCCTTTGGGAGGCGGAGATCGCCAATGTGCTCTGGATGGCCACACGGAAAGAGATCCTGACGATCGAGGAGGCAACGGCCCGACTGGCCTTGACGGATAGCCTCGGCATCCATGCCGTTCCGAACCGAACGCTTTGGCAGGGAGCATTAGTGCGAGCCCACCAATCAGGCGTCGCGGTTTACGACACCCTGTTCGTCGAACTTGCCGCTCGAGAACGACTGCCGCTCGCAACCTTCGACACAGCCCTGCTCAGAGCCTTCCCGACCATCGCGGCACGACCTGCCGCGCTCAAGGTGAGGTAAGTTCTAGAGTTCTTCCGGCGCCGCCCCGAGCGTGATCTTCACTTTCAACGTCCGCGCGTTGCGATAAACCGTAAGTTCCATTGCGTCGCCGGCGCGCTTCCGGTTGAGCGCGCGCTGCAGGGCTTCCCGCGTTCGGACGGGTTCACTATCGACGGCCACGATCAGGTCGCCGCCAATGCCCACGAGGTAGTTCCCGAGGTAGACACTGCGGCGGGCGCCCCGAATCCCGGCCTGGTCGGCCGGAGAGCCGGGCTCGACTTCCTGAACCAGCATGCCTCCCTCGGGCGGCAAGTCGAGCGCCTGCGCCCATTCGCCGGAGATCGGAATCGCACTCACCAGGCCATGTACCGGCCGTGCGATGCGGCCTTTGGACTGATACTCGTCCAACATCGCGATAGCCCGGTTCACGGGCATGGCAAAGCCGATGCCGATGTTGCCCTGTGCCCCGTAGATCATCGTGTTGATGCCGACCACCGTGCCCGAGGTGTCGAGCAGCGGTCCGCCGCTGTTGCCGGGATTGATCGCCGCATCCGTCTGCAGCATGTTTTCGAGGACCGTGTCTTCCGTGCGGATCGTCCGGCCGATCGCGCTGACGACGCCGACCGTGAGCGTTCCGTCAAAGCCGAACGGGTTGCCGATGGCCAGGACCTTCTGCCCCACCTTCACTTTGTCCGAGTCGCCCAGCTTCAGAAACGGCAGTTTCCGCTTCGGCTCGATCTTGATCAGGGCGAGATCGGCGCGGCGTTCCCGCCCCAGGACCTTGGCCTTTAGCTGCGTCTTGTCGGGCAAAGTGACATAGATCTCCGGAGCCCGCCCGCTGACCACGTGGTAGTTCGTCAGAATGCGGCCGTCGGCATCGATGAGGAAACCGGAGCCCTGCCCGCGCTCGGGATAGATCTGGAAGAACCAGTCCTGCCGGTACACGACGCTGGTGATGTTGACGGTGGCCTCATTGGCCAACTTGTAAACATCGATGTTGTTCTGCTCGTCGGCGCTGTAGATGGCGGCGCCTCGCGCCACTTCGGGAGCGGACCACAGCCTGCCCGTCCTCTCGATGGGCGCGAACAGATCGCGCAACCTCCACGTCCCGATGGACGTGGCCGCGATGAAGCCGCCGGCGAACACGGCGGCCAGGATCAGCGTGCGAAATCTCATGCCTGCAAACTCCGTAAGGATGTATAGACTGCGTCGACCTGACGTCCGGTGTCTTCCTTGCTGCCGGAAGTGTCAACGATAAAATCCGCGTACTTCCGTTTCTCCGCGAGCGGCATCTGGTGGCTCATCCGCGCCAGCGCTTCCTCCCGCGAAATGCCGTCGCGCTTGATGGCGCGGCGGATCTGCTCCTCTTCTCCGCAAACGGCGACGATCAGCCGGTGAAAGCGCTTGAAACTGCCGGTCTCGATCATGATAGCGGCTTCCACCACGGCGATGCCCCGGGGTTCGCGCGCGGCGTATTCCGCCATCTGCCTGCCCTCCAGGTCGAACACGGCCGGGTGGACGAGACGGTTGAGCGCGGCCAGACGATCGGCGTAAGGGAAGACCTCCGAGGCCAGTTTCCTGCGGTCGATCGTCCCATCTTCTCTCAGGATCCGGCGTCCGAATTCGGCGACCACCGCGTCGTAGATGCCGCCGCCGGGATCGAGAACCCGATGCCCGAGTTCATCCGCGTGCAGGACGAAGCACCCGTGCTGTTCCAGCCTGCCGGCGACGAACGTCTTTCCGGAAGCGAGGCCTCCCGTCAGACCGACCTTCAGCATAGGCGCAGTTCGGCCGATCGCACGGTATTGGCCATCAGCATCGCAATGGTCAGGGGGCCGACTCCTCCCGGCACCGGAGTATAGGCACCGGCCACTTCCGCCACGTCCAGCGGATGAACGTCGCCTGCCAGAACGTTGCCGTTTTTCTCGAACTGTGCGAGCTTGGCCTCGCTGCCGCGGAAGACACGCGCCACGTCCTCGCGCCGGTCCAACCGGTTCATGCCGACGTCCACGACCGTCGCGCCCGGCTGGATGTAGTCCTTCGTCACCAGGGCCGCCCTGCCGATGGCGGCCACCAGGATGTCGGCGCGGCGGCAGACTTCCGGCAGGTCGGGGGTCTTAGAGTGACAGATCGTGACCGTCGCGTGCGCGTGCAGCAGAAGCAGCGCCATCGGTTTTCCGACGATGTCGCTGCGGCCGACCACCACCGCGTGCTTGCCCGCGACGGGGATGCCGTAATACTCGAACATGCGCATGATCCCCGCCGGCGTGCAGGGACGCGGCCCTTCGCGTTGCGCCACCAGGTTCCCGACGTTCAGCGGATGAAACGCATCCACGTCCTTCTCGGGAGCGATGGCCATCAGGATGCGCCGGCTGTCGATCTGCCGGGGTAGGGGCATCTGCACGAGAATGCCGTCGATGTCGTCGCACCGGTTGAAGCCGTCAACCAGCGTCAGCAGTTCGCCGGTGCTGATGGATGCGGGCGGAGTCGAGGCCTCGCTCAGGATGCCGAGTTCCTCACAGGCCTTGATCTTGTGCCGCACGTAAATCGCCGAGGCGGGATCGTCGCCCGCCAGGATCACGGCAAGGCCGGGCGGCCGCCTCAGCTTGTGAATCCGTTGTTTGAGTTCCGTGAGAATGGCGTCCCGGACGGGACTCCCTGCCAGAATGTCTGCCATCACTATGAAGGTAGCAGGAGGGTAGCGGGGCAGGCGACCCTTCGTCTGCCCCGCCGGGAGGAGGTTAGTTGCGGGTTATTTGTTCTTTGGGCGTCGCCAGGTAGCCCACGATCAGGTCCTTCTTCACCTGGTTGACCACGATCTCGTAAGGCTGCTTGGCTTTCGACGTGTAGAACTGGATCGGCTCG
Source organism: Bryobacteraceae bacterium (assembly GCA_046160045.1). Taxonomy (GTDB): domain Bacteria; phylum Acidobacteriota; class Terriglobia; order Bryobacterales; family Bryobacteraceae; genus CAZGUX01. The sequence goes on from JBJXGR010000164.1 coordinate 17,077, forward strand.
TTGATCGTCTTGTCCTTCTTCTCCGTCTTCTTGTCGTCGGCCATCACTTCCACGGTATAGCGGTTCTTCTTGGGATCGGCCTTCTTGAGCAGCAGAGTCACATCGCCTACCTTCTGGGGCGTCTTCGATTTGGCGAGGTTGAACTCGAAGTAGTTGCGCTCGCCCAACCGTTTCAGCGCCGACAGTTCTTTGCCGTTGGTGGCGATCAGGCCGCTCTGGATGCCCATGTCGCCGCGAACCGTCTTCAGCTCGGCGATGGTTTTGTCCAGTTCGGTCTTCGTCGACTGGACTTCCGTCTTCACGGCGGCGACGTTGGTGTCCACTTCCTGGATCTTGGTGTTGGCGGCGGAGGCCACCTGCTTGACTTCGCTGATCTCGGTCTTCACCTGCTGCTGCGCCTGCCGGTGTTCCTCGGAGATCTTCCTGGCCACCTGGTCGACCTTGCTCAGCGCTTCGCTCTTAGCGACGCTGGCGGCGACCGCGGCCTGGCTGCGGGTCTGCTCGATCTCCGTCTTGAGAGCATCCATGCTCTTCAGACTCCTGGTGCTGGTGGAGGCAGTTGCCTCGCGCAGCGAAGAAATCTCGCGGATAATGGAATCCTGCAATTTTGTCACGTCTCCGCGCACCTCGTCTATCTTGGTGTAAAGATAGACGTTCGCGGCAAGCAGAGCGATCACGGCCCCGAAGAGAATCGCCATCGGCAGGTTCGTCGAGCCGGCTTCCGATCGGATATCAAGCTTTCTCATGTCCTACAACTTCCCTCCTCAAGGACAGACTCGATTGTAACAGTTCCGGTTTCAGCCGTTTTGCCCCGCCCGGGCGGGATCGGAAAAGTCCAGCGGCCGCTGTTTGGGGATGCCCGGCTCGAAGCAGCGCCGGCAGCGGGCCTCGTACATACCGCCCGCCCCGACGACGATGAGCGAATCGGAATCCACCAACCGCTGGGTGTGCTTGGCCGGATTGCCGCAGCGGACGCAGATCGCCAGGGTCTTGGTGATCGATTCCGCCAGAGCCAACATCTCGGGAATGGGACTGAAGGGGCGGCCCATATAATCGGTGTCGAGGCCGGCGATGATCACTTGCTTGCCGCTGTCGGCGAGGGTGCCGGCAGCGTCGATCAAGGTTGGGCCCATGAAGTTGGCTTCGTCGATCCCGACCACCTCCGTCCTCCAGTCGATCTTCTGGAGGACCTCAGAACCGTCGGCGACCACCTCGGAAGGCATGCGCCGCTCGGCATGGGAGACGATTTCGTCGTTCGAATAGCGGTTGTCGAGCACGGGTTTGAAGACCTGCACGCGCTTTCGCGCGATCATGGCCCGCCGCAGGCGCCGGATCAGTTCTTCGCTTTTCCCCGAGAACATCGGCCCGCAGATCACCTCGATCCAGCCGATGTTGCCACTGATGATTTCCATGGAAACCTTCTATCGTAGCGGAACTATTGAGTCTCGCGAATCCCGGCGAAGCCAATCCGAGGCCCGACCGCAAGGGAGGGCTTCCGCGGCCTGAAGACCGCCCTACAACTAACGGCGCAGGCCGACAGCCCCGCGCAGGACAATCAACGATTTCTCCATCGGCGAAAGCGCGATGCGGCGGGAGAGGACGTCGTAAGAGCTGCGTTCGATCCTCTCGAGCAGCCGCGAGTAGATTGTGATCAGGGCCCACAACGACCGCCGGCAGCGAGGGTGAACCATGTCGACGAGGGGCCACGACTGATCGTAGTAAACCCGGGCGCGCCGTGCCTCGAACGCGAGCAGCGTCTGCAATTGCGGCGTGACTCGATCGGCCTCGAGATCCTGCGGAGACACGCCAAACCGGTTCAGGTCCTCGGCGGGCAAATAGATCCGGCCGCGCCCGGCGTCCTCGCGGACGTCGCGCACGATGTTCGTGATCTGGAAAGCGACACCGCACTTCTCGGCGAGATCGAGCGCGTCCGGACGGTCATACTCGAAAATGTGAACCGTGGTCAGGCCGACGACGCTCGCCACCTGGTAGCAGTAGCGGTACAACTCCGCGAATGAGCCGATGCGGCGCGGCTCCAGGTCGGACGAGACGCCGTCGATCATCTCCAGAAAGTACTCTTTGGGGATGGAGAACCGTCGTGCCGTGTCGTGAAACGCCGGCAGCGTCGGGTCGTCTCCGTAGTCGCCGTTCCAGGCCCGGTCGAGTGCATGGCGCCAGCGTTCGAGGGGCTCCCTCGAGGCGCCTGGCTCGTCGCTCAGGTCGTCGCAGTAGCGCATGAACGCGTATACGGCGCACATGGCGTTGCGATGCGTCCTGGGTAGCAGCAGGAAGGAGTAGTAGAAGTTCCTCGCCCTGGAGCGGGCAACGCCCCGGCAGTACCTGTAGGACTCCTCGACCGGCGTCATCGCTATGCCGCCCGGCGAAGCACCTGGCTGGCCAGGCACTTCAACAGCAGGCCCAGGCGCTCTCCCCTGCTGATGTGCGGGCGGCCAGACAGCACGTCGTAGCCGAGGGCGCGGATCTTTTCGAGGACCCGCAATCCGCCGCGGCTGAACAACTCCAGGTCGAGCGAGAGGCGGCGATCCACCATGCGCGCAAGCGGCAGTCCCTTTCGGAACAGTCCTTCCGCCACGTCGACCGCCTCCCGTACAGCCTCGCGAAAGGCCGGCGTCGGCCGGTGCGCCGAGATGTCTTCCACGCTCGAACCGTGCCGGGCCAGCAGGTCGAGCGGCAGGTAGACGCGGTCCTTCCGCCAATCGACGGTCACATCCTGCCAGAAGTTGGCCAGTTGCAGCGCGGTCGAAGTCGCGTCCGACAGATGGCGCCGCTCGCCGTCGGTGTAGCCGCAAAGGTGCAGAACCAGGCGCCCCACCGGATTGGCCGAATAGCGGCAGTACCCGAACAGGTCGTCGAAATCGCGATAGCGCGTGGTCGTCTGGTCCTGAACAAAGGCGTGGATGAGGTCGCCGAATGGCTGCTCGGGGATACCGTGACGGTCTACCGTGTCGAGCAGTGCGACGTAAACAGGATGGGATGCCTCGCGGCGGTACATGCCTGCCAACCGCTCGCGCCACCAGGCGAGCAGACGCAGGCTTTCCTCTGTGTCCCCGATCTCATCGCCCAGATCGTCCGCCCAGCGGCAGAAGGCGTAGACGTTGTAGAAATCCTGATGCAGCCGTTTGGGTAACAGGAACGAGACAATGTGGAAATTCTCGTAATGATGCGTGGCCAGCCAGCGGGTATAGGCGAAAGCCTGTTGCAGCGAATACCCGCGGTTCATCTCGCCGGGCGAGCGGACAAAGTCCTTAGGTGCCAGGAACGCGGGCTGCGGGGCGGCCATCCTGCCTGATCCTACGGGATGATCGCCGTCTTGAGATGTCCGTTGTGGCTCATCAGGTGACGCATCACCTCGAGCAGGTTCGTCAACGGTTCCTCGCGATTGACGAAATCGAGGGAAGTGATGTCTCCCCGCGCCACAATTTCAAGTGCCTTGCGGATGTGCGCCGGCGTGTGATGAAAACTCGCCTTGCAGGTGATCTCGGAGTAATGAAGCAGGGACGTATCGAGACTCACCTTGCTGTTGTTCGGGCAGCCGCCGAAGAAGTTGACGGTTGCACCGCGGCGGACCATGTCGACGGCCCAGTGCCAGGTTTCAGGATTGCCCACCGCCTCGATGGCGATGTCGGCCCCGCGGCCACGCGTGAGTTCGCGAACGCGCTCGACCGGATTTTCTACATCCGCCGTGCAGATCAACTCGTCGGCGCCCATCGCTTCCGCCCGATCCATCTGCGTCTTGCGCCGGCCGATGGCGATCACCCGCGCTCCGTGCAGCTTCGCCAGGCGCACGAACATCAGGCCGATTGGGCCGAGGCCGATGATCGCCACGGTGTCGCCCGGGCGCACGCCGGTTTCCTCCAAGCCCCTCAGGACACAGGCCAAGGGCTCTACCAGCGCTGCATCGTGATAACTGACATGAGCGGGGATTTCATACATATTCCGATCCACGATGCGGGACGGAATACGGATGAACTCGGCGTAGGCGCCGTTGTTGAACAGGAGATCCTCGCACAGGTTCTGCAGATCTCTTTCGCAGAAGTAACAGGAACAGCAGGGCGCGGAATTGGCGGCGACGACACGCTGACCTGTTCGGAACCGCGTGACACCGTCACCCGCGGCGACGATGTCGCCCGCCAGTTCGTGCCCGAACACAGCCGGGGGGACAATCATCCGGGCATGATAGCCGCGGCTGAACACCTTGACGTCGGTTCCGCATGTCAAAGCAACGCGAACACGCACCAACACATCGCCCGGACCGATCTCCGGAACGGCCACGGGTTCGATTTGCAGGTGTTCGCGACCGTACAGGACGGCAGCCATCATCTGGCTCTTCACTGGATTAGCACCTCTTGGGGTCGAACAATAATTTTCATCGATTGGCCATCCGGATGCAACGCCATGTGAAATCCACGATTGATATCGTCCAGCGGAACTCTATGAGAAATCACCTCTTCGACGGGCAATTCGCCGCTGAACACCAGCCGGGCGGACTCCCCCTGAAGGTCCACTGACGCACTATAGCAGCCAAACACCGTTCGCTCCTCCTTACAGATGCTGGCACCGGACAATTCGATCCGTTCCTGATCGGATGTTTGTGCAAACAACAGGATACGCGCGCCGGGGCGCGAGCAGGCGACCGCCTGTTCGGAGACCCCTTTGGCCGAGGTGGCGACGATCACCAGATCGGCCCCCCGCCCTTTGCTATGAGCCACGATCTGCTCTCTCACGTCGGTCTGGAGCGGATCCCAGGCTTCTACGGCTCCGCAACGGACGGCGCGCGAGCGCCGGGCCGGGATGGCGTCGGTGGCAAAGGTACGAACTCCCCTTTGTTTCAGAAGCATCGTGAACAGCAATCCAATCGGCCCTTGCCCGATCACCAGCACAATGTCATCGGGGTGCGGATCGCACCGGACCACCGCTTTCAGGCAGGTATTGAGCGGTTCTACCAGGCAGGCCCGGTCGTAGGGAACGCCGGTTGGAATCTTCTCCACGCCCCGTTCGACAATCCAGTCCATTACCCGGACGTACTCGGCGAAGCCCCCGCCGGCAGGCTCAAAACCCGCGGTCACGCCGACCCTCTTGTACGTTTCACATTGGGCGTAGACGTTGCGCCTGCAGAAGAAACATTCCATGCAGGGGATGTGGTGAAAGACGACCACACGATCGCCATCGGCCACGTTCCGGACTGCCGAGCCCGTTCCGACGACGGTACCCGCGGTTTCGTGACCGTAGATCCTGGGACCGGGGAGAAGATCGTACTCGATCTTCTTCAGGTCGGTGTGGCAGATCCCGCACGATTCGACCCGTACCAGGATTTCCCCCGCGCCGATCTCGGGAACCGGGATGGCTTTGACTCGCACCGTCCGATTACCTTCATAGACGGCGGCGCGCATGGTTCGCGGAGGCTGACTCTCAGAATCGGCAGTCGGCAAGAAAGTCTCCAAGCGAAAGGGCCGCACTGCTGCTCTTTTGCTGCAAGCGCAACAACTCCGGAATTCCGGAAACGGGTTTGAAAAGAGCTTCAAGCACCAGACGGCTCGGCTGAATCCGCCCTTCCGGGGAGCGCGCGCGGTTTATATCCAACACAAACCCCTCATCCGCGCGATCAGTGACGGAGCGGATACAGAACAAAGGCAAGTTCCATTGTCGCACTAGTGGGGCCAAGCCTGCAGCCTCCATCTCCACGGCCATTGCGCCGCCTTGACCGAGGGCGCTTTTCTCCTCGGCTGAGGCCACAATCCGGTCAACCGAGATGATCGGACCGGTCGAGTGGCGCCGCCCGGTCTCCGGGAGTCGAAGCGGCATGGAATCGTTGCCAAACAGAAGATGGGTGCCCACGACGATGTCGCCGGTCCGCAGGCGCGGGTCAAGCGCGCCGCAATACCCCACGCTGACCACGGCGCTCCAGGTTGACCACCCGTGCACTCGGCGGAGCGCCTGTCCCGCAAGCTTCGGTCCTGCACCGTTGGCCGTCATCAGGATCCGCTGTCCGCCCAGATCGGCGGCCTGAGCCCAATCGACTTCCGCCCCGACCCGTTGGAGGTTTCGGCAGTGCCGCGTCAGGCCATCAAATTCGCGCCGCATCGCCCCGACCAGAAGGATCGCCGGTACCCCGTTCACACCACACCTTCCGACCGGAACCATTCCACGGCGTTTCTCAGCGCGGCATCGACGGAACCGGGAGAGTACCCCAATTCGCTCGCGGCCTTAGCGTGCGTGACGAACATCTTCTTCGTCGCCATCCGCACGCCCTCCAGGGGAACCCGTGGCGGTTGTCCCGTTACCCCCGCCCAACCGGTCGAAACCGCGCCGGCAACCCAGGCCACCCATAAGGGTAACCGGACCCTCGGCGTTCGCCCTCCAGTGATTCTGGCCAGACGCTCGAGGATCCGTGCCAGTGTCAGGTTTTCGCATCCCAGGATGTACCGCTCGCCACGCCGGCCCTTCCCGGCCGCAAGCAGATGGCCTTGCGCGACATCGCGCACGTCGACCAGATTCAGTCCCGTGTCGACGAAGGCGGGCATCCGCCCGCGCAGATAATCCACAAGGATCTTGCCGGTAGGCGTGGGCTTGAAATCATGATCGCCGACGGGCGCCGTCGGATTCACCACCACCAGGTCGATACGCTTTGAGAATTCGAGCGCAATTTGCTCGGCCAGGAACTTCGAGCGCTTGTAGTGGCCCGCCATCTCGCCGAGGGTGACCGGTTGGTTCTCGTTCCCGACCCCGTCCCGCGGGACGCCGATGCACCCCACCGTGCTCGTATAAACGACGCGCTCGACCCCCGCCGATGCGCAGGCTTCCAACAGGTTGCGCGTTCCGTCCACGTTCGACTGGTAGAGTTCCCGCGGGTCCTTCGCCCACAACCGGTAATCGGCGGCGACGTGGAAGACCAGGGCACAGCCTCTGACGGCCTGCTCGAGAGAGGTGCGGTCGCGCAGGTCCCCCTCGATCCGCTCGACATCGAGTTGGCGCACGCCACTCGAGGGCCTCACCAGAGCTTTGACCGGGTGCCCGGCTTCTCGAAGAAGCCTCGCCACGTGCCAGCCAACAAAGCCGGAAGCGCCGGTAACCAGGGTCGGCCGCAAGGGTCCTCTACCGAATCGTCCGATTCCATGGAAGTGTCAACCAGGATCGGGAAATCACAATCGTTCCAACTACGAAGCGTCTTTCACTTTCTGAAACCCGGCCAGAGCCATCAGGGGGAAGTAATGCCGGTAGTAGTGGTAGGTCAGGTAGAAGACCATCGGGAATCCTGTTCCTGTGGCGAGTTCTTCATCCCAGCCTCCATCCGGCCTCTGCGTCTTCACCAGGTAGTCGACGCCCCGGCGAATACTTTCGCTCGTTGTGTCGCCCGCGGCGATTAACCCCAGCACGGCCCAGGCTGTCTGGGAAGGAGTGCTTTCGGCGGGACTGAATCCCTGGCAGTCATAGCTCGAGCAGCTTTCTCCCCAGCCCCCGTCGGCATTCTGAATGGACCGCAGCCACTCGGCGGCGCGCAGCATGTAGACTTCCCGGTCGCTCTCCCCGGCGGCGTTCAGGCCGCGGAGGGCGAAGCAGGTTCCGTAGATGTAAGCGACACCCCAACGGCCATACCAGCTTCCATCCGGCTGCTGCTCGCGAATCAGGTAATTGACCCCATTGCGGATTGCCGGGTGCGAGCGGTCGACCCCTTGAGTGCACAAGCCTTCCATCACGCGGCCAGTAATGTCCGGGCAGGTCGGGTCCAGCATGGCGTTGTGATCGGCGAAGGGCACGTCGCTCAGGAACTGCCAGTTGTTGTCCACGTCGAAAGCGGCCCAGCCGCCATCCTTCGACTGCATGGCCAGAAGCCACTCCGTTGCGCGCTTCACGCAAGCCTGATGCTTCTTCGCGTCCGTCGCGCGGGCGTGTTTCAGCGCCAGCAGCACCATCGCCGTGTCGTCGATGTCGGGATAGTGGTCGTTGCGATACTCGAAGGCCCAGCCCGACGGTTCGGTGTTTGGGCGCAGCACCGACCAGTCGCCTTTGCGGCGGATCTCGCGCTCGAGCAGCCAATCAGCGGACCTGGTCAGCGCGGATCCCTTCACGGAAGATTCACCCAGGGCATATCCGGCGATTGCCGTGTCCCACACGGGCGAAAAACAGGGTTGGAAGAAGAACCGTTCTCCGTCATCCACCATCAGGTTATTGAATTGCCTGGACGCTTCCACTCGTAGCGGATGGTCTTCGGCGTAGCCCAACAGTTCCAGCGCCATGATGGCGTACATCATCGGCGGATAGATGGCGGCCAGCCCTTCGGATCCGTCGAACCGTTCGACCATCCACCGTGCCGCCTTGCCGATCGCTCTTTTCCGGATCGATCGCGGGCCGTGCCGCTCCCACCACTTCAGAAACCGGTCGGCGGCTAGGAAGAAATTGCGCCAGCTGAACAGGTTCTCCGACCATTTGAACGCCAGGCCCACTCCCGGCAGCACCAGTTCGTCAAGATCGAATCCCACTGGAACCGGCCGCCGCGGATTCGACGAGTGCACCAAGGCCAGGGAGATGACAATCGCCCGCGTCCAGGACGACATGCGGTAGATGAAATTGCCGAGAAGGATGAACTCCGGCGGGATCGACGGAACGTGTTCGCGCGGATAGAGACCGAACAGGCTCAGGTTGATCTTGACGTAGCTGTTGGCGGCTTGGATTCCGCCCGACGCCAGGATCCGCTCACGGAGTCGCGCCATCCGGTCATCTTCCGGAGACGTGCCGGCAACTTTGAGGGCGAAATACGCCTTCACCGACGCGCTGATCTCCGACGGGCCCTTGGGATAGATGTTGAATCCCCCGTCCGGCAACTGACGGGAGAGTATCGATTGCACGGCGCGGTCGATTTGCGCGCGGTTGGGCGGGTTCCAGACCTCGCCCTTTGGCGAATGGATCCAAAGCTGGAGCAGGATATAGTCGGACTCCAGCGTGGTGTCGGCAGTCAGTTCCGCGCACCAGTGGCCATCCTGCCGCTGCAGCGACAGCAGGTGATCGGAGGCCGAGCGAAGGGCCCTCGCGACCGATGCCGCCCGAAGATCCTGAATGTCAATAGTCGGAGTCATTGCAGGCTGATTGTATGCAGTCTCGATTCGGCGCCTTTCAACTCCACAGGCAGCGAGAACCGGACGTCTTCGTCGACCAACTCTACCTCTTCAAGCGAATGGAAACCATGGTCGTGGAGATACCCGACCAGTGCCTGGACGAGGTTCTCCGGCGCCGATGCGCCGGCTGTCAGCGCAATGCTGTCAACGCTTTCCAGCCAACGCGGATCGACGTCGGTTTCGTCGTCCACCAGGTAGGCGCGGATGCCCGAGTTCTCGCAGACTTCCACCAGCCGTTTGGAGTTGGAACTGTTGTTCGAGCCCACGACCAGGAGCAACTGGCAGAGGGGAACGACCGCTTTCACGGCCATCTGCCGGTTCTCCGTCGCGTAGCAGATGTCCTGCCCCGGCGGCCCCTGGATCAGGGGGAAGCGCTCCTTCAGCTTGTTGACGATGTCGCGGGTCTCGTCGAGGCTGAGCGTCGTTTGCGTCAGATAGACGATCTTGGTGGGATCGGCAACCTGTAGTTGGTCCGCGTCCTCCACGGTTTCGATCAGGATCGTCCGATCCGGCGCTTCGCCCATCGTGCCGCTCACTTCGTCGTGATCCTTGTGGCCGATCAGAAGGATCGTATACCCCAGCCGCGCGTATTTCACGGCTTCCAGATGAACCTTGGTCACGAGCGGGCAGGTCGCATCGATGACATTCAGATTCCTCTCGACGGCTTCACGCCGGACCGCCGGCGACACCCCGTGGGCGCTGAAAATGGCGCGGGCGCCCGCCGGCACTTCTCCCAGTTCCTCGACAAAAATGGCTCCCGCACTCCGCAGTTCCTCCACGACGTGCTTGTTGTGGACGATTTCCTTCCGCACGTAGATGGGCGCGCCGTACAAATCGAGCGCGATCTTGACCACGTCGATCGCCCGAACCACTCCCGCGCAAAACCCGCGAGGCTTCAAGAGGAATATCTTGCGTTCCGTGCCGTTATTGGGCGCGAATGGCTTGAGCGGCATAGAGTTAAGAAGAATTCTATTATATCAGCGATCGGCCCTGGCGCCGCTCCTTGAATTGGCGCGCCGTTCGGGGTATCGTGACCTTCCGGGCCATCCACATGCTCTTGTCATTCTCCGAACGCACCCGCGCCCTCCAGTCGCGCCTTAACGCCTTCATGGATCGCTACATCTATCCCAACGAATCGCTGTTTTTTCGACAGATAGATGACGGACCGCGCTGGCAACCGGTTTCCATCATCGAGGAACTCAAGCGGGAGGCGCGGGCCGCCGGCTTGTGGAACCTCTTCCTGCCCGAAAGCGAATTCGGCGCCGGATTGACGAATCTCGAGTATGCGCCCCTGTGCGAGATCATGGGCCGCTCGCTGATGGCGCCCGAGGTCTTCAACTGCAATCCGCCCGACACCGGCAACATGGAAGTACTGGTACGGTATGGCAGTCCGGAACACAAGGAACGGTGGCTCAAGCCCCTGCTCGACGGGACGATCCGATCCTGCTTTGCGATGACCGAGCCGGAAGTTGCCTCGTCGGACGCGACCAACATTCGCGCCGGGATCCGGCGGGAAGGCGGCGAATACGTGCTCAACGGCCGCAAGTGGTGGCAGACGGGCGCGGGCGATCCGCGATGCCGCCTGATCATCTTCATGGGGAAGACGGACCCGCAAGCGCCCAAGCACCAGCAGCAGTCGATGATCCTGGTCCCCATGGACGCGCCGGGAGTCAAGGTCGAGCGGATGTTGAACGTGATGGGCTATGACGACGCCCCACACGGCCACGCCGAGATCACGTTCGACAACGTCCGCGTCCCGGTCTCGAATCTGCTGTTGGGCGAAGGGCGGGGGTTTGAGATCGCGCAGGGGCGGCTGGGACCGGGGCGCATCCATCACTGCATGCGGCTGATCGGCATGGCCGAGCGCGCGCTGGAGGCAATGTGCCGGCGCGTCAAGGCGCGCGTCGCCTTCGGCAAGACCATCGCCGAGCAGGGCGCTATGCGATTCGACATCGCCGAGTCGCGGATCGAGATCGAACAGGCCCGCCTCCTGACGCTCAACGCCGCTCATCGCATGGACACGGTGGGTAACAAGGAGGCGCGCGCCGAGATCGCCATGATCAAAGTGGTGGCGCCCAACATTGCCCTGCGCGTGATCGACCGAGCCATGCAGGCTCACGGCGCGGCCGGCTTGTGCGAAGACTTTCCGCTGGCTCGATTCTGGGCCAATGCCCGGACGCTGCGCCTGGCCGACGGACCGGATGAAGTCCATCGTGAAGCCATCGCCCGGCTGGAGTTGAAGCGGTACGGCTCATGAAGAGCTATCGCAAAGAGCTGTGGTTCGAGGTGCCGTCGCGCCGGGCCATGCTCAACATCACGCCTCAGGTGCGCCAGTGCCTGGCCGAGAGCGGCATTCGCGAAGGCCTGTGCCTGGTAAACGCCATGCACATCACGGCGTCGGTGTTTATCAACGACGACGAGAGCGGGTTGCACGCCGACTACGACAAATGGCTGGAGAAACTCGCGCCGCATGCGCCCGTCTCGCAGTATCAGCACAACCTGACGGGGGAAGACAACGCCGACGCGCACATGAAGCGGCAGGTGATGGGACGCGAAGTGGTGGTGGCGGTTACCGGCGGCGGTCTCGACTTCGGTCCATGGGAACAGATCTTCTATGGGGAGTTCGACGGCCGGCGGCGCAAGCGCGTGCTGGTCAAGATCATCGGGGAATAGCGTCAACATCATGGCCATTCATGTCCAGGGTAAGCGCGCCGTCGTCACCGGCGGCGCGAATGGAATCGGGCTGGCCGCCGCCAGGGCGCTCGCCGCGGGCGGGGCGGAAGTCTGGATTTTCGATCTCGCGAACGAGCGTCCGGCGGAAATCGCGGCCGGGATCGGCTGCCGCGGCGTCCCGGTCGACATCACCGATTCTGCTTCGATCGAGGTCGGCTTCGAGCGGGTCGGGGATTTCGACATTCTCGTGGCCAATGCCGGCACCGCGGCCGAGGCGGAATTCGCCCAGACCAGCCGGGAACTCTGGGACCGGATCATCTCCGTGAACCTGACCGGCATGTTCCTCAGCGTGCAGGCCGCCGCCCGCCTGATGATGAAGCGCCGCCAGGGATCGATCGTTCTTACCGCGTCGACCAACTCCTGGGACGGAGAGGCCCGGTTGGCGGCGTACAACGTCAGCAAACACGGCGCGCTCGGCATCCTGCACACCGCGGCGAACGAACTGGGCCCCTACGGAATCCGCATCAACGCGGTGTGTCCCGGGCTGATCCGCACACGGCTGACCTTGGAGCTGTTTGGGAACCCCGCGAACGCGAAGGACTATTTCTGCCACATCCCGCTCGGACGGGGCGGCGAGACCGCGGAGGTGGCCAACGCCATCGTGTTTCTCGCCTCCGACTACGCCTCGTTCATCACGGGCACGACCCTGCTGGTCGACGGCGGGCAGATGGCGGCGAAGTACGGCACGTGGACCGGCGAACGGGCGGAGTTTTCCGTGGACCACTGGCGCCTCAAGCCCTGAGTTGCAATTGGGGTGGCTTCGCGCATAGGATCGTACGCACAAAGCGATGAGCCGCCATCAACACGACCGCCGCCATTTCTTGAAACGCAGCCTCCTGCTGCCGCCACTCGTCTACACCGCGACCCATGCCGGAGAGCACCTGTTGCAGGCGCAGGTCGCCGTCCCCAAACAGCCCGACTTTGACGTCCTGATCCGTGGCGGGCGCGTTGTGGATGCTTCCCAGAATCTATCGGCGGAATCCGATGTCGCCATCCTGCGCGGGAAGATCGCGCGGATCGCTCCCAGGATCGAGGGCAAGGCTTGGTACAACCTGGACGCTCGCGGCAAGGTGGTGACGCCGGGATTGGTCGATGTGCACGTACACGTCTATGACGGCGTGGCCCCCTTGGGGATTCCGGCCGATCCCAACTGCATCGCCAAGGGCGTCACCACCGTGCTGGACGCGGGCTCTTCGGGAGCGAATACCTTTCCCGGCTTCCGGAACTACGTCATGCGCGTCGTCGACACCCGCGTCTACGCGCTGCTCAATATCTCGATTGTTGGCCAGTCGACGATCACGACGGGATACCAGCATGGCGAACTGATCGACCTCCGCTACGCCAACGCCAAACTGGCGATCCGCACGATCGAGGAGAACCGCGACCGGATCCTGGGCATCAAGATCCGGATGAGCCGCAACATCACCGGCGGGAACGATCTGCGGGCGCTGGCCATCGCGCGGGAGGCCGCCGACGCCGTCCAACTGCCGTTGATGGTCCACATCGGCAACTCCCATTCACCCGTGCCGGACATCATGGCGATGCTCAAGAAGGGGGACGTGATCACTCATTCGTTCCGCGGCGGCGAGGGTGGAATCATCGATGATCGGGATCGCGTGCTGCCGGCGGTTCGCCAGGCGGTGGAGCGCGGCGTCCATCTGGATGTCGGCCACGGCGCGGGCAGTTTCTCGTTCCGTACGGCGGAGAAACTGCTGCCGCAGGGGGTGGCGCCCGGAACCATTTCGAGCGATGTCCACCAGTTCAACGTCAACGGCCCGGTCTTCGACCTCGCCACCACGCTGTCGAAGTTCCTGCACTTGGGGATGAGCCTGGAGGAGACGCTGAAGCGCGCGACCCTGAATCCCGCGCGGACCTTTGCCTTTCCCGAGGGGACCGGATCGATCAAGCCGGGCTCGACGGCCGACGTGGCGATCTTCGATTTGCGGGAAGGCCGGTTCGAGCTCACCGACTCGCTTGGCGAGAAGCGGACGGGCAACCTGAAGCTGATTCCCGTGGCGACGCTGAAAGCGGGCAGGATCTACGGCAACTCACGGATCCCGGTGACGCCGATCGCCGAGGGCTGAGCCGCGACCGGAAGGGAGCGGACCATCAGAACCGCGACCGGAAGGGAGCGGGCCATCAGAACCGCGACCGGAAGGGAGCGGGCCATCAGAGCCGCGACCGGAAGGGAGCGGGCCATCAGCCGCGACCGGAAGCGAGCGGACCATCAGAACCGCGACCGGAAGCGAGCGGACCATCAGAACCGCGACCGGAAGGGAGCGGACCATCAGAACCGCGACCGGAAGCGAGCGGACCATCAGAACCGCGACCGGAAGGGAGCGGACCATTTGATTTCCGTACACCTTCTCAGCCGTGGGGTTGCGTTTCTTCGGAGCCGCGACCGGAAGGGAGCGGGCCATCGGAGCCGCGACCGGAAGGGAGCGGACAATTGGCGGCGTGCCGGGCGGGAAACGGTGCAGGGAGCGCACGCAGAGATTCCAGCGGGTGAGTTGCCAGAAGTCGACCGGGTCCCATCCGGCCGGAGGCTGGCGCGGTTCCACGAGGGCGAGGCCGGAGGGGTCGCGCTGGCGGCCGAGGTCGAGACCGGCGGTGAAGGTCATCAGGCAGGGACCTCCTCGAACCGGTGGGCGAGGCCCTCCTGCGGGAAGAAGGTGTCGCCGTTGGTTGGAGAACTCGCAAAGGAACTCCTGACGAAACCAGAAGTCGCCGAGGACGCTGCGCTCGCGAATCGCCACCCCTCGAACAGGAAGTCCCCTTCCTTTTCTTCTCGTCACGTGAGCGCGGAGGTCCAAGGAACTTCCTTCCGATGTGGGTGGCAAGTAGTGAGGGAAGGGTGGGTTTCCACCTGAAAACCAGGGACAGCGCGACCGTGTGCTCGTCGTTGCTTGTGTGCAAGGGGTTGATTGGATTCCAGTGTCGTTGACGGAAACGGAAAACGCGTTGGACGGCCCCGGTTCTCCACGGCGTCAGCCGAGGGGTGGCCGGCACCCTCTACCCCTCCCGAAGGCCCTGTCCGAGGCCGTAGAGTAGGAGAGGAAGCGACAGCCTGAACTGCGGCCCCTCTCCCCTCGTCGAACCGGAGGTGCAGATTTCCCGCGTCCGGCTCTCCTGAAAACTCTCGCCT
>JBJXGR010000165.1:0-11400 GCA_046160045.1 Bryobacteraceae bacterium
GGTATCCGCATTCGCGACCTGATCCACGAGGAGCACAAGTACTGATCAATGCCCCCGTTCGTCGTGGACGCCTCGATGACACTGAGCTGGTGTTTTGTCGACGAGGCCACGCCGTACTCCCGCGCCGTGCTTGCCGCCCTCCAAACCACCTACGCCGCCGTGCCGGCGGTGTGGCCGTTCGAGATCGCTAACGGCCTGGCCATTGCCGGACGCCGGAAACGCATCCACCAGGACCAGATTGCGGAATTCCTGGAAACGTTGCGGAGGCTGCCGATTCAGGTGGAACGGCGGGAGGCGGTCTGGCGATGCCAGGCGATCCTCCGACTCGCCCGCGACCATCGGCTCACGGCCTACGATGCAGCCTACCTGGATTTGGCGAAGCGGGAGCCGTTGATCTTGGCCACCCTGGATCACGACCTCCAGGCGGCTGGCCTTGCCCTCCGTGTAGCCACCGTGGATTTCTGAAGAATTCACAAGGCCGGCGGTCATCGTGCTCCGGCAGCAGGGTTAAAGAAAATGCCCGCTCCCTTCCGGTCGCGGCTCTGTCGTTTCAGCAGCTTACGGGAGAGTCTTGCCTGCGGGCGGACATTTACCACGGGCTACTAGACTAGCTAGCTAGAGATTTATGCGTCCTTGTACCGTGTGCATTCACCCGAAAACGTGACGAAATCGATGCCGTGATCCTCGAAAAACGTCCCTATCGCTCGATCGCCGCCCACTTCGGTATCTCGCACGTCGCCGTCTATCGCCATAAAACTCAATCACCTTCCCGATTCCTACACCCGCGACTGCAGTCCGCCGACTGCGCGAGGATTCCGATGCGGGGGGAGCGCTGGTCCCCGGCCTTCCGGCCGGGGTTGGGCGCGCTGAAGCGCGCCGCGGCCTGAAGGGCCGCCCCACAAGTGAGCCGCCCCACAAGTGAATTGTTAGCGCTTGTTCTCGCGAGCGAGGCGCACGCGCGCGCCTTCGAGTTTCCTGTTGACCTTGGCTATTTCCGTGGGATCGCTCTCCGACTTGGAGTTGCGTTCCCACTCCACGAGCGAGGTCTGCCATTGCTGAATGGCATCGCGGATCTTGCCGCGCGCCAACAGCACGTCGCCCAGATGATCGTGCACCGTCGGATCGCCGGAAGTCTGCTCGATGGCGCGGCGCAGGTATCGCTCCGCATCGTCGAGATTGTTCAGCCGGAAATGCACCCAGCCGAGGCTGTCGAGATAGGCCCCGTTGTCGGGTTCCAGATCGACCGCGCGCTGGATCAACTGGCGGGCTTCCTCCAGCTTCACGCCGCGGTCGGCGAACATGTAGCCCAGGTAGTTGAGCGCGCCGGCGTTCTTCGGATTGGAGCCGATCACCTTGCGGAACTCGCCCTCGGCGGCTTCAAAATTCTTCATCTTCTCGAACATCGCGCCGCGCATGAATTGAACGGCTTCCACTTCAGCCTTCGAGGAAGAGAGTTTCTCGGCGCTCTCCAAGGCCTTCTGCATGTCGGCGAAGCGCTTGCCTTTTTCGTACACCTGCGCCAGGGTCAGGTAGACCTCGCGATCTCCCTCACCTTTCAACAGGCTTTTGATCGAGGCCGCGCCTTCATCCACCCGGCCGATATCGGCGAGCAGGTTAGCCCGCACCACGGTCACCATACGGTCCTTCGGATACTGTTTCAGCGCCGCGGTTGCCTCTTCCTCGGCTTTCTTAAAATCCTTGGCCAGCCGGTAGGTATCGACCACATGCACTGCGGACCGCGGGCCAAAGTCCGTGCCGAGAGACGACAGGGAACGGAACGTCGACGCCGCCCCCGCATAGTCGCGGGCCGAGCGCTGCAGGAAGCCGAGCCGTTCCAGGAAGGTTGCCCGGTTCACTTTCTCCGGCGGCTGATATTCGCTCTTCTCGGTGTCCTTGAGCATGGACTTCATGGCAGCAATGGCCTGATCGATCTTGCCTTCCGCTTCGAGCAGATTCACCTTTTCGTAGCGGGCTTCCAGGCTGTCCGGTTCCACCTCGATGGCTTTGTCGAGCGAGGCGCGGGCGCGCGTAAAGTCTCGTTTCGAACGATAGATCTCCGCCACCCGGAGATGCGATTGCGCATCCTTGGGATCACTCTCGATGACATCCTGATAGAGCTTGAGGGCCTCATCGGACTTGTCGGAGTTGTACAGATTCTGAGCCAGGGCGCGCTTGATCTGCGGGTTCTGCTGATTCGACTGCAGCGCCTGCCGCAGCACCTGGGCGGCGCTCGAATAATCCCTCATCTGCTCGTAGGCGTTGGCCATCGCGAGCAGAATGCGCAGGCTGGGCGTCTTCACCTTCTTCAGCATGTCGACGACGTTCTTGGTGTCGCCGACATCGGAATACACCATCGCCAGCCCGGTCAACGCTTCTTCGTTCTCGGGCTCGGCCTCCAGGGCCTTGCGAAAGGCGCTCTCGGCCTGAACGGAGTTTCGCGAAACGCGGTACAGACGGCCGAGCGTGACCCAGCTATCGATATCCTTGGGATCTTTGCCAGTGACGATCTGATACTGCTCGATCGCCCGCTTGAGCATCTCCTCCTGGATCTGGCCCTGCTGCGGATCCCCGATCAGCCGCGTGTAGATGCGGCCGAGCATGCGGCGCGCCTGGAGGTTGTCGGGATTCTTGGCCAGCAGCGCTTCCGCTTCGGATACCGCGGCGCGCAACTGATTGGAGGCGACGTAGAGATCGGTCAGAGTCTCGAGGATATAATCGTTGTTGGGGTCGAGCTTAAGGGCCGTCTTGAGATGGTCGATGGCCTTGTTGAAATACTCGCCACGGATTCCGTATGCCCCGGCCAACTCGGAGTAGAGATGGCCCATCGAGAAGTGGTAGTAGGCGTTGGCCTTATCGCTTGGAACGGGCTTAGCGGGTGGTTCCTGTCCAAACGAGCTTGGGGCAAGCCCGCCCAGAACCAAGCCCAGTAGAACCGATGGCAACGATCGTTTCAAATCCATTCACACTCACCTTCGCCGCCGCGCGAACGCCGCTAGCCCTAACCTACAGTATACCCTTCCCCTGCGGACCCCTACCCGGATGACGAGCAGCGAAGCGCCAGAGAGGGCTCTGATCGCCGTGGTGGGCCCTACCGGCTCGGGCAAAAGCGCTCTGGCCCTTCACCTGTGCCGCAAGTTTCAGGGCGAAGTCGTGAATTGCGACTCACTGCAACTGTATCGCCACTTCGACATTGGCACGGCCAAACTCGCGATGGCCGAACGCGAAGGTGTTCCTCACCACCTGATTGACGTGCTGGAGCCCGACGAGGTTTTCACCGCCGGTGAATTTGCGCGCCGAGCACGGCCGATTCTTGTGGATATCTCGGAAAGAGGACGGTTACCGGTGGTGGTTGGCGGCACCGGGTTCTACTTGCGCGCCCTGCTCGAAGGACTGTTCCCCGGGCCGAGGCGGGATGAGGACGTCCGAACCCGTTTGTCGGCCCGCGAGCAACGCCGTCCGGGCTCGCTCCATCGTCTGCTGCGACGGTTCGATCGCCGCTCGGCGCAAGAGATTCACCCCAACGATCTCCCCAAGATCATCCGCGCGCTCGAGGTGCGCGTGCTGACGGGCAGGCCGATGTCGGAGTGGTTCGCCACGGACCGCGACGCCCTGACGGGCTTTCGTTGCCTCAAACTCGGCCTGTCGCCCAACCGTGACCGGTTGTACGAGCGCCTGAATCAGAGGGTGGTCCATATGTTCGACGGCGGCCTGATCGACGAGGTTGCCGGCCTCCTCGCGCGGGGCGTCCCGCCGGAGGCGAAACCCTTTGAATCACTCGGCTACCGCCAGGCGCTGCAGGTGTTACGGGGGGATCTAACGGTAAAAGAGGCTATCTTTTACACCCAACGCGACACCCGCAATTACGCCAAACGCCAGTGGACGTGGTTCCGCTCCGATCCGGCCGTCGAGTGGCTGCAAGGCTTTGGAGATGAAGCGGATACGCTGGAGGCCGCGGCTCAGGAAGCGGTCCGGTACCTGACCGCCTCACCCCAGAGTTCCGGGAAATAGGCCGGTTTCCGGGACGAATTTTTCCTTGTTCCCTGCGGAACATTTTGCTTCGCAGTTCGTAATTATCTTCGACCGCCAATTACCTGAGTAAAGAGAGAAACGACCATGTTGAAGAAGGTATTCTTGCTGGTTACCGTTCTCGCGATGACCGCTCTGGCCTCCGCCAAAACGTATTCCATCACTTTGTTCGAGCCGTCGCACGTTGCCGGAACCGTGTTGAGCCCGGGCGACTACAAGATCGACCTGAAGGACAACGACAAGGTGACGATCCGCAGCGGCAAGACCGTGGTCGAGGCCGAAGCGCGTTTGGAAACGACCGACCAGAAATTCAGCGCCACGTCCGTGCGCTATCTCAACGGCGATGGCAAGTACCGGATCCAGGAAATTCGCCTGGGCGGCACGAAGAGCAAGCTCGTCTTCAATTAAGGAAAGTGGATCCGGCCCCGGGGGGCCCGCCCCACTTTTCAACCGATTCTGCAAGCTCTACCTCCTGCGGCGCTTCAACTTCAGGCCCATCCGGACGTTGAAGCGCCCCTTTTTTATCTGATTCCCGAAGGAAGGGTAACCGCTTCGGTGACCGCGAACCACGGCCCCTGCGAACGCCCGAACCACGCCGACCAATACCATGAGGACACATCTCTCCACGAGCGGCCGGACGGGTCGATGACCCGCTGGTACACCCGCAGGTGTTCGGGGCCGCGGGTGGCGTCGAAGGACGACCAGCAGCCATCGCTGCCGCACCGTAGCGGGGCTCGAGTGACCCGGTAGTTCATCGACCGAAAGCAATGCTCCGCGGGATGAACCAGGCGCGAAGGCCTTCGAATCGCCCGGACAATCCACTCGCGTTCTCCGTCGGTCAAACGGTGAATGCTGCCGGGAAACCCGGCGGCGAAGGACTTCTCGCGATCGGACAACGGAAGCTCACGCAACCGCTGGAACTCCGCGGGCAGGCGCAACGTTTGTTCCTGTGCCGCCGGGGAGCGGCGTACCGTGAGGGGAGCCAACGCGGCGGCGGCGGCGGCGAGGAAGAAGATCAATGGGCTTCGCATGGCCGAGGGGATTGGAGGCGTGAGATCCAGAACATGATGGCGAACGCCGCGCCGAGGAACGCCGCAATGCCGGTTCCTCCGTGCGCGAACGAAGGCCACTGGCGGCCTCCGGCTTCGAGGCAAAACAGCGCGGTTGCGCGAAGAACGTTGGCGATGAGAACCACGCCCGTCGCGCCGGCCAGGGCGGCTGCGGTGCGCCCGGCGGGCAGGCGCGAAAAACAGCACAGGATCAAGGCAAGCAGCCAACCGGTCCACAGCATCCGGACGCCGCTACACGGTGCGTCGACCTCCACCAGGTGCGGCCCCGCCTCGAGCAGCGTACCCTGCGCCATCACCATCCAGCCGCTGGCTCGCAGCCACGCGGCCGAAAGTTGCGCCGACATCCAACGCAGAGGAAAGCCGAGCATGAATTCCAGGGACGCCGCCAGCGGAGTTCCGAGCAGCCACAGGCCGGTGAGAGCCGCCGGAGGAGCGCCGCTGCGGCGTCCTGCCCGCAGGGTCGAGCCCACGGACACGAGCGCCAGCGCCGCCGAAGCGATGGCCGGCACCCATGCGTAGCCGGCAGCGTAGGCAATTAGAAAAAGGGCCGGAGTCCGGAGCGAGAGCGCTGAGACGCCGCGCTCGCGACAACTGAAATACGCTGCGGCGGCCAGGGCTCCGAGCGAGCCCCACTCCTCGGGCGCGGTGGAGAAGCGCGTCCAGAGCCAGGGCCACACCGGCCAGCAGGCGAGCATTTCCAGGGCGACCAGGAACGCGAGCAGCGTGTCACGATGCCATTCGCGCCGTGAGGGGGAACTCAAGTTCCCGAAGTTTGCGCCACTTGGAGTAGACGACTCTACTCGAAGGCGTCGACGTGAGTCTCGACGTTTGCGCCACGGCTCCAGTGCGGGCGCTAGGCCGGACACGATTTCCTCCGGAAGGCCAACAAGAGTACGACGATCGCAGCCAACAGTAACTCCCAGGCCTCGGGTTCGGGCACGGTCGGAACCGTTCCCCTCTCCACCGGTTGCAGGCCGTGTTGTTGATACTGCTGCGCCGTTTCCAACACCACCGCGCCGGACGCCGGAGTCACCAACTGATAGGCACGCGCCAAGTCGGAGGCGTCCTCATTCCGGTTGGCCGCGGCGCGCCTCAGGACCTCTTGGAAAGCCCATAGGCGCGAGAGGTGATCGGAGGTCCTCACCGAAGGAAGAGCGGCGAGGTTCTTCGGAACGTGCTCGTACTCCCAGCCTGGGCCGCCACCCCAGCCGGTGAACAAGGTCCGAAGCTGCCGTTCGAGCCCCGCGGCCGGCGCGACGGCCTCCACCAGCTGGTCGCGATCGAGGGCCGCGAGGATCGAGTTGGGACCGCCGGCCGCGCGGACCGCAAACATCCTCACAGGCCGGCGCTGCCGCATCTGCAACAGGCGTTCGATGTTGCCGAATGCGGACGGCTGCGAACCATGAACCCAGACGATGGCATCGCGTGGATCGGCGGCGAACTCGTGCGCGGCCGCAAGCGCCGGAATCGAATCCGTCCCTCCGGCAAACGCCGTGGAGGTTAGTCTGCGTTCGAGATTCCGGTCGTCCGATACAACGTCTTCCGAAGCGATGAACAGTCTGGTGTGAACGGGCGCGCGCAGGGCGGCCAGCGCGGCCGTCACGTGGGGAACCGCCGATGCCAGATGCTTGGAGCCATCCATGACAAGGGCTACGCGCCGCGGCGTGGATCGAAGCCGCGTGACGCGCCGGGCGAGGGTCACCGAGCCGGAGTCGCGGGGATCCTCGCTCCAAACTGCCTCCGCCGGCGCTTGCGGAAGCTCAACCGCGGCCTCCGCCAGGTTCCGGACCCGGCCGCGCAATTGCCCCGGGCTTGCCGTCAAGCCGGCGTGAGAGGAAGTGAGCCGGCTCTTTGATTCGAGCCAGATGGAATGCTGCAGCGAGGGATCGACGGTGAAATTCCGTTCGGCAAAAAGGGGCAGGGCGAGGGATTGACTGCGCCCGTCCGGCGCGACGGCCAAGGGGGCCGTGATGCCGATGCGGATCTTCATCTCACTGTGGGGCTGTACCGGAAAGCACTGGATCAGAACGCTCCCGGGTCCGCTGGTGGTCACCAGCAGCGGATCGCGGCGCGCGCTGACGACGCGCTGGTAGGCTTGACGAACCTGGGCCCGCCCGCCGAAAGCGGCTTCGCGCTCTTCGCCGCTGATCCAGAGCGTGGCGCGGGAAACCACCGCGCCGTGGGGCATTTGGACCTGCGCCCGCGATTCCTGCTGGCGTGCCGAGTCGTTGCGAAGGCTCATCGTCCACTCGACGTAACTTACTCCGCCCTGGGCATCCACCGAGCCGTCCAACCGCGACTCGTGCAGAGAGAGCCCCTGGATTCTGCCGCCGATGGTGGTCCCGCCCACGTCCGGGTCGAATGAGAGACCGCGTCCCCACGGGCCGGCGCGTTCGGCCGGAATGGTATCGAACGGATCTCCGGTGACGCGATAGAAGACCTCGCGCGCCCGTGCCGCCGGAATTGGCTCGAACACCGCCTGCACGGCACCCAACAATCCAGCCGAACCCTGCCGCCAGTAACAGGCGCGCAGCAGATCCTCGCGGTCACCAAAGACGCGGAGGAAGCGCACGGCCCGTGACTGTTCGGCCGGATCGGCGGACGCCGCGCGTCGAAGACCGTAGCGCGTGACCACCGCAGGCACTTCGAGCAGTGCCAGCAACACGACCGCCATCGCCGCTCCGTACCAGACAAAACGGCGCGTCTCCGGCCAGCCGGCGGCCAGCCTTCGCCGGATCAGCCACGCGGCGATGGCGGACAGCAGGGGCGACAACGCCAGCAGGCCCAGGCCGGTCCACACGAAAAGGAGCGCCAGCGGCGTGATCGGCGCGAACAGCAGCGCGTAGGCGACGGAGACACCGAATGAGAACCCGCAGATCCAGGCCGTCGAGCGCGGTTCCATCTGCTCGGGACGGTAGAGGAACCAACAGCAGACGGCCATTCCCAGGGGCGCGGCCAAGGCGAGGATCAGGTGGCCGAGCGACGGCAGCGGGTCAAAGAACACTTCCGCGCACATGTGCGAGACCGCCTCGACCGCCACCGTGATCAGGGGCAGGAAGACTCCGGCGGCCACCGCCACGAGAGGCGGTTTGGCCGGAGGCGGTGGCAGTTGAATGGAAGCCGGTCGAGGGCGGTTGAGGGTCAGGAGGGCCATACACCAAGTACTTTGCCATACAAAGTCATAAGTGGCAAGAGTAATTTTCGAGCGCGTGCTAGCGTGTTGGGAAGCATGCCCGGCGACCTGGTCTTCTACGACGGCGGCTGTGCGCTCTGCCACTGGGCGGTGCGCTTCTTCATCAACCGCGACCGGCCCGGCCGGATCCGCTACGCGCCGTTGGACGGCCGGACGTTCGAACAGCGGCTGACTCCGACCGAGCGAAGCCATCTGCCGGACAGCCTGGTGGTGCTTACGGAAGGCGGCGATCTGCTGGTCCGATCGGCCGCGGTGTTGTACCTGATGCGCGTCATCGGCGGAGTGTGGAGGCCGCTCGGGTGGTTGGGCGGTGTTGTCCCAAAACCTCTGGCGGACGCGATGTACAACGCGATTGCGCGTTCCCGCCGGCGGTGGTTTGGGAAACCGCGGACTGCCTGTCCGATGACGCCGCCGGAACTACGATCGAGGTTCGACCCGTAAGCTGAGACGTGACCATGGCACGCACCAACACGTTGCCGGAGTTCAGACTACGCCCGGCGCCGAAAGGCAGTTGGTACCAACGACGGAATTGTTGATCGTCGTGAAGTTTTCGGCTTAGTCGCGGTTTTCAGAAGTACGGCAGCGCATCTTACGGCAGAGGGAAGCCGGCCGGGGGGCCGGCTGCGGGCCGGGGGGCCCGCCCCACGAATGCGCAAAGGGCGACCGTATTTGTTCGGATTGGAACGATATAGTGGTTTCGACGTGGACACACACTCCCGAATTCCCCGCCATCGCGCCATTGGACTGCTTGGCCTGGGCCTGATGCTTTCCGTTTCCGCCCGGAGCGGCCAGGCAGTAGCGCTTCGCGGATTCTCCGTCTTCGATCCGGTCGAAAAGAAGATGCTGACGGATCGGACCATCGTCGTCCGCGAGGGCACGATCGAGTCGGTGGCGGAGGGACGGACCAAGATCCCGCGCGGCGCCCGCGTCATCGACGGCAAGAAGAAATTCCTGGTCCCCGGGTTGATCGACGCGCACGTGCACCTGGTGCATCAGACCGACTCCGCGCACATGACGCCGGAGGAGGTTCTGCCCTGGCACCTGGCTTACGGCGTGACGTCGCTGCGCGATACCGGCGACGAGATCGTGGCCGAAAAAATGACGCAGCGCTTCGCCGAAGCGCATCCGGAAAGCAGCCCGCGCGTGTTCCTGTGCAGTCCGTTGATCGACGGCGACCCGCCTTTTCACCGCGACATCGGCCGCGCCTTGACCGATCCGGCCAAGGTGCCGGAGTTCCTTGAGGACATGAAAGGCTGGGGTGTCACGACGCTCAAGATCTACGTCAAGACGGACCGCGACGTCGGCCGGCGCGTGGTCGACCTGGGCCGCCAGATGGGATTTGTGGTGACCGCCCACCTGGGCCGTTACCAGGCGCAGGATGCGGTTCCCGACGGGATCGACGTGCTCGAACACATCTGGAGTGTGTTCAACTACAGCCTGCCGAACGATCCCGCGGACAAGCGTTCGAACCTGGAGCGCCGCGCCTCGGCCGATCTCACCAGTCCCAAGGCCGTCGCTCTGCGCGATCTGCTCAAACGGCACGGCACCACGGTCAACCCGACGCTGGCCGTCTTCCGGAACATGATCCTGCTGAACGATCTCCCGGAGATCCATGGGCACGCGGACAACTCTCCGACTCCGAAGCGGCTGCTTGGGCATTGGGACGCGTACCGCGCCCGTTCGGCGTTGAAACCCGAGACGCTCGACCTCCGCCGGCGGGAATTCCGAAAGTACCAGGAGTTGACCGGACTGCTGCACTCGGCGGGCATCCCGTTGCTGGCCGGCACGGATACGCCGGAACCCTACGTGCCTCCCGGGGCGGCGTTGCACCAGGAGTTGGAGATGCTGGTGGAGTCCGGTCTGACGCCGGCCGATGCGCTCCAGGCTGCCACCTGGAACAATTCCCGCGCCCTCAAGCAGGAGAAGACCCTGGGACGCATTGCGCCAGGGTATGCCGCCGATCTGTTGATCCTCGGAGCCAATCCTCTGGACGATATTCGCAACACGCGCCGGATCGAGCGGGTGATGGTTCGCGGGCGGGTTCTGGATCCGGCCGTCCTGTTGAAGCTCGTCCCGAAGCAGTGAAGCACGCCCGCCTGTGGTGCCGGTTTCCGACCGGCCTGGGCCGCATACATGCGGCCGCCTCGAGTTTCTACATTTTCGGCTGGCCGCCAGTAACCCGTAAGCGCCATCTCAGATGCGGCTCAGCGAACCGATTCCCCTGCACGTGCCGACCTTCGGTCTGCGACGCAGGGGAGAGCCCGAGCGGCCAGGCGACGTTGGCAAAGCACGCTGAAGAATCAGAACCGCGGCCGGAAGGCCGCGGACGGGCGTTGGGCGTAGGAATCCGGTGGCGCGGGGAACGCTGTGTCCGCGGCCTTCCGGCCGCGGTTCTGATTGTCGATTTACCGCCGTGCTCAATACCCGGGTTTTTCGAGCAGGGCGAAGGCTACCCGGCAGAACTCGCCGCGCGTGACCGCGCCCTCAGCCGCAGGGGCGGTGCGCAAGGAGTCCAGGCCGTCAGCCGTTCGCTTTCCAGACTTCCCAGGGTTTGCTGCAAATCCGCTTTGGCATCCCACACACAACGCATCCGCCGGCCCGCGGTCCAACGGGAGATCCGGCTCGAGTCGCGATCCCGGGGCGAGTTTCAAGACTCCGGCGTGTGGTCAGCGGAGGAATGGGCAGGCGTGTTGGGCGAGCCGAGGACCAAGATGCGGCGATCCGGGAAGCGACCTACAGTGGCCGGCCGTTTGGGTCGGAGGCGTTTCTGGCAAACGTCGAGGAGCGCCTGGGCCACGGCGTGGCAAGGGGTAAGCCGGGGCGTCCGAAGCCGGTGCCCGACGCCATGGCGGCTGGAGAAATCTGAGACAGTCCGGTCTGTCCCACGACCCCCACGACCCTCATGGTTCCGTTGGCCGTTTCGCGACCAGGAAGGTTCGTTCTTCTTTCCAGAAGTCTCCGCGACGTCGCGGTTTTTTGCAGAGCCAGTGCGATGATTTGCGCTGTCCGCCCCCCCTTTCGGTTAAGATAGTTGCCACCCTCGGGCGAATTCGATGAGCTTTTCGCTTCTTGAGACGTGCTGCAGTTTCGCGCTTGCCGCCTCCGTTATCG
>JBJXGR010000166.1:0-13599 GCA_046160045.1 Bryobacteraceae bacterium
TTCATGAAAAACGCTCCGGAGTCCGTGAAGCCCTCGAAATTGCCACTCACTCCGGAGATGCATTGCACCCTCGCGGCATGAGGCCACTCTCATGGACCCCGCTGTGCAGAAAAGTGCCAATCTCCAGACCGGGCGAAGCCCGGCATTGACCTTTTCATCCCTCTCGATGGACGCGCCTGGGGCGGCGTGATTCACAATGGCTCTGAAAATCTAACCTGCTTGGAATCTAAGTCTTGACGATTTCCAGAATCCATTCCCTCTTGACACCGCGGTATCCTTTCGGACGCCATGTCTCTCCCCTTCGACATTACACAAGCCGCCGTAGTGCGCATCTTCAGGGCACGGGAACGAAGCCACTCGAACCCATTGAGCCAACCCAATCCCAACCTGTGGAATCAGCGGTTTCCGTATCAAATTGGCTTCGTTCTATCAGATTTGAATCGATCCCAACCGCACCCGGCGGTCTGCCAGGCGGGCGGTTCTCCCGGCCCGTGCGCATGCAAGCCCTCCCTGGCGGTCGGGCCTCGGTTGGTCGGCCTCGGATGGCAGAAGGAAGGGCCGCGAACGCCTATTATAGTTTTATGCCCAAGCTGACAGGCAAGAACGCTTTCATCACCGGCGGATCGTCCGGGATCGGCCAGGCGATCGCCATCCGGTACGCGGAAGAGGGGGCGAATGTCGCCATCAACTATCGCACCCGGCCCGATGACGCGGAAACGACGTTGAGCCATATCCGCGAAATCCAATCACAACTCGGCATCTCGGGCCTGAAGGCTATCGCGGTTCGCGGCGATGTCTCCTTGGAGACGGATGTCCAGGTGATGTTCCGCGACATCATCGAAGCATTCGGGACGCTGGACATCGTTGTGAACAACGCCGGCATTCAGAAGCCGTGCCCCAGCCACGAGATCGAGATGGCGGACTTCGACCGGGTGCTGAACGTCAACCTGCGCGGGACGTTCCTGTGCGCACGGGAGGCATTACGGCACTTTGTCGACAAGCGAATCCGCGGAGTGATCCTGAACAACTCGAGCGTGCACGAGATCATCCCGAAGCCCAAGTATCTGAGCTACTCGATGACTAAAGGCGGCATCGAAAACCTCACTCGAACGCTGGCGCTCGAGTACGCCGAGCTTGGCATCCGCGTCAATGCGGTTGGCCCGGGCGCGGTGATTACGCCAATCAACAAGGCGTGGATCGATAACCCGAAGGCCAAGGCCGAGGTGGAAAGTCACATCCCGATGGGCCGCGCCGCGCAGGCTTCGGAGATCGCCTCGGTGTTCGCGTTCCTGGCCTCCGAGGATGCGTCCTACATCACCGGCCAGACGATCTTCGCCTGCGGTGGGTTGACCCTCTATCCCGAGTTCCGAGTGGCCTGGTCTTCCGGAGAGTGAGAAAGACGATGAACGAATTCGACAACCAGATTGTGCTCATCACCGGCGCGAAAGGCGGGCTGGGCAGTTCTGTCACCGAAGCCTACCTAGGGGAGGGCGCGACCGTGATCGGCGTGGCCCGAAGCATCGCGCAGGCCGATTTCGCAAGCCCCCGCTTTCATGCGATGCCCACCGACCTGACCCGCGAGGAAAGCGTGCTGGCGCTGGGTTCCCAGGTACACGAGCAGTTTGGCCGCGTGGACGTGCTGGCCCACCTCATGGGCGGATACGAGGGCGGGACAGCGGCCGCCGAAACTCCACAATCGAGTTTCGAGAAAATGTTCGTCATGAATTTCTGGCCGGCCGTGCACTTGGCCAAGGCCTTCGTCCCCAGGATGCGGGAGAAGGGGAAGGGACGCGTGCTGGCCGTGGGCGCGCGCCCGGCGCTGGAACCGGTGGCTACGCTCGGGGCGTACAGCGCGAGCAAGGCCGCACTGGTTTCGCTGATGCGCACGCTCTCGCTCGAGAACAAAGATCGCGGCATTACGGTGAACCTGATCCTTCCGGGGATGATGGACACGCCGGCGAATCGGGCGGCCATGCCTGGGGCGGATTTCTCGAAATGGGTGCAGCCCGCCAAAGTCGCCAGCCTGGCGCTGTGGCTGACGTCGGAAGCGGCGTCGCAGGTGACGGGTGCGCTGGTGCCGATGTATGACGGAGGGGCGTAGACCGACGGAGCCGCGAGCGTAAGGAGCCGTGAAAAAACAGGGACGTTCACCCCGTTTCACGGCCACAAATCGTTGATTCTCCACGAAACGTTGACCGGGAAACGGGGTGGATGTCCCGTTTTTTCACAGCCCCGTAAGCGAGAGGTGGCTGTCCCCGGATTTCTGAGAAGCACTCGGGGACAGCCCGCCACCGCTCCCTAACGGTCGCGGCTCCGTTGGTGGTCGCGGCTCAGTTGGTGGTCGCGGCTCAGAAATCGGGGACACGTGCTTTAGCCGGTAACAGTTTGATAGCCTGGAGAGCCATGCGACTGCTGGTTCTCCTCGCCGCACTGCCCCTGGCCGCACAGAACTACGACCCGCCGCCGTCGGTGTCGATGTCACCCGCGGAGACAAGCGAACTTCGCGAGGGTCTTACGAAGCTTCGGAAAAAGATCGCCTCGCTCAACACGGCCGACCCGCACCTGATTCCTGATGTCGAGATCTACGCCAAGGCCGTCGAATGGCTGTTGCGGCATCCCGAAGAGTGTTTCACGAAGCTTTATGTCGACTACGCCCGCAAAGCGATCGAGACCGGCCTCCGCCGCGCCGGGGAACTGGAGAACGGAAAGCACTCGTGGACCACGGCCGCGGGCTATGTGGTGCGCGGCTACCGCTCGAAGGTCGATGGCAGCGTCCAGCCTTATGCGATGCTGATTCCGGAGCGCCTTCCCATGCCCGCGCGCCTGGATGTGTGGCTCCACGGGCGCGGCGCGACGCTGACCGAACTCAGCTTTATCGCCCAGCACGACCCGTCGTTTCCCAATGCGAAGCCGGTGGAGCCGATCCCGGCCGGCCGCGACTATCTGCAACTGGATGCCTTCGGGCGGACGAACAACGCTTACCGCTGGTCGGGCGAAACGGATGTGTTTGAAGCCATCGACGAGGCTCGCCAATACCAGGTGGATCCGCGGCGCATCGTACTGCGGGGATTTTCCATGGGCGGGGCCGGAACCTGGCATATCGGCCTGCATTACCCGGACCGATGGGCCGCCATCGAGGCGGGGGCGGGATTCAGCGAAACGGTCCGCTACGCGAAGAAGCCAGACCTGCCTCCGGATCAGCGGGCGATGCTGAGTATTTACGACGCCGAGCCTTATGCGCTCAACGCGGTCCTGACGGCGACCGTCGGCTACGGCGGAGAGATGGACCCTCAACTGACGGCCGCGATGAACATTCGCGAACAACTGGAGCGCGAAGGCGTCCGGTTTCTGCGCGAGGGTTTTCGCTACACCACCACCGATCTGAAAGCCCTGTTTCTCATCGGACCTCAGACGCCGCACCGCTGGCATCCGGACAGCAAACGGGAATCGGAGGAATTCATCCGCAAAGCGATCGTCGGGCGTTCCGGCGAGCCCGAACGGATCCGCTTCATCACCCACACCACGCGCTATCCGGGTGCGTTTCGCGTTCGCATCCACCAATTGGAGAAGCAGTACGAGCGCGCGGAAGTGATCGCGGCTCGTGGCGAAGCGACCACGCGGAACGTGCGGGTGATCCAGTTCACCGGCGGCCACGTTGGGATTACGATCGATGGCCAGCGCGTGGATCCAGCGCCGTATTACCTCAAGCACGACGGCCGCTGGAGCGGCGCCGCGCAACTGCCGGCGGGGCTGTTCAAACGGCAGGGACTGCAGGGGCCGATCGACGATGCGTTCACCGATTCGTTTCTCTGTGTCCGGCCAACCGGCAAGCCGTGGAACGAGGGAGTGCAGCGCACGGCCCTGGAACGTCTGGAGCGCTTCCGGAAGGAATTCGCAAAGCGCCTGCGCGGGGACGTGCGCATCGTTAGCGACCGCGCCGTCACCGACGCGGACATGGGACGCAGCAACGTGATCTTGTTTGGCGACCCCGGGAGCAACCGCCTGCTGGCGAGGATGGTGAAACAGTTGCCGGTGACCTGGAGCCGCAAAGAGATCGCATTCGGCGACCGGCGTTTCGACGCAGCCGCGAATCTGCCGGTGCTGATCTATCCCAACCCGCTCAGCCTTTCAAAATACGTGGTGGTGAATAGCGGCCACACCTTTGGCGAAGCGGACTTCCGCGGCACCAACGCGCTGCTGTTTCCACGCATTGCCGATTACGGGGTCATCCGCGCGAACGACGAGCAAACCGTGCTTTCCGGCTTCTTCGACGAGTCCTGGCGCTTGGGCCGGTAAACGCATCACAACTTCGTTCCCGGCCGCACCTCGTCGGAGGCGCGCTTCAACACCTGATCGCCGGCTTTCAGGTTGCCAAACACTTCCACACCGTCGCCGAGGATTGGACCCTTCGTCACATCCACCCACTCGGCGAGGCCGCCGTTCGAGCGGATGACAAACGACCGTTCGGTGGTGGTCACGACCGCCGCTGGCGGCACCACGAGGGCGGCCCGGGCGCGTCGAACCGGCCAGGCGACGGTGGGGAACATTCCCGGCGCGAGCTTGCCACTGGAATTCGAGACATCCATCTCTACCGGCATGGATCGCGTTTTCGGATCGAGTGTCCTCGGGATTCGCGCCACAGCCCCAGTGAAGTGCTCGCCAGGAAATGCGGGGACGGTGAACGCCACGCGCGCGCCGCGGGCGATACCGCTTACCTCCACCTCGGGGACATTCACGATCACCCTCAAGCGCGAGTTCTGTTCGAGCAACAACATTGGGGTCTGGGATCCGGAGGGGCCGACGAGGGCGCCGGGATGGACTTTGCGCTCGGTGATCATACCGTCGAACGGCGCGACCACTCGCAGGTAAGCTTCCATTTCACGGATGGAGGCGACCATGGCCCGCGCGGCGTTGGCCGAGCCCTCCGTCGCGCGCACCTGGGCCTTGATCGCCTCAACCGCTTTCTCGGCCTGAACGAGTTCGTTGCCGGTGATGACGCCGGGGGTCGCGGAGGCGGCCTTCAGGCGGTCGTAGGTGCTGGCGGCCGCCGCGACTCTGGCCTCCGCCTCCGCGCGCTGCGATTCGATGGCTTGAACCCTGGCCTCGGCCTCCAATCGTTGCGCCGTCAACTCCGGGGCCACCAGGCGCGCCAGCAGATCGCCTTTCTTCACCACGGACCCGACATCGACGGGGATCTCCTCGACGAAGCCGGTGATCTTCGAGTGAATAGCCACCGATTGAAACGGCTGAATCTCGCCGGGCAGTTGTACGGTGCGATCGATCTGCTTCGAGACCACTGGCACAAGATCGGCGGCCTGCGCCCATGCGGCGAAGAACAGAACGCTGGTCAGAACTCTCATGCGGTTTGGCCTCCTTGGGTTTCGTAATAACGGCTTTCCGGATCGTCGGGGTCGAGCGAGGGACTGGACGCGGTGCGCCTTTGCAGGATCGTGTAGGCGGAGGGAAGAATCAGGAGAGTGGCGAGGGTGGCGGCGGCGAGCCCACCAATGACGGCGCGGCCGAGGGGCGCCGCTTGCTCGCCGCTTTCGCCGATGCCGAGAGCCAGGGGCAGCATGCCGGCCATCATGGCGAAGGCCGTCATCAGGATCGCACGGAGGCGGCCTCGGCCGCCCTCGACGGCCGCGTCGCGCGGGGAGCGGCCCTCGCGCCGGGCAAGTTCGCAGAACGTCACATACAGGATCGCGTTGGCGACGGCGATGCCGATAGCCATGATCGCGCCCATGAACGACTGAATGTTCAACGTAGTTCCCGTTACGCGCAGCGCCACGATGACGCCACACAGGACCGCCGGCACCGTGGAAAGCACGGCGAGGGCGAGACGGAACGACTGAAAGTTCGCGGCCAGCAGTAGAAAGATCACGCCGACCGAAAGAATCAGGCCGGTACGCAGGCCACCGATGGTCTGTTCGAGCGGCGGGATCTGGCCGCGCACGGCCACCGTCGATCCCCTCGGCGGATCGCCGGCGCGCGCGATCGCTTTGCGGATCCCGTCCGCCGCCTCGCTCAGGACCGCGCCGTGAATGTTGGCTGTCAGGCTGACCATGCGCTGCATGTTGTAGCGGGCCACCTCGCCCATCATGGCGCCCGGCTTGACGCCGGCCACGTCGGCCAGCAGCGGCCGGGGCTCGCCGTTGTGCATCAACGGGATGTTGCGAACGTCGTCGAGCGAGGCCATCTTGTGCTGCGGGATCTCCACCTGAATCTGGAAGGCGTTGCCGCTGCGCGGATCCCGCCAGTAGTTGGGCTCGACAAACCGGCTGGACGAGGTGGCCGCGGTCAGCGATTTCGCGACGCTCGCCATGGTCAACCCGAACTGGCCGGCGCGCTCACGGTCGACGTCGATCTGCACCGTCGGATATTCGAGAGGCTGGCCGTATTGAAGGTCGCGCAAAAAGGAGATCTTAGCCATCTCCGCGCGAATCTTGTCGGCATGCTTGCGGTTGTTGGGCAGGTTCGGGCCCTGCACCGCCACCTCGATCGGCGTGGGAGAGCCGAACGACATCACCTGGCTGACGATGTCTCCGGCTTCGAATGAGACCACGGTCCCGGGCAACTCTTCCTTGAACCTCGAGCGCAGCCGTTCCCGCAGCGCTTCGCCTTGCAGCACGGCGGAGGGTTTCAGCGAGACGGTCAGGACCGCCTCGTGCGGTCCGCTGGTGAACAGGTAGATCGTGTTGACCGGATAGCTGGGCGGTTGCGTGCCGATGAAGCCGGTGGTGATCTGGACGTTGCCCGGACCCACTTCGCGTTTGATGACGTCGAGCGCCCTGAGGGCGATGAGTTCGGTTCGCTCGATGCGCGTGCCGGTGGGGGCTCGCAGCCGCAGTTGAAACTGGCCGGAGTCGGTGATGGGGAACAGTTCCATCGGCAGGCTGGGCCCGGCCCCGTAGAGAAACAGCAGTGTCGCCACCGAGTATCCGGAGATGAGAATCCAGCGGACCGGCATCAATCTCTCGATCAGGCGGGCATAGGCATTGCGGAGCCTCATGCGCTCGCCGCTGTGAGACTTGCGCATGAACCACGTCGCCAGTACAGGCACCAGCGTACTGGACAGAATATAGGACGAAATCATGGCGAAGCCGACCGCCAGCGAGAGCGGAACGAACAACTGTCGCGCCACTCCAGCCATGAAGAACGACGGCACGAAGACCGCCAGCACCGAAAGCATGGAGAGCAACCGCGCGACCGCCGTCCTGCGGCAGGCGTCGAGCACGGCGCGGGCCCGCGAGATGCCCTCCGCCAGATGGGTGTGGATGTTCTCGACCTCCACGGTTGCCTCGTCCACCAGGACGCCGACGGCCAGCGCGAGCCCTCCCAGCGTCATGATGTTGATGGTCTGGCCTGCGCCCCACAACCACACCACCGCGGCGAGCAGCGCGAAGGGGATCGTCAACACCACCACGATCGCGCTGCGCCAATCGCGCAGAAAGACGAGAACCATCAGGCCGGTGAGCAGGGCGCCCAGCAGTCCTTCGTTCACCAGGGTTCGAATCGAACTGACGACATAGCGCGACTGGTCGAACTCCAGGCGTATCTCGACGTCCTCGGGGACCACCGCGCGCATCCGGGGCAGAGCCTCCCGCACGCGTTGAATGACGGCCAGGGTGGAGGCATCGGAGCGCTTGGTGACGGGAATGTAGACGGTCCGCTTGCCATTGACGTGCGCGTACCCGGTGACAATGTCGGTGCCGTTCTCCACCACGCCGATGTCGCGGAGATACACGGAGGGACCGTTGCCGGTGCGGATGGGAGCCGCGGCCAGTTCCTGCAGGTTTTCGCCAAGCACCGTATTGGTGGAGGCGATGCGGTTGATCTCGCCGATACGGACGTTGCCGGAGGGCATGACAATGCTCGCGCGATTGACCGCTTCCACTGCCTCTTCCGGGGAGATCCGGTAGGCGGCCAGGCGTTCCGGATTCAGCCGTACCACGATGGTTCGCTGATTGCCTCCGAACGGGGGCGGCGCGGAGACGCCCGGCAGCGTCGCAAACAGGGGCCGGACATCATTCAGCGCGATCGTCTGCATCTCGCCGGGGGAGCGGTTGGGACTGGAGAACACCAACTGCCCCACGGGCACGCTTCCCGCGTCGTAGCGCACCACGAAGGGCGGCACGGTGCCGGGCGGCATGAAGGCGCGGGCGCGGTTGACGTTGGCAATCACTTGCGCCGTGGCCTGAGCCATGTCGGTGCCGGGGTGGAACACCAACTTCATGAGCGCGGCGCCCTGAATGTTCCGCGATTCGACGTGTTCAATGCCCGTGACGTAGAGGAAGTGATACTCGAAGTAATAGGTCAGATACCCTTCCATCTGCTGGGGATCCATGCCACCATAGGGCTGGGCGACGTAGATCGCCGGCGCGCCCAGCGCGGGGAAGATATCGACCGGCATGCGGTCAATGGCGAGCCAGGCGCACGCGGCGATGGCGAGAACGGCCACCAGAATGGTGACCGGCCGCCTCATTGCAGTCAGTACGAGCCACATACGCTACCTCGCCTGCGCCAGCAGGGTGGTGAGATCGCCCTGCGCGGCGGCCACCTGAAGCAGGGCTCGCCAAACGCCCAGCTTTGCCAGCGCGTCGTCGATTTCAGCCTGCACCAGCAGGCGCTGCGCTTCGGCCACCTCGGTGATGACGCCCAAGCCGGCCTTGTAACGGGCCGAGGCCTGTTGCTCGGTGGCACGGGCCGCGGCGAGTTGCGCGGGCGTGTTCGCCGCGACTTTGCGCGCACCATCGATGGCGGCTCGCGCCCGCGCAGCCTGACTGGATAGATCCTTCACCACCTGACGATACCGCGCCGTCTCTTCCCGTTCGCGCGCGGATTCGATTTCTTTTCGTGCCCGCAGAGACGCGAGGTCGGAGGCGTTGAACAGCACGGTCATGCCGACGGCCCAGTTGCCATGATTCGGCCCCAAGCCCGAGGCCGCACCTCCCGGGCCGAGGTCGGGCTGAATTCCCGTGCCGCGTCCGTACGCGGTCGCCTGGAGATTGAACTTCGGGTAGTACGAGCGGTCGAGCGCGTGCTGACGGGCTTTTACTTCATCGATCGCAGCGGTTTGGACGGCGGCGAGAGGATGCGCGTCGGGCTGGGCGGCCGGCGTCTCCTCGACGGGGAGGCGCGCCAGCAGACTGCCTGCAGCCAATTCGAGGCCCGCGGGCGGCGCGTCCAGGAACTGGCTCAGGCCGGCGCGGGCCTCTCCCGCGGCCTGTTCCGCACGCGCCAGTTGCGTTTCCGCCACTGCCAGTTCCGCGCGGGTCCGGGAGGCTTCGACGCCGGGCCTCAAGTCGGCCTGGACGAGTGCTGCCACGGACTGGTTCAGTACGCGCGCGCGCTCGACTCCGGCCTTTGCCGCCGCGACGGTCTGTTCGGCCGCCAGCACGGTGAGGAATGCATCAGCGGCGGCCGCCCCCACCTGCAGGCGAGTCCAGCCCGTATCCGCTTCCGTCCTCTTGCGCTCCTTCTCAGCGATGACCACGTTCGCCTTACGCAGGCCGAAATCGACCGGTTCCCAGGAAACCAGCACTCCGGTCGCGGTGCCCCAAACGCTGTTGGCCGACAGCGGCAATGCGGGTCCGGAGATCGGCGAGATCACGGGCTGCTGCAGCAGCATGCCGAACACATTGTTGTGGGTCGCGCGATTGAGTTGCGCCAGGAAATCGGCGCGCGGCAGATAGGACGTACGCGCCAGGCGGATGCCGGCCGCCGCGGCGGAGGTTCGCTCCATGGCGGCCCGCACCGCCGGGTATTGTTGGGTCGCCTGTTCAACCGCCTGCTGGAGCGTCACCTGCGCGCCCGCGGCGCAAACAGAAGAAAGGAGGAGAAGCTGGATCTGCCGCATGGATTCCCCATTTTGTCATGCCACAAGCAAACCCACCCGGCGGTGGTTTCATGAAGAACTGTCTTTGTGACCGGAGTCGCAGACTCGAACCGGCAGCGGAGGCTATCGTCGCAATAGAGGCTCGCTCCGTGGGCGGGCCGAGGAACTCATGAGCGAAATCATCGACAACCGGTCCCATCGAATCCGGACCCTGAAAGAGATCATCCAGAAGTTGCACGGCGGAGCGTCGCCGGAGACCGTCAAGGAGCAGTTGCGGCAAATCGTCCAGGAGACCAACTACTCGGAAATCGTCGCGATGGAGCAGGATCTGATGGCCGGCGGCATGCCGGTGGAAGAGGTCCGCTCGATGTGCGACCTGCACTCGCAGGTGACTCGCGAGGTGCTGGTGCCGCTGCCTCCCCGCTACGTACCTCCCGGCCATCCGGTGGACACGTTCCGGCGGGAGAACGAAGCGCTGGCGGGCGTCCTGGTGCGGATGAGGAAGATCCTGAGCGAGGTGCTGGCCCTGCCCGACGACTCCCTGCTGAACGGCCTCCTGCTGGGCTGGCGTCAGACGTTCAACGACCTGATGGACATCGAGAAACACTACCAGCGGAAGGAGCACGCTCTGTTCTCGCGGCTGGAGGCCCACGGCGTGGTTGGCCCTTCCAAGGTGATGTGGTCCAAAGACGACGAAGTGCGCGACCTGCTGAAGTCGTTGGGAGTGGCTCTGGGGGAGAAGGACGCAACTGCCGGCGAGTGGAAACTGGTGGCCGCCACGGTGGCGGAAACGGCTCTGGCGGCGGTGGAGGAAATGATCTACAAAGAAGATCACATTCTGCTACCGCTGTCGCTCGACACCCTGACCGCCGACGATTGGGCCGAAATCTGGCTGGCGTCGCCGCGCTACGGCTGGTGCCTGGTGGAGCCTCGCGACGAATACCGTCCGGCGCTGCCGGTGGTTCACGAGGGGTTGAAGTTGCCTCCCGCCGAAGGCATCCACCTGCCGACGGGGAACCTGACCGTGGAACAGTTGATGGCGATTTTCCAGACCCTGCCGGTCGACATCACCTACGTCGATGCGGACGACCGCGTGGCGTTCTTCTCCGAGGGGCCGGACCGCGTCTTCGCCCGCAGCAAAGCCATCATCGGCCGCAAGGTGCAGCACTGCCATCCACCGCGCAGCGTGGAAGTCGTCGATCGTATCGTGAGCGATTTCCGGGAAGGACGCCAGAACGTCGCCGAATTCTGGATCACGTTCCACGGCCGTTTCGTTCACATCCGGTATTTCGCGGTGCGCGATGGCGGGGGCAGCTACCTGGGAACGCTCGAAGTGACCCAGGATCTGACGCGCCTGCGGTCGCTCGAAGGCGAGCGGCGCCTGCTCGAGTACGACGAAGCGCCGGCGGGAGGAGCCGAATGAGCGTGCCTATCAACCCGGAAACCAAGGTGGGCGCGCTGCTGGAAGCGTATCCCGGCATTGATGAAGTCCTGATCGCCTGGGTTCCGGCGTTCGCCAAGCTGCGCAATCCGATCCTGCGAAAGACGGTAGCCAAGGTGGCCACGCTGGAACAGGCCGCGAAGGTTGGCGGCGTGAGCGTTCGGGAACTGGTGCGGAAACTGCGGGAGGCCACGGGCCAGGCGGCGCTGGACCTGCCGGCGGAATCGGCGCCGTCGCGGGCCGGCGAGCCGCCCGACTGGCTTCAGAAAAACCGGGTCGACGCGACCATCGACGCCGACGCCCTGTTGAAGACCGGCGAGCACCCGATCGGGAAGGTCCGCCAAGCGGCAGGCGCGCTGAAGCCCGGAGGGATGGTCCGGCTGCTGAGTTCGTTCCGTCCGGAGCCGCTGATCCAGTCGATGCTCCACGCTGGATTTCAGGTGTATTCGGCGGAACAGGCGCCTGGCGAGCACGCGACGTACATTGCGCGGCGGGCGTAATGTGCGTGGTTCGAGCAGGCGGAATCGAAGCCGTCTGATCACCCGACTCAGTCATCCTCCGGGCTGCAGACGCTTACGAAGCCGATTCCTCGCTGTTGGCAAAGATAGTGAATGAAGGCGGGAACATTCGTGGACAGATTGTGCAAGAGGTTGGGCAAAGTCAGCCCGATTACTTCGGCCTGCTCACACAGTTTGTTCATGAATAATCCCGCGTCGAGGTCGTACAGGCGCCGAAGGAACGTCGATGGCCCTTGCACTTCGATGTCCCATCGCTGGACCGAGTCGCCCGGGAAGTGCCGTTGGTTGTAAGTGACAATCAATTCCGAGTTGGAGCGAATCGCCGCAGCCAGAACATGCCGGTCTCCAGGATGGTTGGTCATGGCATTGATGAGCGGCTCATAGCCCTCCACCCACGCCTCAGGAAAGTGCCTCCGCAACTCATCTTCGCGCCGCCGTGCTTTCTCCGGAGGCATGCCCCACTTTCCGACAAGTTTCCGAGGCACTTCATTCATGATCGTCGGCGACCACTTTGGCAGGAAGAGTCTGGGCGCTTCCGCCATCCGCAACAGGGTATCCGCCAGCGGCATCGGAATCAGAACGCACGCGTCCAGCACGACGCGAGAATCAGTGCTCATTCGTCTTCGCCGCCCTCGGGAATCCCGGTGCGGTCGTACAGACCCGATTCGAAGGCTTCCTTCGCGATACGGTTGAGCGCCGCCTTGCGCTCGGCGTCACGACGCCTTTGATACGCGGCGAGGTCATGGAGGTACACACGCCGATGGCTGCCGGCTTTATGGTACGGCAGTTCACCGGCTTCCAAAAGCTTGATGAGATGAGGGCGAGAGACTCCCAGGAGGTCGGCGGCGCGCTGGGTTGTCAACTCCTGATTCTCGGGAACGAGGACAATCGCCCTGCCCAACTGCATGTTGCGAACGATGTCCTTGAGGAGTCGTAGAACCACACTGGGCAGTTCCAGGCGCTCGCCGCCCGCACCGACGAAAGAGAGAGTGCCCAGTTGCAGCATCCGATTTAGTTAGCTCACGGATCAGAACTTCTTCCGACTCGGGCAATGCGACCGGCTCGTGCAGCATGCTTACTGACCTCCATTCAACCGTGTAGCACTTAATCGCAATAATCGCAACACAAGCGAATTATTCGAAATTCCTGGGGAGGCCGGTGTTGGCCAACTGCATGCGCGTA
The DNA here is from genome assembly GCA_046160045.1 of Bryobacteraceae bacterium. Lineage (GTDB taxonomy): Bacteria > Acidobacteriota > Terriglobia > Bryobacterales > Bryobacteraceae > CAZGUX01. Next base: position 12,977 of record JBJXGR010000166.1, read on the forward strand.
AAGAGGAGAAAGATTGCTGCGACGACCGCCCAACTCATATCGTCCTTGTCTCGCGGCAGCCAACCGCATCTGAACATCGCGCCGGCGTGCGGCGAAGCATATACTCATCGGACAGATGTACACGAAACGTATGCTCGCGCTGGTGATTCTCGGGATGGCCGCCTTCCCTGCCCTCGCCCAGTCCCGCGACGAGGTCCTTCGGGCTCTCCGGAAGGCGGTCGAGTTCTACCGGACAAAGGTCTCGACCGAGGGCGGCTATCACTACCACTACGCCAACGATCTGAGCTACGGCCGCAGCGAGTCGGCCGAGGGGCCGACGCAAATCGAAGTGCAGCGGGAGGCCACGCCCGGAGTCGGCATGGCGTTGCTCGAAGCCTGGTATGCCACACAGGACCGTTTCTATCTCCACGCGGTTCGCGATGCGGCGTACGCTCTCGTCAAAGGCCAGTTGTGCTCGGGCGGATGGGATTACCTGATCGAATTCGATCCGGCTAAACGCGGGGGCTACCGATATCGCATCGACGGGCCGTGCGCGGCCGGCACGGGTAAGAACGTCACCACCCTCGATGACAACACGACGCAAGGGGCCCTGCGGCTGCTGATGCGGGTCGACCGCGAACTGG
>JBJXGR010000167.1:0-8791 GCA_046160045.1 Bryobacteraceae bacterium
GCAGAAGCGCGGTGAGCATGGACGCATCCACCGCAATTCCTGCGGCGACCTTCTTCCGGATGTTGGCTCGTCTCGTGCCCACCCGAGACGGCCGATCTATGCCGTGGGACGCCCTACCCTGGCGCCCACGCATCCACCTGGGCCTCTTCGTGCACCGCGTGAACGACCTGCCTCCTGGTCTCTACGCGCTCGCTCGCGATCCGGAGAAGGTCGAGACACTCCGGCAAGCGATGCGGCGTGAGTTCCTGTGGCTACGCCCTCCGTCGTGCCCGTATGGCCTTCCGCTGTACCTGCTCAAAGAAGGGGACTGCCGCGCTCTGGCCGCGAGTGTCTCCTGCGGTCAAGACATCGCGGGGGACGGGGCCTTCAGCCTGGGCATGATCGCCGACTACATGGACAGCCTGGTTGCCTATGGCGCCAGCTTCTACCGAAATCTCTTCTGGGAGGCCGGTCTCGTGGGCCAGGTACTGTACCTCGAGGCGGAAGAGGCGGGCATTCGTTCGACCGGGATCGGCTGCTACTTCGATGATCCGGTTCACGAGGTGTTCGGCATCTCTTCGCGCGATTGGCAGAGCTTCTACCATTTCACGGTGGGTGGCCCACTCGAGGACCGACGTCTTACCACGTTGCCTGCGTACAACTTGGAGGAAGCAGGATGAGCACCCCGACATTCGTATTGGCAGCTCGAACCAGTGAGCTGGTCGGCCAGACTCGAAAGGAACGACCATGGCACTGAGCATAATTGGCGGTAAGCTGGTCGAGGAGTATGTGTTCACCGTTTCACTGTAGATCTTCTTGCTCAGAAGTGAAAAAGAATATGGCTAAAGTAATTTGTGTCCTCTACGACGACCCCATAGGGGGTTACCCGAAATCCTATGCCCGTGATGATATTCCGAGGCTGGAACGTTATCCCGGCGGCCAGACCTTACCTACCCCCAAGAGAAGCGATTTCAAACCGGGGCAGCTATTGGGCAGTGTTTCCGGTGAACTCGGGCTGCGTAAGTTTCTCGAGGAACAGGGCCACACGCTGATCGTCACCGCGGACAAGGACGGCCCGGACTCGGTGCTGGAAAGAGAGCTGCCGGATGCGGAAATCGTCATCTCCCAGCCATTCTGGCCCGCTTATCTCACGGCAGCAAGGATCGCCAAGGCGCCCAAGTTGAAGCTGGCCATTACGGCGGGGATCGGATCGGATCACGTCGATCTTCAGGCCGCCATCGAGCACGGGATCACGGTTGCCGAAGTCACGTACTGCAACAGCATCAGCGTATCCGAGCACGTGGTGATGATGATCCTGTCGCTGGTACGCAATTACATTCCGTCCTACCAGTGGGTGGTCAAGGGGGGCTGGAATATCGCCGATTGCGTCTCGAGCTCCTACGATCTGGAAGGGATGGAGGTCGGATCAGTGGCCGCGGGACGCATCGGTTTGGCGGTGCTGAAACGGTTGAAACCGTTTGATGTCAAGCTTCACTACACGGACCGCCACCGGCTACCCGAAAGTGTCGAGCAGGAGCTCAACCTGACCTATCAGTCCAACGTTGAGTCAATGGTACGGGTTTGCGACGTGATCACGATCAACTGCCCGCTGCACCCCGAGACCGAGCATTTGTTCAACGACGCGCTCATCAGCAAGATGAAACGCGGCGCGTACATTGTCAATACGGCGCGCGGTAAGATCTGCGACCGCGACGCCATTGCGCGGGCACTCGAGAGCGGCCAGCTTGCCGGTTACGCCGGCGACGTCTGGTTCCCGCAGCCGGCGCCGCGGGATCATCCCTGGCGGACGATGCCGCACCATGGCATGACGCCGCATATCTCAGGGACGAGTCTATCGGCACAGGCGCGTTACGCCGCCGGGGTGCGCGAAATTCTGGAGTGCTGGTTCAACGATCGTCCCATCCGCGATGAGTACTTGATCGTTCACGGCGGCAAGCTGGCTGGGGTGGGTGCGCATTCTTACAGTGCCGGGAACGCCACTGGTGGCTCGGAGGAAGCGGCACGGTTCAAAAAATGATAGGGCGTAACAAGCGCGGTGGATCGGGGCTCGTTATTTAGCACCCACAGCGTTGTTCGCCTGGCGGTCGTTCCGCTGTCCGGTGGGAACGTCGGATCGGCTTGCGCTTCTCTCGCTGTAAACATACGCAAGAATTCGGAAAGTTGTGTGTACCCACCTCGGTCGTGCTGGACGACATTGTAGTCGCATGGCGCGGATTCTTAGCGGGTGCGGGTGCTTAAACTCGGGTCCTGGGGGTAATGAGATTCGCGGCTTGAAAATGCGGGTTCTTGCGAGGAAGCGGGACGCGGATTTTGGTGGGTGTTGGAGCTGGATTTTGGCACGGGGATGCAGAAGTTGGTGCTTTCGTGTGGCGTGGGTTGTCGCCCTCGGCGATCAGCAGCGGGTGCTAGAGTGGCTCCGGAGTACCCGTCATGATCTTACATATCAGTGCGGTGACTTTGGCGGTTCGGGACATGGCCCGCTCCGTGGCGTTCTACGAGAAGCTCGGTTTCGAGGTCGTCTACGGCACTAGTCGCTCGGGGTTCACGAGCCTACGGGCGGGCGATGCGTTCGTGAATTTGGCGGCCAGCCCCAGTTATGGAGGCGAGTGGTGGGGCCGCGTGATTTTCCGTGTCGATGATCCTGACGCGCACTACCGGAATTTCGTCGCGGCGGGCATGGCCCTTGAGGCGCCGAGGGATGCGGCATGGGGAGAGCGGTTCTTTCATCTCTGCGATCCCGATGGACACGAGTTGAGCTTCGCTGAACCATTGGGAGTTCGTCCCAAAGCTGGACTGTTCGATAGCGAATTGTAAGTCGTGCCGACCGATGTCTTACCACGCTGCCTGCGTACAACTTGGAGGAAGCAGGATGAACACCCCGACATTCGTAACTGCGTCGGCGCAAGGAAACCTGGGGACGTCCAATGGAGTGGGGCACCTTTTTGAGACCAGAAAAATGGGTGACAGAATTCAACGAAGGGAGCATCACCCATGGCAAAGAAACAGCAGAAAGCCCCGCGTCAGTTCAGCCTCGAGTTTAAGCAGCAAGCGGTTCAGCGCATGCAGTCCGGCGTGAGCACGACGGCCTTGGCCAAAGAACTCGGGATCCGACGAAAGCTCTTGTACCAGTGGCGCGACCGCGTCGTGGCCGGCAAACCGATCGTCGGACAATCCGGGCGGCCGCGGAAAGGCAGCGAGCAACGGCAGAGCGAAGAACGCGTCTACAGCGAGCAGTTGATCGCGGAACTGGAACGGAAGATCGGCAAGCAGCAGATGGTCAGTGATTTTTTCAAGGGAGCCTTGCAGCAGATCCGACAGTTACGCCGGCCGAACAGCGGGACCGGCGCGATGGCATCTTCCGGCAAATCCGGACAATGATGCCGCAGCAAGGCGAACGGCGATTGACGATCCGTGAGATGTGCGCGTGGGCGGAGGTGAGTCGGGCCAGCTATCATCGCTGGCACGAAGCCAGCGCCCCGCGGGAAGCGGAACTGACGCTGCGGGAGGCGATCCAGCAGCAGTGACTGGCACACCGGTTCTACGGCCGGCGGCGGATTCGCGCGCTGCTGGTGCGGGAAGGATTTGTGGTCAGCGAGCAGCGGGTGGGACACCTGATGGGCGAAGACAATTTGCTGTGCGTGCGCCGGGGCAAGTTTGTCCTGGCGACGACCGACAGCGACCACGCGTATGGCATCTATCCGAACTTGGCGCCGACATCACCTACGTGCGGCTGCGCGAGGGAAACCCGGGGACGTCCAACGCGATTCTACCTTGTTCTACTCCATCTCCCAGCCCATAGAACTTGCTGACCCGAGGTCGCCGTCGCCGTTTTGCTGCCGGTTTCTTCCTTCCGCGAGCGACCGCCTTTCTCCGGGTGAAGTCGCCGCCCTAACGCGGCTTCCGACGCCAACACGAAGCCTTCGTCATCTCCCGGCCTGCCGGTCGCCGTCCCGCTGCGCAGTCTCTGTTCCGCCTCCGCCACCCCGTCCGCATCGGGCCACACCTGCCACTCGGCCGGCGTAAACCACTTGGCCCACTCCTCCACCGACATCCAAGACGGCACTCGCTGCTGCCCAACGTGGACTGCCGCGCTGGACCACAGCCATTGGTCTGCCGCCTGGACCAACCGCGCCCGCACAGGGTTCCGTTCCACATAACGCAGGGCCACCCAACGGTGTCCCGCATGAGAAGAACCGGTCCTGCCAGAAGTGGCCTTGAAGGCCGAACCGGGCGTTGGCGTACTGCGCATATCGGCCGTGGGCTTCGCCGAATGCCTTGGCCAGCGAATCGACTTCTTCCGGGACGGCGATCCAATGCACATGACCTGTTTCGCGTGCTTCGCCACCAACTCGAGATAGACGTGGCGATCGAAGTCCTCGATCAAGATGGGCTCGCGGTTGACGCCGCGATGGGTGAGGTGGTGTGCGACTTCGGGCAACACCGCTCGACCCAGGTTTCCAACTACCATAAGATCATGAGACTGACCGCCGCCTGCGTGCTCAGTTGGTTGGTTCTGGCAGCAACGGCGCTGGCTCAACTGAGGAGCACCGCGAGCCTCGTCGTGCAAACAGGCGATGGCGGATGGTATGCCGCCACCGAAGACGAGGCGGTCTACCCGAATCCCAAGTCCATTGTGCGCAGGTATCTGGCGGATTTCCGAACCGTGGTCTGGGAACGGCGGGTGACCGGTGACTATCCACGCGAGTTGCGCGCCACTCCGGATGGGGGTGTTGCTCTGCTCGGCGTGGCACTCGGCGCGAAAGGTTTCTTACGAACTTGGGATCGGGAAGGCAATGCCCGGTTTTCTCTCGTCGTGGGTTTGCCCTCAGCATCAGCGTCCTCCTTACCCGAGGCACACTTTGCCTTAGATCCCGGCGGGAACTTCCTCCTGGTTAGTGGCTCGGCGGAATACGAAAGGGTGAGGCAGCCTTTCAATAACTCGTTTCGGGTTTCCGGAGGCTCTCTCGATGTTCGTCGCATCTCCGCCCTTGGGGACCCACTCTTCCAGGCCAAACTTCCGATTCCAACCTCCAGTCTTGCGGGAGTTGAGTTTGATGGAACGGACAGTGTGTTTGTGGCGGGCGGGACAGAGTCCGACGATCTTCCCTTGAGTGCCGGCGCAATCCAGACGCAGCGCCTGGGAGGAATTTGCTCCCGAGGCATTTCTTTTCCGATCTCACTCCCGTGCACGAGCGGATGGATTGCCAGGCTTGATGCGAAATCTCTGGAAATCAAGGCCCTCACCTATCTTGGCGGCCACGTGGAGAACGCTCTCACCGCGCTGGCCGTCGATCGCGACGGATATCCGGTGGTTGCCGGTTCGACGGGCAGACGTTGGGAGGGAGTAGAAAACGCCTATCCAAGGACTCCTGGGGCCGTCGAACCGTCGGCAACCCGCGTATTCGAACCCGTTGCCACGCTCAGCCGGTTGAGTCCCAACCTGGACGCCTTGGTGGATTCAGCCTGGATTGAGGGAGCGGCCACAACGGCCGCATCCGCGCTGGCTATTGATTCTCAGAATCGGATCCTCTTGGGCGGTTACACCGCCACCAGGCCGGATGTGGCGAATCTTGCCGGCTGGTCACGGGCTTGCGGCCCGCGTTCGAGTCAGACTTCGTGGGGATTCCTGATGAGGCTGCCGGAACGCATCGAATCGATCGGTCGCGTCTTCCAATTTGAGCACTTCCCCTCCGGCCGAATTGCCATTGACAACGATGACAATGCCGTGTTCGACAACAGGATCCAATCGCTTGATTCCAGGGTCGCCTGCCTGGTCAATGCTGCCGATTTCACCTTTACCTCCGTCGCTGCTCCCGGCCTGTTGATATCGGTGTATGGAGGGCCGTTTTCGGAAGACGAGCCGGTCACAGTGGATGGCCTCATTGCAACCGTGCTATCTCGAAGCAGCTCCGCGATGAGTTTCGTTGTTCCCCGTCTGCTCGGAGCCCGCCGGAGCGCGGAACTGACGATTGGAAGCGAGCCGGTGCGTACTCTCAGAGTTCTGAGCGCCAAACCCACCTGGAAGGCCGCGGTTACGCCTGACGGACAACTCACGGAGTCAGGCAACTACTTGATCGAGGCCCGCCGCTCCGATGGCGAAGCGAACTCAAGGACCAATCCGTTCCGCCCAAACGAAGAAGTTCGGGCCTATGCGACCGGCATCGACCTCACTAAGTCTTTGCACATCTTCGTGGACTACCCGAAAGTCGTTGATCTACTGTTTACAGCGGAGTACGTCCCAGGTACGGCAGAAGGTATCGTAGAGTTTCGTTTCACCAATCCATATCCCACGTTGACACCCGGAGGGCTCACCTTGCTTCGGATAGAGAACGACGGAATCGAGACCCCCAACAATCCTGGCTTCATCTGGAACCCTTTGCTGTAGCCACTTCGGAGCGGCAGTTGATGGGACAGCGGAGTCACAACGGGAACGGGTAGTCGGTTAGCTCTTTGATGGAGCGGGCCGCAGCTTCGCCCGAAGGGCGCAACGGTCGCAGATAAGGGCGTTGATCGCGCCGGCTTTGGTAACCTTTTCCTGCCTGACGGCGTAGCGTAGCGTCAACGATCGCGCCCGCGAAGTCCGCGACAGCCAAGTGGACGATAATGCCCGATCCGCAGATGTGCGCCCGTCGCCGCGGGCCAGAAGTCCCGTTCTGGGAGATCAACCCCGCAAGGCGGAGCCGTAGCTGTTGATAACAACAGCCCATCTCGCCAGGAATCCGCCCGGCCCCGGAGTTGGGCCCTTCCGGAGTCCGAACCCACGTCACACCGCCCGCGGGGAGACCGGGACGGGCCTCCGGGGACGTCCAACGCGTTTCCCCCTTTTCAAGCCTGGCACTGCCGCCACAAGACTCTTGCCGCCGGGGTTCAGCGTTATTCAAGTCCCGCATCGGTCGCATTCCGAATCGGTCTAGCGTCGCCTTGAACAAAGCAGGAGAACCTCGGAAGCTTGTTTTCCCGAGGCAATCGATTGCCACCGCGAGATCCACCAATCCCTGCGTCGCGGCTTCGCCGAGCACACCCAGGGTACGGGTGACGCGGCGTCCACGTTCTGCGGCAACCTGTCGCGCCGCCTTCTCTTGATGGATCTAGCCAAGACTATTGCCGCTCGCTCGACGGCTCGTTTCTCCCCACGGCTCGTATTCCGCGCGAATTTATCGGCCGCCGCCTCTGAGGCCGCATCATGAGGAAACCATTGCAGTTAATTCTTCGGAGAACCGAGGCCCGCCGTGATCCCGCGGGACATCGTTTTACCCTTTCATCCCGGCACACTTTCGTGGTGCCAGGCACCACGCTGCCCCGGCTTCGCCGTGGTTGGGAAACTGGAGTTTCCCTGCAAGCTGAAGCTTGCGCGATGAGAGCAAAGGGCCAATCTCCAGCGCCGGCCGAAGGCCGGCTTCCGTCGCTCTTCGTGCCGCACGCTTTAGCGCGCCGCCGTCTGAAGCAGGCCCTATTTCGGGAATAATGGTGTTGATCCTCATGACCTCCAAGCTTGCTATTGCCCTTTTGTGGTATGGGTCCTGCTGCGCGGCTGCGGCTCCCGTAGAGATCGGCCAGCCCTTCGTGTTCTTCGACCAGCAGGCGAACGGCTTCGCATCCAGTTCGTGCCAGACCGTCCGCTGGAACGGGAAGCTCCTGCACGTCTTCCAGAAGGCCTCCGACGCAGCCGCCGGGTTGCGGCCGAGTTCGTCGGAATCATCCGATGACGGCAAAACCTGGTCCTCCCCCGTTCCGTGGATGGCGAAGCTGTTCGAAGGCGGGCCGCAGGAGTTTCTGGCCCTCTACCCGTTCGGTCCGACGCGGCGAGGCACCTTGCTCGCCGTCGGATTTCACACCAGGCGGGCGGTGCGCGATGGCAGCTACCGCGCGGATGTCCGTTGGCGTCCGGGCGAGTTACTGATCGGGCGGATGGCGAAAGGCAGTTCCGATTTCGCGATGAAGACGTACGAATCGGGCGCGTTTCTCGGGGAGCCGTTCGTGGCGCCCGGATTGATCCTGTCCTCCGGCCGTATCGCACTCACCTTGTGGGGCGCTCGGCGGGAAGCGGAGAACTGGCAGGCGGGTGTGCTGCTGAGCGATGACGACGGGGCGACGTGGCGCTTCCGGGTGGTCGGTCCTCCGGCCGCGATGGAGATGCGCGACCAACCCGACATGCCGGTCGGCTTCAACGAGCAGACGCTGTTTGAACTGCCCGGAGGCGGGCTGGTCTCGCTGTTGCGGGCCCGGGCAAAACTCGGGCGGATCCCGGAGAGCCCGCGCGACACCTGGTTCTTCCGCTCGGAGTCCCGCGACGGCGGGGAAACTTGGTCGGCTCCCGAACCCACAAACCTGGCCGGGACCGGTGCGCCGTCGAGCGGCATCACGCTGCCGGACGGTTCGCTGTTAACGGCGGCGCGAATCCCCTATTCGCGGACGCTCTATCCTCTGGCCGATCCTGCCGGGTATGGCCTGCACCTGGCTCGCAGTGCCGACCGAGGACGCACGTGGCAGACGGCGCGCCTGATCCAGAAGTCTCCCGAAGGGAGAGTGTTCGACAATTACTACAACGCCATGAACGGCCATTTTCTACCGGTGGGCCGGGCGGAGTGGCTGTATGTGTTTGGGGAGTTCCGGCACAAGGAGAACGTTCACCGCACGCTGGCGGTGCGGGTGAAGGCGTCGGCCAGGTGAAGAGGCTCAATCCCGTGGGACGGTCAACGGATCGCTACGGCTCGATTCGGGTGCCCAACACCTGCAGAGACTCCAATCCACACCGCCAGTTTCACGTAAGGTCTGGCCGCTCCCTCGAACC
>JBJXGR010000168.1:0-48257 GCA_046160045.1 Bryobacteraceae bacterium
TGCCTACACAGCAAAGTATCCTATCCCGGCCTCGTCCCGTGGCCCTATCGCAGTCAGGCAGCAACGTGAGAAACACAGTGGAGACTATCGCGAGAATGGAGCCGGGGGAGATTGTGAACCGTTACAGCCTGTTGCGTTCACAAGACTTTTATTTTTTTCTGCTGTGAACGCTCAATCACTTACCTCCACTTTCGCCTTTTTTCCGCTTCCCTCGATGCGACTCTTGGCTCGGGAACCCATGATTTTCGATCTCCTTTGCGCCGCCGACCCGGTCCGCTTCGCCCGGCATCGGCTCAACTTCGACCCCGACCCGGTCCAAGCCCGCTTCCTCGCCTCCCGCCACCCGCGCCGTCTTCTCAACTGTTGCCGCCAGTGGGGCAAATCCACGACCGTCGCCGCCCTTGCCGTCCATCGTTTTGTCTACGGCCCGCCCGGCAACATCACCTTGATTTTCGCGCCCTCCCTCCGCCAATCCGCCGAACTGCTCCGCAAAATGGTCCGCTTTGTCGCCCATCTCGGCTTTACCCCTCGCGGCGACGGCCATAACGAACGGTCGCTTATGTCCATCCACGGCTCCCGCATCGTCGCCCTGCCCTCCAGCGACAACCGCACCGTCGGCTTTTCCGCCGTCAACCTCCTCATCTGCGACGAGGCCGCCCGCGTCGACGACGCCGTCTACACCGCCGCCCGCCCCATGATCGCCACCACCGGAGGCGACATCCTCGCCCTCAGCACACCCCGCTTCCGCCGTGGCTTCTTCTACGACGCCTGGACCCACGGCGGCGACACCTGGGAACGGTACAGCGTCCCTGCCGCCGACTGTCCCCGCATTCCTGTCGCTTTCCTGGACGAAGAACGCCGCGCCCAATCTGAACACGAGTTCCGCCGCCTCTATTGCTGCGACTTCGTCCCCGTCGGCCGCACCGCCTTCTCTCCCGCCGCCGTCGGCAACGCCCTCGCCGACGACTCCGATCCGGTGTAACCTCCATGAACACTCCACGCTTCTTTGCCGGTCTCGACATCGGCAAACTACACGACCACTCCGCCCTCGCGGTCCTCGAACTCCGCACCCGGCAGGCCGGCTTCGACCGTGTCTATTGGGTTCCCATGATCGAATGGGATCTCCGCGTCCGCCGTCTCACTCGCTTCCCTCTCGGCACCTCCTACCGCGACCTGGTCGATTCCGTCGAACGCGAGATGCGGACTCCCGCATTTGGAATCGACACTCCGCTGGTCGTGGACGCTACCGGCGTCGGCGATGCCATCGTTGACCTGCTAAAGGGTTCCGCGATTCCGCTGGTCCCGGTCATCCTGACCGGAGGCGAACGAGCCACTCACTCGGGCGGCCGCCTCCACGTGCCCAAGCACCAGTTGATCGACACCTTATGTGTGCTCTTGGAGCAGGGCAAACTCGCCGTGGTTCGCCGTCTTCCTTTGGCGGACGCGTTCCTGCGCGAGTTGAACGATTTCGAAGCTCGTGTGTCCGTATCCGGCCGGCCGAGTTACGGCGCTTTCCGCGAAAACGCCCACGACGACTTGGTGATCGCGGTCGCCCTGGCGGCCTGGTATTGCCGCTACACCTATCCCGACCCCGGCCGCGTTCGCCTGCCGCCTCCCCTGTGACGCCGGCTCCCCGCCTTGCCTCGGGAATACGGTGGGGCGATTCGGCTCAAAAGAGTTCGGTCCCTCAAAGCCGCCGGTAGAGGTCCCACAGACGGGCATTGAGATCAGCGTCCTGGCGCCGCCCCGCCTTCTCCGCCACCCGCGCGCGAAGCTGAAAAATCCGCGGAAACCCCAGCGTGGCCAGCGCCGGCATGCCCGTGGCGGGGATCAGTGGCGTGTATTCGAGCAACCGCGCCGCCTCCTCGACACGGCCGCTCTCGATCAGGGCCCACGCCCGAAACACCGCCACGGGATCGCCCACCTGTCCATTGGTCTGCTTCAGCCAATCGCTGACGGGGCCTTCCGCTTCCGCGAAGTGTCCCCCCAGCAGCAGCGGGACCGCGAGGAACGTCGGCCGCAGGGCGGAGGCCCCTGGCTTTGCCGCAAACAGACGGTCGACCCGCTCCGTCCACTCGGCCGGGGACCCCGAGGGTTGAGTCACGAACATCGCCAGCGCCGCGATAGGCGAGTTGGACCCGATCGCGTGGGCCGTCCGGGCATGACGCCGTGCCGCCGGCTTGTCCCCGGCTTCCAGGCTCCAGAACGTCGCCTGCGCGTGGGCGACCGCCTGAAGCCCGCGGGGGATGCTCGGTTCATCGGCGATTCGTTCGATCGCCGCCAGTCCCTCGGCGCGCCGCCCGCTGTAGTAGCGCCACTCCGCCGCCTTGAAACGCGCTTGCGGATCTTTCTTCTTTTCGCGGCTGTGGTGATAGGTTTCGAAGACCTTGTCCGCCTGCTCGCGGTCTCCGGCCCACAGCCATGCATAGGCCGCCTTGTATTCCGGCACGCCGGCGGCAAACTCCGGGTTCATGCGGAACGCCTGTCGGTACGCATCGGCGGCTTCGCGATAACGGTTGTGATAGTACAACGCATCGCCCAGGGTGTCGAAAGCATTGGGATCCTGCGGCCGGATCGCGCGATAGGCGGCGACGGTCTTGCGCGCGCCGTCGAGGTCGCCGCCGTACGCCTGCGCGTACGCCAGTTGATTCAGGATTTCCACACTCCCGGGAGCCTCCCCAAGCGCGCGGCGATACAGCACGGCCGCCGCCGTGAACTCCCCGTTTTGCATCCGCGCTTCCGCGGCGCGCACGTAGAGGCCCGGGTCGCGCACCAGGTTCGACAGCCGTCCGAGCGCATCCGCAAGACCCGCTTTGTCGCGCGCGAAGGCAGCCACTTCGGCGGTCAGGCGTGCCGCATCGATGTCGTCCCGCAGGGCGTGCGAGTTGGCTTGCCGCCGGATGGCCGCCGCCCATTCGGCCTGGCCGGTCGAGGCCGCCAGTTGCATGGACGCGACGTAGGCAAGACCGAACTCTCCGTCGGCCGCCATGGACTGGTCGAGCAGTTCCCTCGCACGGTCGGCCCGCGGAGAGGCAACCGCGCTCGCATATCGCTCCAGGGCCCGCTCCGATTGCGTTGTGAACGGACGGACCGCCGGGTCCAGTTGGTGCGCCAGCCGGTTCACCAGCGGAATCAACCCCTCCCGCAAAGGCCCGGCCACCTCCAGGTGCCGCGTCTTGCCGCCGTCGGCCGGATCTTCGAGGGATGCACGAAGCGTCAACTCACTGTGCCCGGCGATGAAGTATCCGCTCAACAACCGCGTCGCCCCGCCGGCGATGGCCTGCTCGCGGCGCGCCGCCTTGTCTTCCTGCGGCAGGAACAGGATCGTCCTCGCGGTCGTTCGGAGCTGCACATTCAGTTGTTCGGGAATCGCCCGCCGCATCCACGCACGGTCCGGGTCGGCTGAGAGATCGTCAAAATAAAGAATTGCCAGTTTCTCGGGAGGCCGCGCCACAGGCTTGCGGGCGCAAGACGCAGAGAGTGCGGCGCAAAGCACCGCTACGGCAGCCAGCCTCACAACACCCGAGGCTGCAAGGTCAGCAATTCCTGAAATTCCGGCGACTCGCGGAACGCCGCGAAATCCGGCTCTTCGGCCATCTTCTGCTTGTCTTTGAAGCCCTCTTCCAGGGCCTTGCGCAGATACTGAAGCGCACGATCCTTGTAGCCCGCCTGCGCGTACGTCTTGGCCAGGTAGTAGTGGAACTTCGCTTTCTCCTCTACCGTTCGCTCTTGCAGGATCGTGCCATAGGTGCTGCGATGCTCGAAAATGTCCGAATCGAGGGACAGCGCCCTCTGATACGCCTCCACCGCCTCCTTGTACCGCTTCCGGGCGAATTCCGCAGTACCCAGGTTGCTGTGAATCGACGCCGAGTTCGGGGTGATTTTCAACGCCCGCTTGTAGAACGAGACCGCGCGGCGAAAACTCTTGCGCGCATAGTGCACCGTGCCGACGTTGTTGATGGCTTCGGCATAGCGGCGATCCATTTTTATGGACCGTTCATAATGCTTCTTGGCACGGTCCAACTGCATCATCTGGTGGTAGGCGATGCCGGTCTTGTTGGCGATCACGGCGGTCTGCGGCTCGATCGCCTGGTACTTCTCGATCGCCTCGCGGTACATCTTGCGGGCCATGAGAATGTCGGCACGCTTCTCTTCGCTCAGGGGCGGTTCGGCGGAAGGTGGACTGGTGACGTTGCCGGGAACCGACGACGGTTGCGCCTGGCTGTTGTTCGCACCGAATAGCAGGACCGCGGCAGTCACGCTCAGCACTAGGCGGGTGAGCCTCATATTCCCACTCCAGTCCTATTTGAACACACCCAACAATCGGTCGAGAAACCCTTTCTTGCGCTTCTTGACTTCGGAAGGCGAAGCCTCTGAACCGGGTCCCGGCTCGGTCGCCGGCGGGGCCGCGGCCTGCGGCGGGTTGTGGGAACCAGAAGGCGACGGCGGGGGCGTCGACGCGGCGACCTCCACCGGCTGGGCCGGCGCGGCCGGCTGATCCCACCCGGCGACATGGGTCACTCCCGGTTGGCCGCCGCCATGCAGAAAACAACGCTGCGACAACGGTTCGGTACCCGTGACGTACACCTCCATCCGCGTGGTCGGGCAGTTTGGCGTGGCCGGTTGTCCGGACAGAGGGTCCACCTGGATGGTCGTCACGCCTTCCGGAGGTTCAAAAGGCTTGGCGTCGCGGTACTCCTTCAACAGCAGCGCGCGCTTCATAAACTCGGACCAGACGGGTAATGCGGATTTGTCGCCCGTCAGTCCCAGATCGGCATTGTCGTCAAAACCTACCCACACCACGCACATCAGCCTGGAGGTGAACCCCGAGAACCAGCCGTCCTTGGAACTCCCGGTTTTCCCCGCAACCGGCGCCGTGATGCCTCGCGATCGAATGCCCGCGGCCGTTCCGGTGCGTGTCACTTCCTCGAGCATGCTGGTCATGATAAAGACGACTCGTGGATCCAGCACCTGGCGCGTGTCCGGTTTGTGCGTATACAGCACGCTGTTGTTGCTGGCCCGCACCGTACTGATCCAGTGCGGCTTCACCCACATCCCGTTGTTCGAAAAGATCGTATACGCCCCGGCAACCTCGATCGGCGTAACTTCATAAGCGCCCAGTGCGATCGCCGGCGTCGCCTTGATGTCGTAGTTCATTCCCGCTTGTTTGGCCAGATCCACCACCCGGTCGTAACCGACCATTTCCGCGAGTTTGACCGTCGGCACGTTGAGAGACTTCGCCATGGCCTGCCGCAGCGTGACTTCTCCGTTGTACTTGTCGCCGAAATTGCCGGGTTCGTACGGCTTGTCATCGAACCAGAACGTCGTGGGTTCGTCCAGGAGCCGCGTCGACGGCGTCAGGATTTCCTTTGCTCCTTCCTGAAGTGCCGTGTTGATCGCCACGGTGTAGACGAAGGGTTTGAACGCCGAGCCCGGTTGCCGCTTGGCCAGCACCCGGTTGAGCTGGCTGTTTCCGTAGTTGCGGCCGCCTACCAGAGCTTTGATCTCGCCGGTATGGGGGTCCATCGCCACCAGGGCGGCCTGCGCCTCCGGCACCGCGCGCCCTTTGAAGCGCTTTTGCTTCCTCAGCAGTTGATCGACATTCTCCATGCCGATCTGCACCGCTTCCACGGCGGCGTGCTGCAGGTTCGCGTCCAGGGTTGTGTAGATCCGGTAGGCATCCGCGCGGAAGTCGCGGTCCTGGAAGCGGCTTTGCAACTCGTCATTCACCAGGTCGACGAAGTAGGGCGCCTCGCTCGACTCCACCGCTCCCGGAACCAGCCTCAACGGCGCCTGTGCGGCCAGCGCATACTCCCGGTCGTTGATGTACCCGTTCGACCTCATCAGCGAGAGGACGACGTTGCGGCGTTCTTTCATCCGCTCCGGGTGCCGGAAGGGATTGTAATAGCTCGGCAGTTGGATCAGCCCGGCCAGCATCGCCGCCTCGGGCAGATCGATCTGCCGGATGTCCTTGCCGAAGTACGCCTGCGCCGCCTGGCCAAACCCGGCGATGGCGAAACTCCCGCGCCGCCCCAGGTCCACGTTGTTCGAGTAGTATTCGAAGATCTCCTTCTTGGTCAGCCGCTGCTCGAGTTGCATCGTGATCAGGACTTCAGCGGCCTTACGCCTCCAACTCTTGCTTTGATTCAGCCAGAATCCCCGCGCCAGTTGCATACTGAGCGTCGAGGCGCCCTCTTTTTTGTAGCCCTCCCTCAGGTCGACGTAAGCGGCCTTCGCGATGCGCATCGGGTCAAAGCCCGAATGCTGAAAGAAACGCTTGTCCTCGACGGAGATCACCGCGTTCACCAGTACCGGCGGGATGTCTTCGAAATTCACCAGGCGCCGCTTCTCGCGCTTGCGATCGGAGAGGTTGGTGATCAGCTCGGGCTCGAGCAGGTACTGGGTCCGCCGGGTGTTGTCCTGCGCCGAGACGATGCCGGTCACCCGATGGTCGGCGATCTTGAGGACTGCGGCTTCCTGCTGAATCGCCTCCGGACCAGGGAATACCTCAATGGCGTCGTCGCGAACGTGATACCAGCCGGTGCGGTTGTTCCGCGATTCGCCGTAGCCGGCGCGCCGCAGCATTGCAATGGCTTCCTGGGTGGACAAGACATCGCCTACGGAAACGACTCGTGGGGCCGCGTAGATTTTCGACGTCCGGGCAAACGGCCCCACCGACAGCTTCTGATCGATCAGGTTGGCGTACTTGACGTAGAAATGGGTGAGGATAGCGCCCGCCCCGACCACGGCCAGCAGCGTCAGGCCGAGCACGATCTTGCCTAACGGGCTGAAAACGAATCTGCCCAGCCGCGAGCCGGACCGGACCTTGACCTTTCGTGCGGGCATGCTTCCCCTGTTCATCTTCGCACACGGCTAACGGCCGCCCGCGCCCGGGTAGAAATGCAGATCCACCCGGTAGGGACCAACCGACGCGGGAACCGTATACCGAACTTCGATCCGAAGCTGGTCTCCCGCCCGGTCAATCAGCACGTGATTCGCCTTTACAGGAAGACCCAGGTTTTGAGCCTCCTGCACCACCTGAATGCGCAGCATCGCGTCCGGCCGTGTCCGGCTGTCATCGCGCTGTGCCAGTTCTGCCACGAATCGCTGGAGTTCGACGTTGCGGATGTAAACGGGCAGGAGGGAGCCGCCGAGGATGAGGAGCACCACGACGATCAACAGGGCCGCCGCTATCCGGATGCGCTTCTGCATCTCCTCCAGATTGTAGCCTTGTCTACCCGCGGGCCGGAACCGCCCGGTTTACGGCACCCACAACATTTCCGTCACGTCAGATATTGGGTATTCCAAACAAACGCCAGGACACAACCCTCCAGTCCAGCCCCATCGACCCAGACTGATCAGCAACCTTCCCGAAGGGGTAGCCTGGTTTTGCCTAATCAAGACCCCCGCGAGGCCGGCGATCCTGGTGAGCCTGGTGATCGCTCACCGTATTCCGGGAGTCAGTTGAGTCCAGGTTTTCTCAGAGTGCGCTCCCGACTCCGGTTCGGCGGCTTCCGGCGCCTGGGCGTTCCGCATCCGCCGCGTGATCGCCTCGGCCGCGCGGGTGGGTTGCGAGCATATGCTTTTCGTCAGGACATAATTGCCAAGCTTCGTATGCACGGTGAACTCCTGCACGGCCGTCCCGTTGTAATCCACCCATCCCCACGTAACCCCTTTCACTGCGGCCCAGCGGATCGAAACCGGCCTGCCCCTTCGAAGCCAGCCATGGTTCCACTCCGGAATGTCGAGGAAAAGGCACTCGGCGCTCAGCACGATTCGTCCCCGGCCTATCAGCCATGCCTGCCGGAATGACCACGCGCCAATCGGGCCAAGCGCGACAGTTACAAACAATCCCGCCCGCCCCAGGAGCATGGGGACCACGATGCTGAGCAGCAGCATCCAGCCACCCAGCGCTACGAAGGTAGCGACGATCCAAGGGCGCGGACCGAAGGTTGTGGTAGAGTTCTTAGCCATCTGCACCCGTCAGCGGAAGATCGGGCAAAAAGGGCTCATCCGCGGTAGTAAGCCGTGTCGTCGTGCGCCTCCAACAAAGCGGCGAAGCCAATGAAGATCTGACATAAGTTGTTATTTATCAAATAGGTATGGTGTGAATTGGGTTTCGTTTGGTCAAAATGACACGCCGCCGCCCCTTCCCCTTCCGCTCGCGCAGGCGTATGGTTGTTGGTGGGGGGTTGGACGTGTGGTTCTTATGGATACTGACGTGCGCCCTGGTGCCCCGACCGCTGGCGGGTGAACCGCGAGTCGTGGCGGTGAACATTCACTCCACTATTCACCCGGTCACCACCGAGATTGTTGGACACGCGCTCGATCAGGCGAAGCGCGATCGGGCTGCGATCGTGCTCCTTCGCTTGAATACTCCGGGCGGATTGCTGGAGGCTACCCAGCAGACCATTCAGAAGATCGTGGCAGCGCCCGTTCCCGTGGTTGCCTATGTCACGCCCAGCGGCGGGCGTGCCGCGTCCGCCGGTTTCTTCCTGCTGCAGGCGGCGGATGTCGCGGCCATGGCCAACGGGACACACACCGGCGCGGCTGCGCCGGTGATGTTGGGCCAGACCATCGAGCCCGTCATGCGCCAGAAGATCGAGAACGATACCTCGGCGTTCCTGCGGAGCCTGGCTGAGCGGCGCGGGCGCAATGCGGCGCTGGCCGAGAAGGCCGTTCGGGAATCGAAGTCATTTACCGAGAAGGAGGCGATGGACAATCACCTCATCGACCTGATCGTGGCCGACGAGGCCACCCTTCTGCGCCAACTCGATGGGCGGGAGGTGACTCGCTTCGATGGCCGCAAGTCAACGCTCTCCCTAAAGGGCGCGCAAGTGGTCGACTATCCGCTCACGCTTCGCGAGCGCGCGCTGGTCGCCGTCAGCGATCCCAATCTCGCCTTCCTGATGCTGATGGTGGGCGCCCTCGGACTGTACGCTGAATTCGCGACGCCCGGCCTGATTCTGCCGGGGGTCGCCGGAGGAATCCTGGTCCTGATCGGGCTGATGGCGCTCTCCGTGCTGCCCATCAATTGGACCGGAGCGGCGTTGCTGATACTGGCCATCGCGCTGTTCGTCCTCGAAGCCAAAGTGGCCTCCCACGGCGTGTTGGGCATCGGCGGCACGGTGGCGATGGTGTTGGGCGCAATGCTCCTGGTGGACGGTCCGCCGGAAATGCGGATTCACCTCTCGACGGCTCTCGCGGTAAGTCTGCCCTTCGCGTTGATCACCATTTTCCTGGTGTCCCTGATCGTTCGCGCCCGAGCGACTCCGGTGGTCACGGGCGAGCAGGGGCTCCTCAATGACATAGGCGTGGCTCTCACGGACCTGTCGCCTTCAGGGAAGGTTCAGGTTCATGGAGAGTATTGGGACGCGACCGCCTCCTCGCCGGTCGCACTCGGAGGATCTGTGCGGGTGACCGCTGTCGAGGGCCTCAAACTAAAGGTGGAACCCGTCCCTAGGGGCGGCGAAAGGAGTTCGACGTAATGGATCTTCCCGTGGTTGTGGTTCTGATCATCTTGCTTTACCTGTTGTCGTCGATCAAGATCCTGGCCGAATACGAACGAGGCGTGATCTTCCGCCTGGGCCGCGTTCTCGCGCTGCCCAAGGGGCCGGGGATCATTCTGGTTTTCCGGCCGATCGACCGTATGGTCCGGGTGTCGCTGCGGCTGGAGACGTTCGAAGTCCCGCCCCAGGATACGGTGACCCGGGACAACGTGACCGTGAAGGTGAACGCGGTGGTGTTCTTCCGCGTTCTGGACCCGAAGCGCGCCGTACTCGAGGTCGCGAACTTCCTCTACACGACCTCACAGTTGGCGCAGACGACGCTGCGCAGCGTGCTTGGCGAAATCGAGTTGGACGAGTTGCTCAGCGAACGCGAGAAACTCAACCTCCGCCTGCAGTCGGTGTTGGACCGTGAGACCGAACCGTGGGGGATCAAGGTCGCCAAGGTAGAGGTGAAGCAGGTGGACTTGCCCGAAAACATGATCCGGGCGATTGCGCGCCAGGCCGAGGCCGAACGCGAGCGCCGGGCAAAGATCATCCATGCCGAGGGTGAGTTCTCCGCGGCCGATAAGCTGGCCGCTGCCGCCGAACTGATCCAGAAGCAGCCGGTCGCCATTCAGTTGCGCTATCTACAGACTCTGGTCGAGATCGGAGCGGAGAAGAACACGACCGTTGTGTTCCCGCTGCCCCTCGACATCTTCACCTCGATCAATCGCATACTGGAACGCCACGCGCAAAACGGCTGACCGGGCTGATATACTTTCGCTTCGGAGAGGAGTGGAATCAATGGTGTCTTCGTTGTCCCGAAGGTCTTTCTTTCAAGGGGCGGCTTTGGCCGTCTCGGCAGCGCGAGTTCGCGGCGCCAATGACCGTATCAACGTTGGTCTGGTCGGCATCGGAGGACGCGGCAACGCCCACCTTGGCGGGTACGCGGGAATCAGCGAATGCCAGATTACCGGACTCTGCGATGTCAACCAGGCGGCGCGCGAACGGGCGCAAACCCGGCTTTCGAGCCTTGGCGGAATCAAGGCCAAAGAGTACGCGGACATGCGCGAGATGTTCCACGACAAGGAAATCGACGCGGTCTCCATCGCCACGCCGAACCACTGGCACGCGCTGGCCACGATCTGGGCTTGCCAGGCCAGCAAGGACGTCTACGTGGAGAAACCGGCCAGTCACAACGTTCACGAGAGCCGGCGCATGATCGAGACCGCGCGGAAGCATCAGCGCATGGTGCAGGTCGGCTCGCAGAGCCGCAGCATTCCGCACAAGATCCGCGCCATGGAGATGCTGAAGGACGGCGTGATCGGCAAGGTCTATATGGCCAAGGGCTTCTGTTACAAGAGACGGAAGTCGATCGGCAAAACGCCGACCGAGGCAGTCCCGGCTGGTATCAACTGGGATCTGTTCCTCGGTCCGGCGCCCATGCGTCCGTTTTCGGCGAACCGGTACAAGTACAACTGGCACTGGTTCTGGGACACCGGGAACGGCGATATCGGGAACCAGGGCGTTCACGAGATGGACATCTGCCGTTGGGGCCTCAATGATGCGAAATGGCCCAAGTCAGCCGTGTGCACAGGCGGCAAGTACGTCTATGACGACGACCAGGAGACGCCCAACACGCAGCTAGCCAGTCTCGACTACGGGCCGATGGAAATCGTGTTTGAAGTGCGGGGCATCATGTCGCCGCCGGATGGGGGTCTGCCGGTCAAGGGCGGGAACACGGTCGGCAACCTCTTCCTGGGAGGCGACGGTTGGATGTGGGTCGACGGGGCTGGGTTCCAGGTGTACAAGGGCGAGTCCAACGAGAAGACCGTCGATGAGAAATCGGCCCCCGGCGATAGTACCAAGCAACACATGGAGAACTTCCTCGCCGCCTGCCGCAGCAGGAATTACAAAGACCTCCATGCGGAGATCGAGATTGGCGCAATGTCAGCCGACCTTTGCCACCTGGCGAACATCGCCTATCGGGTGGGGCGTAAAGTCAACTGGTCTGCCGAACGTCACCGGTTTGTTAACGACTCGGAAGCGGACAAGTTGCTCACTCGCGACTACCGCAAACCGTACGTGGTCTGAGCTTCGCATCCGTTACTCAAATTACCTCACCGGCCGGCGCGCCACGCCGGCCAGTTGCCTTTTGGTCGCCTCCTATCCGGGTGTAAAGGTTGTGTAAATACTCAACTGCCCTAGCAACTTTCACATCCGAACGGCGATCTAAGGACGTATGAGAGGACAGGGTGCCAGACGCAACTTACAGCCTGTGCACTTTTTACTGCACCCTGTGACGGACGGCGACACGTTTTGCGATCTGATTCGTCTGATTTAACAAGGGTTGGCGGTTTGGCAGACAAGATGCTGCCAATAGGACCAGGAGGAACGGTTTGACACTGACGCACATCTCCAGAAAAGGGCTGTTGACCATCGCGGCGCTGGTCACGCTGTTATGGGGCTGTGTCAGCGCCGAAGTGTGGCTGAACCGCAAGGCCCGCCGCGATCTGCTGCAGGCCGCCCGTCAGATTCATTCGCTCAAGGTTCGCCGCGTGTTAACTCCCGCTTCTCATCCGGCTCCGGCGAAGCAGGCCCCGGCGCCGAAGTCGCTACTCGGCTAGCGGAATCTCCGCATAGAAGATCTCTTTGCCGGAACCGGCTTCCCGCATTCCAGTCACGTAGATTTGAGCGCCGGACTGAATGCCGGTGTGAAAGTAGAAAAACCCGCTACCCTCCTCCCCGTTGGGAATCAGCTTCGCCGAAAAGCCACGAACTTCCATTAGCTCCGACGACATCGGATTCTTCTTCCGTTTGATGCGCGGCCCGCCGCCTGGAATCGGGCCGCTGGCATCGTATTTGGGCCGCGACGGTCCGGTTAGATAAGGCAGCTCCGAGGCGGGTGTGGCGTCGATCTGCTGGCCTTTCGGACTCACATAAGCGACCCGCAATCGATCGAGCAGCAGAGTCTTTCCCGTCTCATTCCGGATGACCACCAGCACGGGCAAAACACCGCTCTTATTCAGATCTACCTTGCCGAATGCTTCGCGCATCCTCTCTTCGGTCGAAAACGCCGACACGGCGATCGTGACCTTCTCCACGGTCTGTTTGGAGGCATAGCTGGCGGCCGGCCGGGCTTTGAATCCGGTGTCCTTCTCTGCAAGCGCTGTCAGCGTCAGTGCCAAACTCGTTACAATCAGGCGTTTGAGGCTTCGATTCATAGAGATCTCGTATCGGGTCCTGACGGCGGCCCTGTGGCCCCTGGTATTCCTCTATTTTGCACTACGCACGCTTCGGCAACCCCAATATCTGCGAACGATTGCCGAACGGCTTGGCCGACTGCCGCGCTCAATACCACAGACTGCGGGCGGCTCCATTTGGTTGCACGCGGTATCGGTGGGGGAAGTCCTGGCCTCTGTCGAAGTGATCCGGCGCTTGCGCGAGGTCTCTCCCGAGACCCCGGTCTTCGTTTCGACCACCACGCTGGCGGGCCGCGAACTCGCTGAACAGCGCCTCAACGGACTCGCCGAAGGCATCTTCTATTCCCCCTTCGACTTTGTGTTCGCGGTACGCGGGGTCCTGCGCCGGATTCGTCCACAGGTTCTGGCGGTTCTCGAAACCGAGATCTGGCCGAATCTGTTTCGCGAGGCCAAACGGGCCGGATGCGGGGTGGTCCTGCTGAATGGCCGGATCTCCGACCGGACTTTCCCGCGTTACCGACGGTGGCACTGGTTCTTCGAGGCGCCGCTCAGCCGGCCGGACGCCATCCTGGTTCAGAGCGAACTCATGAAGGGCCGGTTCGTCGCCGCCGGCGCCCCTCCCGAACGGGTCTCGGTGATGGGCAATCTGAAGTTCGACATTCGTCCCGCCAAACCGCCGGAGGAGGTCGTCGAGTGGCTCGCGGCGCTTCCACCGCATCAAACCTGGATTGCCGCCAGCACGATGCCGCCGGATGAAGAGGAAACGGTTGTCGAAGCGTTCCAAGGGCTCGCGGTGAGCCATCCCAGGCTGCTGCTCATCCTCGCGCCCCGGAAGCCCGAGCGCTTCGATCTCACCGCCGACCTCCTGCGCTCCCGGGGGGTGCGCGCCGTCCGCCGTTCCAGCCTTCAGCCGCTCGAACTCCCAGGCGTCCTGCTGCTCGACACCATCGGTGAGCTCAGCGGTCTGTTCCCTGCCGCGGACGTGGTGTTTGTCGGAGGCAGCATCGTCTCCTGGGGCGGCCATAACATCCTCGAACCGGCCGTCTTCGGCAAACCGATCGTTGTCGGGCGGCACATGATGAACTTCCAGGACATGGCCGATCTGTTCAAGGCGCGGCAGGCCGTGGTGGAGGTCGATTCGGCCCGGGACCTTGCGCCCACGATTGAGAGGCTGCTCGGCGATCCGGATGAGCGGCGGGCATTGGGGGAACGGGCGCGCGCTTGCGCGGAAGCGGAGCGGGGCGCCGTCGCCCGCGCGGTCGAGGGGATCGCCAGGACGTACTCTGCAGCCCTCCCGTGTTTTCGCGGGCCTTTGCACCGGCCGCTGTGGCCTCTGGCGCGATTGTGGCAGGCCGGTTCGGCGATCAAACGCCGATGGGACACGGCGCGCCAGCGACGCCTGCCTGTGCCCGTTCTCAGCGTCGGCAACCTGTCGATGGGCGGTACCGGCAAGACGCCGTTTGTTGCCTGGCTGGCACGAGAAGTGGATGCCGCCGTCCTGACGCGAGGTTATGGCCGCGACTCGACCGGGATTTCGTTGTTTGTGCCTGGTGATACCGCTTCTGTCGAGGAGACCGGCGACGAGGCGCAGATCTTCCTACCTCACAGTTATGTCGCCATCGGACCGGATCGTCATGCCGCCGGCACAAAAGCCCTGGAGCGGTTCCCCATCGGGCGCTTTGTTCTGGATGACGGCTTCCAGCACTGGCGACTCGCCCGGAACGCCGACATTGTCCTGATCGACGCGTTGGATCCACTGAGTGGCGGCGACGTGTTTCCGCGAGGCTGGCTGCGCGAACCTCTTCACTGCCTGAGCCGTGCAGACGCTATCGTGATCACGCGCGCCCAGCCGTTTGGCCATCAGGCCGTCGAGCAGTTCCTGCGCGGCCGGAACGCCCGTGCGCCTATCTTCTCTGCGCGCCTCGATCCGGTCTGCTGGATCTCCTGCGCCGACGGCCGGCAAGTGGCCCTCGATCATTTCGCGGCGGGCGACGCGGTCGCTTTCTGTGGGCTGGCCCAGCCCGAATCGTTCTGGCGGACATTGCGAGGCATTGGCCTTGGATCGATGAAACGGGTGGCTTTCCCAGATCACCACCAGTACCACGGTGCCAAGCTCGAGGACCTGCTTTCCCGCGCGGCGGCCGGGCTCACCACCGAAAAGGACGCCGTCAAGATTCCCGAACCCTTCCGCGACCGCGTCTTCTGGCTGAAAGTTCAGTTGCGAGTGGACCCGGAGGCGGCGTTCCGGAAATGGCTGCAGGAGGTCCTCGTTGCCGGGGGATGACCTTCCCGACGGCCCCGGACAGGAATTTGCGACACTGGAGTCCTTATGCTCCCCATCCGTCTCGCTGGCTGTCTTGCGCTTGCCGCGGGCCTTCTGCCGGCCCAGACCCTGTACGCTCCGAAGCGTCCCGGTGGAGTCTATTCGGCTCCCCACCGCCCCCACACGCGGTTGGCCGATCTCGTGAAGAAGCACGCCGGCCAGGCCGTATGGCACGAGGTGATCGTCGACGACGACCACCTGCGCAGCCACTACATCCAGCTAAAGCCGGGGACCCGGACGCCGCGCGCGCTGCATCCCGATACCCGGGCATGGTGGGTGGTGATGGACGGCGAGGTGCGCTTCGACATCGAGACGCACACCCCTTTTGTCGCGGCCAAGGGATCGATGGTGCAGGTCCCGATGGCAACGCTTTACTCGCTCGAAGTGCTCGGGACAAAGCCGGCGCTGATCTTCGAAACGAACATCGCCGGGGCCAGGACGTTGTACGCCGCTCGCGAGGACGCGCCCAAGCTGCCAGGCTTTGATTTTATCGCTGTGAATTACAGCCGCAGGCCGGGCGTCTGGGGGCGCGCAAACCGGCCCCACGTGACCTTCGCTGAAATGGCCGATGCGCTTGAAAGCGGACGAGTTACCGGCACCCAGAGGATCGTGGAGGACGATCGGGGCGCAGCCAATTTCATCTACGGGTATGAGAAAAACCTGCCGCCGATCGACCCTAAACAGAAGGGACACTACCACCCGGAATGCGCCGAGTACTGGCTGATTATGAAGGGGCAGATCCGTTACCCGGTCGAAGGCCAGGGGATCATCATCGCCAACGAGGGCGATGTCGTCTATGTGCCGAAGTTTACATGGCACGCGCCCCGCTGGTACGGACCCGGCGCTTCCTGCCGCCTGGCCATGAACGGTTACCCGTACATTGCCCACCTGTTCGAGGGGGAGGCCGCCCAAAAATAGCCACGGCGCCGGGGAGCAACCCAGGGAGAAGCCCTCCCTCGCGGTCGGGCCTCGGATGGAACTAGACGGCTTTCGCTTTGCGGGGAACCGCGGCGGTCTCTGCGCGAACCGGCTTGCGGGCTGGCAGGTCCAGGCGGCGCACCTGATCGCTCACGGACACGAGAAACATTGGCTGGCGGGCATTCTTGAGAATGTCGATGATGCGGTCCCTGCTGTCCTCGACGTAGATGCTTTTGCCGTCCGTCAACAGGTGAACGTCCGACTCACCCGCCAGGATCTCGGACAGCCCGCGGTTCATCTCCTTCTGCAGAAACCGCAGGACGCGGCGGATCTTCTGCAGCGAAAAGCCCTTCCTGCGAAGCTCGGCGATGACCGTAATCTCAATGACCTCGGCCGACGAGTACACCCGGCGATGACCGTCATGCTTCGGCGACACCACGTGCCGTTCGTCCCACCACTGCAGTTGGCGAAGGCTGACGCCGGAGATTCGTGACACGTCGCTCGAGGAGAACGCATCGGCCGGAGCGGCCACGGCAGGTTTGGCTTTACTTGTTTTGAACATTTTGTCCCGCGATCGTTTTCGAAACAAATGGCAGCACCTTGGATTGTAGCCGAGCCACCGGCACAGTCAAGGGGAAAAACACCGAAACTGGAACCAGTACTTTCGCTAGCCGCCTCCAACAAACTGCACAATCTCGATTTGCGCGTGTGGGTCAAGGGTCCTAGTTCCCCACTCGGCGCGCCGGACGATCCGCCTGTTTAGCTCAACGGCCACGCGATCGGGTTCCAGGTTCAGGTCGGCGATGAGGTCGCCAAGGGTGGCGCCCGCCGGAATCGTTCGCGCCTCGCCGTTCACGGTCACCGTGACGGTCTGCTGAGGTTGACACTCCATTTCGCCAGCTATTATAGTCAAGTTTAAGCTTCTCACAACCCCGGCGCCATCCATGCCCGAATCGTACACTGAACTGTACTTCCCTATCCTTGTGCAAGCCTGCATCGCCGTGGTGCTGGCTTCCGTTCTGGCCTCTCTGTCTTACCTGATCGGCAAGCGAGTACGGAACAAGATCAAGGATCTCCCCTACGAGTGCGGCATCACGCCCACAGGCAGCGCCCGCGAGCGCTTCAGCGTCAAGTTCTACCTCGTCGGGATGCTGTTCATCCTCTTCGACATTGAGGCGATTTTCCTCTATCCCTGGGCGGTCGTCTACCGCGAACTCAAGCTCTTCGCGTTCGTGGAGATGCTGATCTTCATTATCCTGATTCTCGCCGGCTACTTCTACATCTGGAAGAAGGGAGCGCTCGACTGGTCTCAGCGGCCAGCGGACGAACGCTAATGGAAGTTCCCGAAGAATTGCTACCGTTCGCCGCGGCGAGCCGCTTTGACCGTGGCGAATTGACCGTCGAAGTCCTGCCCGGGCAGGTGATCGAGGCCTGCCGCGTTCTCAAAAGCCAATTGGGCTTTGAACGCTGCAGCACGATCACAGCCGTAGACCGGTTCCCGTCACAGCCCCGCTTCGAAATCGTCTATCACCTGCACTCGGTGAGGAACAACCGCCGGATTCGTCTGAAAGCCCGTTTGGACGATGGCCAGGAGATCGATTCGGTGACTTCCGTCTGGCGTGGAGCGGACTGGTACGAGCGCGAGGTGTTCGACCTGTTCGGCGTGACGTTCCGGGGCCACCCGGACCTTCGCCGGATCATGATGCCGGACGATTGGCAGGGGAGTCCCCTGCGGAAAGACTATCCCGTGGTGGGGTACAAGTAGCAAGCCATGAGCAGCCAGGATTCGACCAGTTTGCTGACACCGGCCGCGGATTCTCCTGTGCTTGGGAAGCGCAAGATGATCCTAAACATGGGTCCGCAGCACCCGTCCACCCATGGCGTGCTTCGCCTGGTCCTGGAGCTGGACGGCGAGCGGGTTCTGTCGGCAGCGCCCGATCTGGGGTACCTCCATACCGGGATCGAGAAGGAGTTCGAAGCGAAGACGTATCAGCAGGGGGTTACGCTGACCGATCGCATCGACTACCTCGCGAACCTTTCGAACAACCTCTGCTACGTGCTTGCCGGGGAGCGCCTGCTGGGGATCGAAGCGCCGCCCAAGGCCGTGTTCACGCGCGTGATGCTCACCGAGATGACGCGCATCTCGAGCCATCTGGTTTGGCTCGGAACCCACGCTATCGACATCGGCGCGATGACGGTGTTCCTGTATTGTTTCCGCGAGCGTGAAGAGTATCTGCGCATCTTCGAGATGTTCTCGGGGCAGCGCATGATGACCAGCTACTTCCGCATCGGCGGCCTGGCGCTCGATCATCCGCGCGGCTGGCAGGTGCGCGTCAAGAAGTTGCTCGACTCGATGCCAAGCAAGATTGACGAGTACGAGGACCTGCTCACGAACAACAACATCTGGAAGATGCGGACGCAGGGCGTCGGGGCGATCTCGATTGAAGACATGCTGGACCTCGGCGTCACCGGCCCCATGCTGAGGGCCGCCGGCGTCGGGTACGATCTCCGGAAAGCCCAACCGTATTCGGGGTACGAGAAGTTCGACTTCCACGTGCCGACCCGCACCGAGAACGATGTCTACGCCCGCTATCTGGTGCGCCTCGCCGAGATGCGCGAAAGCATCAAAATCGCGCGCCAGGCCCTGGAAGGCATGCCCGACGGGCCTTACACCGCCGATGCTCCGAAAGTGGTCCTCCCGGAGCGCGAGAAGATGAAGACGCAGATGGAAGCGCTCATCTACCACTTCAAGATCGTTACCGAAGGGTTCCGCGTTCCGGAAGGCGAAGTGTATCAGACCATCGAGTCCCCGCGCGGGGAACTCGGTTACTACATGGTCAGCGACGGCACGGCGAAGCCCTACCGTGTGCACGTCCGGGGACCGAGTTTTGGGAACCTGCAGGCCCTTCCGGCGATGGTCGCCGGGGGTCTGGTCTCCGACGTCATTGCGTCGCTGGGCAGTATGGATTTCGTGCTGGGAGACACCGACCGGTAGCCGGCACGGCTGAACATCACAATGACATTCTCTCCACAACTGGAAGCGAGGTTTGCGAAGTTCCTCAAGAGTTATCCCCCCGGGCGGACCCGCTCGGCGGTGATCCCCATGCTCCTGTTCGCGCAGGATGAGGTAGGTTCGGTGACGCCTGAACTGATCGAAGAGGTGGCGCGGCGTTGCAGCGTGCTTCCCGTACAGGTCGAGGAGGTGGTGACGTACTACTCGATGCTGCACAAGAAGCCGATGGGGAAGTATCACGTGCAGATCTGTACAAACATCAGTTGCCTGCTGAATGGCGGTGAGGAACTGTGGAAGCGGGCATGCGAAGCGACCGGCCTTGGACACAAGCAGGTCAGCGCGGACGGGATGATCTCTCTCGAGGAAGTGGAATGCATCGGCGCCTGCTCCTGGGCGCCGGCCGTGCAGATCAATTATGATTTTGAGCACCTGGTCACCCGGGAGCGCCTCGACCAGATACTGGAAGCCTGCCGCAAGGGAGACTTCATGGAGAAAGCGAGATAGGCATGTTTTCGAGCCAGCCCCCGCTGTTCAGCGTTCCTCCTCATCCCAAGGAGACGATTGTCCTCTCGCGCCGCTTCCGGTTTCCGAATTCGGCTTCGATCGACACGTCCCTTGCAAACGACGGCTACCAGGCCGTGCGCAAGGCCCTCGAGATGACGCAGGACGACATCATCAATGAAGTCAAAGCGTCGAATCTGCGTGGCCGCGGCGGCGCCGGGTTTCCAACCGGGATGAAGTGGGGCTTTGTTCCTCGAACTTCGCCCAAGCCGAAGTACATCGTCGTCAACGCCGACGAGAGCGAACCGGGCACTTGCAAGGACCGGTTGCTGCTGGAGTACGATCCGCACTCGCTGATCGAAGGCATGATCATCGCCGGGCGCGCCATCGACGCGAAGAAAGGCTACATCTATATTCGCGGGGAGTATCGATACCTGATCCACATTGTGGATCGGGCCATCGAGGAAGCGTATCAGCACGGATACCTCGGCAGGAACATCCTGGGCAGCGGGATGGATTTTGATGTCTATACGCACACCGGCGCCGGAGCCTATGAGTGCGGTGAGGAGTCGGCGCTGCTCGAATCGCTCGAGGGGAAGCGCGGTGTCCCGAGAATCCGCCCGCCGTTTCCGGCGGTATCGGGCGCATGGCAATGCCCCACCATCCTGAACAACGTCGAAACGTTCTGCGCCGTGCCCCACATTCTCCTGATGGGTGGCAAGGCCTTCGCCGACTTGGGACTCGAGAAGGCCGGCGGCACCAAGCTCACCTGTCTCACGGGCCACTTGAACCGGCCGGGTGTTTACGAACTGCGCCTCGGATTTCCCGTCGACGAAATGATTCACGACGTGGGCGGCGGAATCCCGGGAGGGCGCAAGCTGAAGGCCTTCATTCCCGGCGGGTCGTCGTGCCCGGTGCTGACCGCCAAAGAGTGCGAAGGCGCCACGATGGACTACGACTCGATGGCCAAGCGCGGGTCGATGCTGGGGTCGGGCGGCGTGGTGGTGATGGACGAGAAGACGGACATGGTGCGGGTCGCGCTGCGCATCATGCGGTTTTATCAGCACGAAAGCTGCGGATGGTGCATTCCCTGCCGCGAGGGTACCACGTGGCTTCGGAAGATGCTGCAGCGGTTCGATGAAGGACTTGGCCGCCGGCACGAGATCGAGATGATCGGCGAGCTGGCGAAGAACATGCTCGGCCGGACCTTCTGTCCCCTGGGTGATGCCGCCGCGCTGCCGACCATCTCGATCGTCGAGAAATTCGCGGACGAGTTTGAGAAGAAACTGGGCGAACTGACGACGGTGGCAGGTCCTTTCCCCGTCCTCAACGATGCGCCTCGCGCGGGAGCGGCGCACTAAACCTCCGACACGACAAACCATGGGCAATACGGTGAAATTCACGCTCGACGGACGGGAACTGGAAACGGCTCCCGGAACCCTGGTTATCGATGCCGCCAAAAAGGCCGGCATCGAGATTCCCGCGTTCTGCTACTACGAAGGCCTCTCGCTGCAGGCGGCTTGCCGCATGTGCCTGGTCGAAGTCGAGAAGATGCCGAAGCTGCAAACCGCGTGCACCCTGGTGGCCATGGACGGCCTGGTGGTGCGTTCCGCCACCCCGACTGTGGACAAGGCTCGCAAGACGACGCTCGAATTCCTTTTGACGAACCACCCGCTGGACTGCCCGGTCTGCGACAAAGGCGGCGAGTGCGAACTGCAGGACATGGTGTTCCGCTACGGCGCCGGCGAGAGCCGGTACACCGAGATCAAGCACCACGTCGACGAGAAGCAATGGTCGCCGGTGGTGTTCTTCGACGCTCCCCGCTGTATTCTGTGCTACCGCTGTGTGCGTGTTTGCAGCGAGGGAATGGGCGTCGGCGCGCTCGGCGTGGTGAATCGAGGCGTCCTGACGGAGATCGCGCCCAGCCACGGAGACCATCTGGAGTGCGATGAGTGCGGGATGTGTGTCGACATCTGCCCAGTGGGAGCCCTGACCTCGGGAACTTACCGCTACAAGACCCGCCCCTGGGAAATGGAGCATGTGGGCACCATTTGCACTCATTGCTCCGATGGTTGCAAGACGACGCTGGGCGTTCGGAACAACCAGATCGTCCGCGGCAATAACCGCGACTCGTCGGGGATCAACGGCGAGTTTCTTTGTATCAAGGGGCGCTACGCCTTCGATTTCTACGATCATCCCGAGCGCCTGCAATCCCCGCTGATGAAAATCAACGGGAAGCTGGAGCCGGTGTCGTGGTCGAAGGCCCTCTCCGCGGTCGCCTCGAAGTTCTCCGAGACGAAGGCGCGCGGCGGGAAATTCGGGGTCATTGGATCCACCAGGACGACGAACGAGGAGAACTTCTATCTGCAGAAGTTCGCCCGGGGGGTGCTCGGCACCAACAATATCGATCACCACCGGACGGGTGATATTGTCACGCTGATCGACGCCCTCGAAGGCCGCCAGGAATCCATGGCGACGGTCGCCGATCTGTACAACGCCAAGGCGGTGGTGGTGCTCGGGGGCGACCTCGCGCTCGACCATCCGCTGCTGTCCTATCAGGTTCGGGCCAACTGGCGTCATCACAACGCGGATGTCTATGTGGTGAGCGCGCAGCCGATGCGGGAGGACAAGTACTCGGTTAACGCCACTCGGTGCCAGGCCGGCGGTGAACTGGAGGCCCTGCAGTCGCTGAGGCCGCAGTTGATGAATGAGCCGGACATCGTTTTTGTGTTCGGCGATTCCATCAAAGGCGAGGGTGTCCGGGGACTGGTGGAATTCGCGGCGTCGCTGGGGAAACCCGTCAAGTTCGTCTGTCTGGTCGACTACTCGAACTCGCGCGGCGCCATCGATATGGGACTGGTTCCCGAACTTCATCCCGGATACCGTCCAAGCGGCCGTTCGGGCATGACCATCGAGGAAATGATGGCGGCATCCGATCTGGACGTTCTTTGGGTGGTGGGCGCGAATCCCTTGAAGAACGCCGCGTTTGGCTCGAAGAACGCATTCGTCGTGGTTCAGGAAATGTTCCTGACGGAAACCGCGCAGGCCGCCGACGTGGTCCTGCCGGCTTCTTCCGCTTATGAGAAGTCAGGCACCCTTACCAACGTCACGGGCGAGGTGCAGCGGGTCGTGAAAGCGGTGCAGGCGATGGGCACCAAGCCCGACCTGGAAACGATCGGGTTGATCGCCCGCGAGATGGGTGCTGCGGCCGAGATGGGGCCCTGGACGGCGGACAAGGTGTTCGAGGAGATTCGCAAGACGGTTCACGGCTACAATGTTCCCTTACCCGTAATCGTCACTGGCGGCGCCTCCCAGACGATGCCCGTCAATGGCCGCGTCGACGTGCCTTCGCGGCCGGATCTGATCTGGTCTTCGCACGATGGCTTGTTCCGGTCGGGGACCCTGGGCCGGTATTCAAAGATTCTTAATTCCGTTTTGGAAGGGCGCCGTCAGCCGTAATGGAGTTCATTGTTATCACGCTGATCAAGCTGGCCATCGTCATGGCCGTCTTTATGACGACGCTGGCATACCTGCAGTGGGTCGAGCGTAAAGTCATCGCCCATATTCAGCTCCGCATGGGGCCATCCCGCGTAGGCCCGCATGGCCTGCTCCAGCCTCTGGCCGACGTTATCAAGCTCATCACCAAGGAAGGCGTCATCCCGCCGCACGTCAACAAACTGTTCTACGTGCTGGCGCCCATCATCGCCGTTACCTTCGCGCTGCTGGCGATCTCGATCATTCCCTTTGGCGACGAGATCGAAATCGGCGGCTATCGCACCTGGCTGCAACTGACCGACATCAACGTGGGAGTGCTTTTCATCCTGGCCGCTTCTTCGATGGGCGTCTACGGAATCGCGCTGGCCGGATGGGCTTCGAACAACAAGTATTCGCTGCTCGGGGGA
Source organism: Bryobacteraceae bacterium (assembly GCA_046160045.1). Classification (GTDB taxonomy): domain Bacteria; phylum Acidobacteriota; class Terriglobia; order Bryobacterales; family Bryobacteraceae; genus CAZGUX01. The sequence goes on from JBJXGR010000168.1 coordinate 23,349, forward strand.
CTGCGATCGTCCGCCCAGATGATCAGCTACGAACTTCCCTTTGCCCTGGCGGTGGCGGCTCCGCTGCTCTTGCTCAACACACTCAGCCTGCGCGAGATCGTGCAGGCACAGGAAGGGTTCTATTTCGGCTTTCTGCCAAGGTGGACGGTGTTTCAGGGCCCGGTGCCGCAGGTGCTGAGTTGTTTGATCTTCCTGATCGCCGCTTTTGCCGAAACCAACCGGATTCCCTTCGATCTTCCCGAGGCCGAAACCGAACTGGTCGCGGGCTTTCACACCGAATACAGCAGCATGAAGTTCGCGGCCTTCTTCATGGCCGAGTACGCCAACATGATCACGGCGTCGTCGATGCTAACCATTCTGTTTCTCGGTGGGTGGCAGCCGCCGTTTCCTCCGGCTCTCGGGTCCGATCTGATTGCACCTGCGGTTTTCCTGGTCAGCGCCGGGCTCTGCTTCTATCACGGTCTGAATCCGGCGCGCCGGTTGGACCGCTATACCCTGCCCGTATTCGGCCTGGTGTTTCTTGGCCTGTCGGCGATTCTCGGCGTGCCGATGCTGCGCCGGACCTTGATGCCGGTCTTCTGGTTCTGCGCCAAGACGGGCGTCGTTCTCTTTCTCTATATCTGGATCCGGGCGACGTTGCCGCGCTTTCGCTATGACCAGCTGATGGCGTTCGCCTGGAAGTTCCTGTTCCCGCTGGCGCTCGTGAATCTTCTGATTACAAGCCTGTTCGTGGCGCTGTCGTAAGGAAGGGTTTTCGATGGATCTGGTCCTGTTTTTGACTTTTGCGGCGGTGGCGGTCATCTGCGCGGTGAACGTGGTCGTCCAGACGCATCCGATTTCGAGCGCTCTGTCGCTGGTTGGGGTGATGGGTGCGCTGGCGGTATTGTACCTGCTGCTGGGCGGAGAGTTTATCGCGATGGCGCAGGTGATTGTCTATGCCGGGGCAATCATGGTTCTGTTCATCTTCGTCATCCTGTTGCTGAACGCCGGGGCCGAGGAAACCAAGGGCCGTTCCCTGGTGTCCCAGTTTCTGGGGGTTCCCGGGTTTTTCGCGCTCCTGGCGACCTTGGCATTTGCCATCCTGCGGCTGTTCCCCAACTCTCCGCGAGTGCGTTTTGGCGAGTTCACCTCCGCCGGCGCGCGAGAGGTCGGCCGGGCTTTGTTCACGCAGTATCTGCTGCCGTTCGAGGTGGTGTCGGTTTTGATCCTGATCGCGATTATCGGAGCGGTCGTCCTCGCCAGCAAGGAGATCGACTAATGGAAGGCGTTCCTCTGTCCTGGTATCTGATTCTGAGCGCGGTGCTGTTCGCGCTCGGAGTGGCCGGTTTCCTGTTCCGGCGCAACATCATTACGGTGTTCATGTCGATCGAACTGATGCTGAACGCCGTGAACCTGAGCTTCGTCGCGTTCTCCTATCAGTGGAAACAGGTGGACGGGCACATCTTCACGTTCTTTGTCATGGTGGTGGCGGCGGCGGAAGCCGCTGTTGGCCTGGCAATCATCCTTACCGTCTTCAAGAACCGCGCCACCCTGAATATCGACGAGGTGAATTCGCTGAAGTACTGACGCCGCCGCCTGGTATGAGGCGGCGAAAACCATAATGACATGCAGCATCTTTGGCTGATCCCCACATTCCCGCTGATCGGATTCGCGATCAACGGCATCTTCGGGCGCAAGGCTTCGAAAGCCCTGATCAATGCCGTCGCGGTCGGGTCGGTCGTGCTCTCATTCCTCTGGGTCATCAAGGTCCTGATGGGTCTGGGCACTCTCGAGACCGCCCACATCGAGCATTACTTCACCTGGTTCCAGAGCGGCGACCTCACGATCGGCGTCGACTTCCAGGCCGACCGCCTCACCGCGGTGATGCTGCTCGTCGTCACCGGAATCGGTTCCCTGATTCACGTCTACGCCACCGGGTACATGTCTCATGAGGGCGGGTATCATCGATTCTTCGCCTACATGAATCTGTTCATGTTCTTCATGCTGGTCCTGGTGCTGGCCGGCAACTATCTGATCCTGTTCGTTGGCTGGGAAGGCGTAGGCCTGTGCAGTTATCTGCTCATCGGCTTCTACTTCCTCAAGCAAAGCGCCACCAACGCCGGAAACAAGGCGTTCATCGTCAACCGAATCGGCGACTTCGGGTTCATGCTGGCGCTGTTCCTGATCGTCGTCAACTTCGGTTCGCTGGATTTTGGCAAGGTTCTGCCGGCCGTGTCGGGCAAGCCGGAAGAAACGATGAACCTGATCGCGCTGCTGTTGCTCGTCGGCGCGGCGGGCAAGTCGGCACAAGTCCCGCTTTACGTTTGGCTGCCCGACGCGATGGAAGGCCCCACGCCTGTCTCGGCCCTCATCCACGCCGCCACGATGGTGACTGCCGGGGTCTATATGGTGGCGCGATCCGCCCCGCTCTACCTGGCGGCACACGGCGCGATGGAAGTGGTTGCCTACGTCGGACTGGCGACCGCGGTCTTCGCCGCGACCATCGGTCTGCTGCAGAACGACATCAAGAAAGTGTTTGCCTACTCCACTGTTTCGCAGTTGGGTTACATGTTTCTGGCGGCGGGAGTGGGCGCTTTCTCCGCCGGTATCTTTCACGTGATGACGCACGCATTCTTCAAGGCGCTACTGTTCCTTGGCGCCGGCAGCGTGATCCATGCCCTGGAAGGCGAACAGGACATCCGCCATATGGGCGGACTGCGCACGAAGATCCCAATCACTTTCGTCACCCTGATGTGCGCGGGCTTTGCGATCGCCGGCTTTCCGTTTACGTCTGGCTACTTCAGCAAGGATGAGATCCTGCTGGCCGCGCACCATCATCACCCATGGATGTACTGGGTAGGCGTGGTGACAGCGGGCATGACCGCCTTTTACGTCTTCCGCTGCCTGTTCATGACGTTCTTCGGCAAGTATCGCGGCCATCACCACCCGCACGAATCGCCCTGGGTGATGACCGGCCCGCTCTGCGTGCTGGCCGTGCTCTCCCTCGCCGGCGGTTTCTTCAGCGTTCCGAAATACCTGCATCCGGTCCTGCCCGTCGAAGAGATGCACCATGACCTGACGCTGGTGGTGATCGCGACCAGTTCAGGCCTTCTCGGGATTGCCCTCGCCTACTTCCTTTATGTTCTGAGGCCGGCGCTGCCCGATTCCATGGCCCGGTCCGCCAGCGGACTGTACCGGCTGATCTACAACAAGTACTTCGTCGACGAGATGTACGACGCCGCGATCGTGCGGCCCCTGGTCGGCGGATCGCGTTCCCTGCTGTGGAAACGCGTGGACGTCGGCGTGATTGACGGGATCGTCAACGGCGTCGCTTCCGCCGCGAGACTGCTCGGCGGTGTCTTGAAACTGGTCCAGTCGGGGAACATCCGAAGTTATGCCACCTGGGTGGTGTGCGGTTCGGTCTTCGTGATTGTGGCCATGGGCCTCCTTATGATGACCGGCTCCGCGGGAGGTGGACGGTGAGCTTTCTCGGATGGTTTGTCCTGGCGCCGCTCGTCGCCTTCCTGGTCATCCTGATTCTGCCCAAATCGTCGTCGCGCGTGGCCGCGTTACTGCTGTCGCTGGGCATCTTCGTGCTCTCCCTGGGACTGTTGCCCGGCCAACCACTCGAGACCGACCTGCCCTGGATTCCCGACCTGGGTATTCGCTATCACGTGGCGATGGACGGCCTGAGTATCTGGCTCGTGTTGCTGACAACGTTCCTGACGCCGATCGCCGTGATCATCTCCTGGAAATACATCCAACATCGCGTCAAAGAGTTTCACGCCTTCCTGCTGCTGCTGGAATTCGGCGTGATGGGCGTTTTTGTTTCGATGGACCTGTTCCTGTTTTATGTGTTCTGGGAGGTGGGCCTGGTGCCGATGTATTTCCTGATCGGCATCTGGGGGCACGACCGCCGCATTTACGCCGCCGTCAAATTCTTCCTGTACACCATGGCCGGCTCGGTGTTGATGCTGGCGTCGATCATCTACCTGTATCTAAAGGCCGGCACGTTCGACTATCCCACCATCCTGGCAATGCTCGCCAGCGGGAAACTCCAGTTCACGAGTCTGGAGCAGACGCTGATGTTCCTGGCGTTCTTTGTAGCGTTCGCCGTCAAGGTGCCGCTCTTCCCGCTGCACACCTGGCTGCCGGACGCCCACGTCGAGGCTCCCACCGCCGGTTCGGTGATGCTGGCCTCCGTCCTGCTGAAACTGGGGACTTACGGGATCCTGCGATTCTGCATTCCGCTGTTCCCGGCGGCGGCACGGGAAAACGCGGGCTGGATCGCCATGCTGTCGATCATCGGCATCATCTACGGCGCCCTGGTCGCGCTGGTCCAGCCCAACATCAAAAAACTGGTTGCGTACTCATCGGTCAGCCACCTTGGATTTGTCGTGCTGGGGATCTTCTCCTTCAATCAGCAGGGGTTGGACGGCGCGGTCTACCAGATGCTGAATCACGGCGTGTCCACGGGAGCGTTGTTCATGCTCGTCGGATACCTGTACGAGCGGCGTCATTCGCTCGAGATCGCCGACTACGGGGGGGTGGCCACACCGGCGCCCTGGCTCGCCACAGTCTTTCTCATTACTACCCTGGCGTCGATTGGTTTGCCCACGCTGAACAACTTCATCGGAGAGTTCCTGGTGCTGCAGGGCGCGGCGCAGGCGGACTTCCGTTGGGCGGTCTTCGCGGCGACGGGCGTGATCCTCTCCGCCTGCTACATGCTCTGGGTATACCAGCGGACGTTTTACGGCGAGACACCGGAGAAGGTCAGGGCGCACATGTACGACCTGAGCGCCCGGGAGTGGGCCGCCATCATCCCCATGATTGCCCTGATGATCTGGATGGGCGTTGGCGCCCAGACCTTCCTGCCGCGCATCAGCGCAACGAATGCCGTGATTCTGAAACAGACTCTAGTGAACGTTCCCTTCAACGTAAGAACCCCCGCAAAGGCCGACTCGACCCAGGAGATCGCCGATGCCCGCTAGTCTGTTCCCTTCTTCGGCGGAGATGCTCCGCTTCCTCCCCGAGCTGATTCTGACCGGTGTGGGCACGCTGATCATGGTGCTCGAGCCGCTGACGGGCGAGAAGCCGAAGAACGGCCTGGGCCATCTTTCGATCGCGGGGCTGGTCGCGGCGTTGGCCGCCTCGGTCGCCGCCAATGCCAATCCCGGTCCGGCGTTCTCGTCCATGTTGCTGGTCGATGGATTCGCTACGTTTTTCCGCGTGCTGGTGATCGTGGTCGGCATTCTCACGATCCTCGCCTCCTATCGATACCTGACCCGCGAGAACGCCAACCGGGGCGAATACTTCGCCCTGATTCTATTCTCGGTGGTCGGACAATGTGTGATGGTCACGGCCAACGAGCTGATCATGATCTTTATCGGGCTCGAGATCTCCTCCATCGCGACCTACGTGTTGGCTGGCCAGTTGCGCGACGACCCACGCGCGAATGAGTCAGCGCTCAAGTACTTCCTGCTAGGCTCGTTCGCCACGGCCTTTCTGCTATACGGCATCGCTTTCATCTATGGAGCTACCGGCTCGACCAATCTGCTCGCCGTGCGCGAGGCGGTTCTGCGCGCCGACTCGCCCTCGCCGCTCCTGCTGGCGCTTGCGGCCTCGTTGATGATGGTCGGCTTCGGATTCAAGATTTCAGGCGTGCCGTTCCAGATGTGGGCCCCCGATGTGTACCAGGGTGCGCCGGCGCCGGTCGCCGCGTTCATGTCAGCCGGTCCCAAAGCGGCGGCCTTTGCGATCTTCCTGCGGGTCTTCATCACCATCTTCGAACCCATCGGCGAACGGTGGGGAGCGCTCATCTGGGTTTCGGCGCTGTTGTCCATGACGCTCGGCAATTTCGCCGCCCTGACGCAGACCAATGTCAAGCGCATGCTCGCCTATAGCTCGATTGCACATGCGGGCTACGTTCTGGTGGCGCTCTGCGCGCGATCGGAAGTAGGCACGGCCGCGGCGATGTTCTATCTCGCGGCCTATGCCTTGATGAATGTCGGCGCATTTGCCGTGGTCGCCTATCTCTGCGGCAAGGGCGAGAAGTATGTGGCAATTGACGACCTGGCTGGACTGGGCGCGCGGCGGCCGCTGGTGGCAGCGGCATTGGCGTTGTTCATGTGTTCGCTGATTGGAATCCCGCTGACCGGCGGGTTCTTCGGCAAGTTCTACATCTTCAAGGCGGCGCTTCAGTCCAAGCTGATCTGGCTGACGGTTCTCGGCCTTCTCAACAGCGCCGTGGCCGCCTTCTACTACCTGAGCGTCATGGTGGTGATGTACATGCACGAACCGGGCGAAGCCGTCGACGAACTGGAACCGCTCTCACCGGGACTGCGCACCGCCCTGCTCGCGTCCGCGGCGGGCGTGCTAATTCTGGGAGTCTTCCCCTCGAGTATTCTCGACTTCGCGGTGAAGTCCGCCAAGATGCTCAGCCGGTGACTAGCGCTTGGTTCATGGTCATCGCGACCGCGATCCTGGCTCAGACTCCCGCCCCGGCAAAGGTGGCGCTCTACGCCGCCGTCGGGCGGGAACTGACGGCTTACCACGTAGACGTCGAGGCCGCGACCCTCGTCAAACGAGCCTCGGTGACACTTCCGCAAAACGTGCAGGAGGCGTGGCCCCATCCTTCGCGCCGATACCTTTACGTGACCTGGAGCGGTGCCGGGCAGCACGGCGTGACGGCATTCCGCATCGATCCCGCCAGCGGAGCCTTCGCGCCGCATGGCCAGCCGATCGGCTTGGCGGCACGGTCGGTGTTCATCAGCGTCGACATCCCAGGGAACTACCTTGTCGTCGCCTATAACACGCCGAGCGGCGCGACCGTCCACCGGATCGCCGCCGACGGCACGCTCGCTGCGGCGGTCCCCCAGGCGGCCAACCTCGACTTTGGCGTCTATGCGCACCAGGTGCGAGTGGACCCCTCCAACCGGATGGTGATTCTGGTCACCAGAGGTAACGGTCCGACGGCAACGAAAAAGGAAGACCCCGGCGCGTTAAAGGTGTTCGGCTACCACCAGGGAGTGCTCCGCAATCTCGCCTCGATCGCGCCTGGGGGTGGCTACAATTTCCAACCGCGTCATGTGGAGTTCCATCCGACACGGCCGTTTGTCTTCATCACGCTGGAGCGGCAGAACCAATTGCAGGTCTACCGTAAGCTCGACGGGCCGACGCTCGGCGCCTCGCCGCTATTTACGAAGGAGACGTTGGCGGATCCCAGGCGGCCTACAGGCCAGGCCACGAGTACGATCCACATTCACCCGAGCGGTCGCTTCCTGTATCTAGGCAACCGGGCCAGCGATACTGCCGATTTTCGCGGGAAACGCGTGTTTGCCGGTGGTGAGAACTCCATTGCGGTGTATTCGATCAACCAGGAGACAGGAGAGCCGACGCTGATTCAGAACGCTGATACTCGCGGGATGCATCCTCGCACGTTCGCCATCGACCCGAGCGGACGGATCCTCGTGGTTGCCAACCTGGAGGAGGTCCTGGTGCGGGACAAGGAGGAAGTGCGGCCGGTGCCGGCAACCCTGTCGGTATTCGGCATCAGGAGTGACGGGAAACTGGAGTTCGTGAGGAAATACGATCAGGATACGAGCGGCGGCAGAAGCTTGTTCTGGACGGGGATGGTGGCGTTGCCGTAGTACTGGGCACCGTCCTCATCGGCAGGCAGATCTCTTCCACTGCGGACGTTGCGCGACTCGAGCCAAAGAAAAAGGACAGTCGGGTCAGTGCAAGCGGTATCGCCGCCCGGCCCCCGCCCGGCAGCACCTCGACACCCAGGTCACTCGGAACGAAGTGCTTCCAGCAGACGCTGCCGGCGAAGTACCTGGATGGCCGCCCACGAGGCCAAGGCGCCCACGGCCAGAACCGAAGGCGGAATCCACACGACCCCGGCCAGCGACTGGACCCCTCCTCGACCAGCCAGGGCCGGCGCGATGGCGACCAGCGCCGCGACGACGCCGATCGTCAACCCGCAGGCAACCAGGAAGAGGTTCTCCGAGACGACGAGGCGGGCAAGGTCCGCGGCGCGAAAACCAACGGCCTGAAGCAGAGCCAGTTGCGTGCGGGCTTCCAGGATGTTGCGGATCAGGACTGCGGCAAGGCCGGCCGTTCCCAGCAACAGGCCGAGGGCGCCCAGCGCCTGGAACGTAGAAAGATAGGCGTTCTCGACCCGATGAAACTGGGCCAGTTTTTCCTGCGCCGGCCGCGCGTCGAACCCATAGTCGGCCAGGGTGTCCTCGAGAACATCGGAAACAGCCGCAGCTTTTTCTTGCGGAGCGTCGATCAGGAACAGCACATAACCTTGCCTTGAGGGATAGAGCCGCTGAAAGTGGTTCTCCGCGATCAGGACTTCCGACTGGAACACGCTGTCGGCCAGGGCCGCCACAAACCGCACCTTCACCGGCTCACTCCGGCCGTCGGAGATCTCGAACACGTCGCCCACCTTGCTGTGGAGAACATAGGTCAGTGAGTTGGCATCGGCGATCGCCGGAATAATTCCGTCCCTGACGCGGCGGTTGAGGAGCAGCCAGGGATTCTCGCGCTCGCGATCGGTCTCGGCGAGGGAGGCTTGGAACCGGAACCGCTTCGCGGCCACGAAGTCGGGCGCGGGTGCGACCACTCGCGGATTGCGCGGCTGATACAGATTCAGGCAACTCGAATCGTCGCCCGGTTTCACGCGGAACCGGAAGATGCGGGCGCCAGCCAACGCCTGTTCGTCCAGGTTGAGGCTGGCACGGCCGGCGGCGGTGTTCGGATTGAAGAAGACGGGCAGGACCGACTCAGCCATCAGGGCGAATCCGCCCGCGCCCGGGAGTACCGCATTGGGGCTCTGCCGGAAGGATTCGAGCGACAGCAACAGGAAGGTGGCCAGCGCAATCAGGGTCATCGAGAGAAGACTGCGGCCGCCCCGGTGGGCTGCTCCTCGCAACCCCAGAGCCGCCAGGGTGTGGATGCTCGACCGCCGGTGTCTCCGCATCCAGGCGCGGAGTCCGGTGAGAGCGGCCGCCAGCAGAAGGGCTCCGGTACCAAAGAAGGCGCCCGCCGCCGGGACGGCGCCGGCGAACGAGGCGCCGGCGAGCGCCAGAGCGCCGAGCGTGCAGAGGACCGCCAGGCTGAGCGGCAAAACGGAGGATCGGGCGGCGTGATCGGCCTCGGTAACGATGCCCGCCAGCAGGCTCCGGGGAGTCCGTTTCCGCAGGGACCGCAGGGTCCACAGCGCGGCGCCGAGCGACGCGAGGACGCCGAGGACAAATCCCGTGCCCAGCGCGTCCGGGCTGGGGTGGAGGTGCAAGCGGGTGGTGCCCACCGCATCGATCCAGAATGTCGTCAGGCCATACAGGATCCCGCTCGCGTAGATCAGCGCGCCCACCACGCCAAGCAGGCCGCCGGCCAGCGAAAGCAACCCTGCTTCCGCCAGAAACAGGTTGCGGATGCGCTGCCGCGGATACCCCATCGCCGCCAGGAGGCCGATCTCGCGCAGGCGTTGTTCGATGCCGGTGCGGAAGAACAGCCCGGCCAGCAGCAGCGCGGCGATGACCAGAAAGAAGCTGAAGTAGACGAAGTACTCGCCGAAGTCCGTCGCGCCGCTGGAGGCGGCGAGCGCGTCTTCGCGGATCGGCGCGAGCGTCAGCCCCTGCTCAAGCGGGTTGAGCTTTCGCCTAAGGGCTTGGGCGAAGGGATCCAACCGGTCCGTGGGCTCGAGCCGGATGGAGGTGAGTTTGCCGAAACGGGACTGCCACAGCGGCTGCGCGAGTTTGAGCGGAAGAAACGCTTTGGGCGTGGTGCGGTATTGCTCCCAATACTCTTCATCCTGCGGGCGGATGCGGCTGAGATCGACGGGGAATGGCGGATCCCAATCGTGCAGGGTCTTGGCATCGGTCATGCCCTTGTACTCGGGTACCAGATCCCGGTCGGCGGCGAGACCTTCCATCGGCAGGATGCCGGCCAGCGGGAATTCGGCGTGCCGCGTCGCGAGACCGCCAGCCGCGTCCCAGACAAAGAACTCCAGTCGAATCTCGCTGCCCGGGCGCGCGGCGAGGTCGCGGGCGGCCCACGTGTTGAGGAAGATCGCATCGCCGGACTCGGCCTCTTCCCCTAGTTTGGCCGGGTCGAGCGCGGTCACGAGCGAGTACGGAATCTCCCGGTTGCCCTTGCGAATCGTGTTGACGACGTACGTGAAGATGGGCGTCGTCTCGAGGCCGGTTTCCTTGGCCGCCTCGTTCACCGCGGCGGCCAAGGAATCGCTGATCAGCGCCCCGGTGTGTTCCACTGACAGCGACTCCGGGAGGGGCCGAATGCGAATTCCCAGATCCTGAAGGGTCAAGGACTGCGCCCAGTCGTTGGAAGGGAGGGAAGGAAACAGAAGCGTATTGACCTCGCCTGTCCGGCTGAGTTCACTCTGCAAGGTGCGCAATGGCAAGAAGACAGCGCGGACATCGGCCTGGCTGAGCCGAAGCGCGAACTCGCCCATCTGCTCCGCCGGCAGAATGCCTTTCACGCCGAGGCGCAGCGCCTTGCCGGTCTGCTCGCGGCGTCCCTGCAGGAATTCGGCCGGAATGTCAGAGGGGAGACTGAGCCTGACGAGGACGGAACCGCCTAGGTCGAGGCCAAGTTCCTTCGCGAGCGGCGGCGACACTAGCGCCTGTCGCCCCTCCGGCATGGCGACGCCACCCACCGCGTGAAAGCGGAAGAAGCGCTCGTCGACGCCGTAGACCTGGACTCCCCCGGAGCGCTTCTTGCCGTTTGAAGCAACAGCCTCGAGCGAGATCAAGGGGCAGGCCTTCAGCGGCTCGGCGAGGGCTTCGCGGAAGAAGTTCACGCCGGCCAGGACGGCGTGGGTGTTGCCGATTCGTTCGAGGGCGAGGGCACGCAGGGAACCTCTCACTGACTGGCCGACGACGAAAGAGCCGGCGAGGACGGCGACCGCGATCGCGGCGCCGACGACGACCGCGAGGTTGGTGCGCCAGTAATGTTTGAGGCTGCGTTGAAGGAGTCCCGCGTTGGTCATGGGTGGGTCCGCGAGAGCAGGTCCCTGGGTTAAGTCCCAGCTTATCATCGGGCCGGACAGAGACGATCCCAGCTACGCACGGCGCCGGACTCGCCCCTCCCGGTCCAGTCCCGCGCGCAAGAGCATTTTGAGGTAGGTCTGGTAACCGATTCCTTTATCGGCCGCCTGGCGACGCGCCCGTTCGAGATCATCGGTTGGGATGCGCAGCATCACCTTCTGCGACGGGGGCTTCCGAACGGTCTGTGTCTTTTTCGAAAGTGTGATGCCGATGCTCTTGTCGCCGATCCGCAGGGCGCCGTCCTTGGCGGCCTGCTCGAACAACTCCAGCAGACGGTCCTGGTTGTCTTCGAACCAGCGCGCCTCTTCCGTTTCGTTCTTTGTCTCCGCCAGTTTCTTCTTAGGCATCGGATCCTCCCTTGATTCGCTTCCAAAGCGCCCGCCATTTCCGACTCGCGGGGTATGCGGTCACGACGCGAATCCTGCGTCCCCGCCAGGTCCAAACGACCACTAGCAGGCGCTCCTTGATGGTCTCGCCCAACTCGATGTGCCGTTCTTCGCCGCCACGTTCTTCGCTCGCTACCGGCAACGCTGCGCCAAGAATGACCTGCTCGACCTCAGCGCGCGAAACGCCGTGTCTGGCGATGTGGGCTGTGTTGGCGTCATCCCAATCGAAAGCCGGCGGTTTTGCCCCTGGCATCCATTTCAAGTGTATACCCGTTGTCTATACGCGGCGATACGATCAACCTGTGGTGGATCTGTGCTCAGAGCCGCCAACAAGGTAGTATCCGATCGCTCCCGCATGAAAACGCTCAACCAGGCGGGAAAAGCGAAAGGTGGAACGGTAGCCGAAGAAAATGGAGCGAAGGTGCCTGACACCTCGGGTCCCCGGCCAGGACGGCGTGGGTTTTGCCGGTGCGTTCGAGCGCCAGGGCGCGCAGGGAACCTTTGACCGACTGGCCGACGACAAAAGAACCGGCGAGGACAGCGACCGCGACTGCGGCGCCGGCAATGACCGCGAGGTTGGTGCGCCAGTAATGTTTGAGGCTGCGTTGAAGGAGTCCCGCGTTGGTCATGCGTGGGTGAGTACGCGAACGGGTCCGCGAGAACAATTAAGGTCTGAGCTTATGATCCGGCAAGATAGGGTGATCCGCGGCTATGCTATTCGCAAGAAAGTGCGCAAACCGTTCCAACCGGGATCCGTAACCACTAAGGGTTACGCAGGATCCGACCGGTCGCGGGCAACGGGCATCGCTGTGGGGGCGGGATCATCGGGAATCAGGAGCACTGGTCCGTTTACGCTCCATCTCGATTACCCACTGTTCCATCCAATCGTAGAGTGAAATCTCAGTGCGCTTAAGGCCATTGTCCATCCTCACGATCGGGTAGCCCGGGGCTGAGCAATCGATGGAATCAACGAGCCCGCATCCCACCACGAACACGGGAAGGAGGCCCGGCGGCCACGGGTCTTCCGTTTCTTCCGCTTCTTCCGTTTCTTCCCTATAGTACTGGTAGAGTTGCGGAAGGCACCCTCCTGACAAGTCGTCTGGGTAGCCATCCTCAAGTCCGATGATGCCGTGTTCCGGGCCGAATCCGCCGTTACCAACCCGGAGGTAACACTGCCGAAGAAGTTCTGGAAGCTCAAAACCCAAGATCGATTCTGCTGACGCGATCGTCTCTCGATCGACCGGAGGGTACGTTTCGAGGACTGGAAATTGCGACCCTAGTCCGGTTCGCAACGATGGATCACGGCTCAGAGCTAAGATGCGTTCGACGAGTTTGTCAATGTCGGTCATGCTTGCAGCTCCAGAGTAATTATCGCTCTGAGTGCCCGCCGGCTGCCATCGTGAGCTCGTCCTTTGGTCCGCAGGTGTCTGCCAATGCATGCGGAGGTCGAGAGTCTTTAGCCATGCCTCACCCAACTTCCAAGGCCCCTTAGAATCTGACCGGTCTGCTGTGATTCAGTGCCACGACATTTTAGCCCCGGAACATAATCAGCAGGCGTCAGGCACGATTTGTCGCCCACAATATGACTCGTCAACCTGCGTCACTTCGCCCGGCTGATAGGCTGTAGACGAATTCCAGGGTATATACGTTGCGATACAATATTAACTTGTGGCCGGAGAAGTCGAGTTCGACTGGGATGAGGAGAACACGAAGCATCTGGCGGCCCACAAAGTGGTGCCGAAAGAATTTGAGGAGCTATTAAACAACGATTCGTTGGACCTGAGCTGCGATCCGATCGAAAGCGAAGCGAGGTATCGCTCAGTTGGCCTCACGAACGGAGGGCGTCTGTTGTCGGTGGTGTGGACGATTCGCAAGGGCAGAGTGCGTGCGATCACTGCCTTTCGGGCTAGTCGCTCGGACCGAAGAGCATTTCTGGAAAGACCCAAATGAAGAAGCAAAACACAAAGCAGCCGAAGCGTGTCATACCGGCTTTCGCCACCGAGGCAGAGGAGGCGGAGTGGTGGTTTAAGAACCGTAACCTCCACGGAGAACAGATGCGTGAAGCCGTGAAGAGCGGCGAAGCTCAGGTGTTGACGAACGCGAAGCTGCGCGAAAGGATCGCAGCCTCGCGGAAGGCGCCTTCGCCGGTGGTGGCGCTCCGGATTCCTGCATCGGATTTGGCTTTGGCCCGAAAGCAGGCAGAGCAGAAGGGTCTCCCGTACCAAACCTATATCAAGTCGATCTTGCACGAGACACTCACCAAGCGGGCCAAAAGAAAGGTGGCTTGGTAGGCCAGCCGCACTCGGCAGATTGGCAAATCAGGCAACTTGCTTGTTCTTCGCTCCCGGTCTGCCAGCCGTGATGTCGATATCCACCTTCAGACCAGCGGCGATCACCATGTTCACCAAAGCGTCAATGGTGAACAGCCTGATCTTGCCCCGCACCAGATCCGAGATGCGCGGCTGCGAGACCCCCATCAGTCTGGCCGCGCGAGATTGGGTAATCTTCCTCTCTTGGATATACCCGGTCAAGGCCATCATCATCTTGGCGCGGATGCGGAGGATTTCCGCTACGGCGGGCGGAAATCCGCAGTCGACAAAAACGTTCTTATCGCCTTTGGTCACTCGCACCACTGTCGCCGCCACTAAAGGGTGAACCTGGGAGGGCCACTGTAGGCCGGTCGGAGACCGGCGCTACGAGATCATTGGAGCAAACGCTCAGAGTCTACGCGAACAAGTCCGCGACGATTTTGCCCTTGACCAACTCCCTCGGCTGGTTCAGGTGATTGCGGATCTCCATCTCGGGATCGATCCCCAATGCGTAGTAGATCGTCGCCAACAGGTCGGTCGGATGTACCGGCTTCTCCTTCGGCGACGACGCCGTTGCGTCCGATTCGCCGTACTGCACGCCGCGGCCGATGCCCGCTCCGGCGATCACGGCCGAGTAGCAATACGGCCAGTGGTCACGGCCGTCCGGCGAGTTCGAGTTGCCCGAAGTGGAAACTCCCATCCTCGGGCTGCGGCCGAATTCGCCCACCGCCACCACCAGCGTTTCTTTCAACAGGCCGCGCTGATCCATGTCTTCCAGCAGCGCCGAGAGCGAGCGGTCGAGCTTGGGGCAATGCAGATTCTTCAGCGGGCCAAAGTTGGCGGAGTGCGTGTCCCAGGCTGTCTTCTCGGGATCGCCGTTGGCCACCGAAGGCCAGTTCACCTGTACGAATCGCGTGCCGGCCTCGATCAGGCGGCGGCCCATCAGCAGGCTCTGGCCAAAGGTGTAGCGGCCGTAACGCTCGCGTGCAGCGTCGGCCTCCTTCGTCAGGTCCATCGCGTCGCGAGTCTTACCGGACAGAACGAGGTCGTACGCTTTGCCGTAGTACTCATCCACGGCGTAGCTGCTGATGGCTTTTTCCAGGTCCTTCATCGAGCCATTGATGCCCTTGAGCAGTTCGAAGCGGTCGCGGAGGCGCTCGGGGGGAATGTCTTTGCGGAGCGACAGGTCTTCCAACCGGACAGTTTCGGCCGGATCCTGATACATGCGGTACGGATCGTACGCTTTGCCGAGGAAGCCCGCCGCGCCGCCTTTGCCGATGATGCCAGATTCCTGCAGCGGTCGCGGCAATTCGACAAACGGCAACACCGGCTCCTTGAGCGGCAGGAGCTTGGAGATGTGGCTGCCGGCGGTCGGGAAGTCGGCGGGAGTCGGCGGCTCCAACTGGCCGGACGGCGAGACCTTGTCCGGCGGATAGCCGGTCATCATCTGGTAGATCGCCGCCGTGTGGTTGAACAGGCCGCTGGGCGTGTACGACATCGAACGGATGAGCGTTGCCTTGTCGAGGGCCTGGGCCATCATCGGCATGTGCTCTCCGATCCACGTGCCGGGGATCCTGGTCTTGATCGGCTTGAACAGGCCGCGCACGTTGTCGGGAGCGTTGGGCTTGGGGTCCCAAATGTCGATGTGCGACGGGCCGCCCTGCAGGAAGATCATAATCGCGTTCTTGGCCGCGCCGAACCCACGCGCGCCCGCGTACTTGTTCTCGAGCTTTGCGGCATTAGCCTTCTGCCAGGCGAAGAAATGGGGCAGGGCGAGGCCGCCGATGCCGAGCGAACCGACGCGCAGCAGTTCGCGGCGGGTAGGGCTGTTTTCGTCCGCATCACAGTTGCGGACGGCAAAGCGGCTCATGAAGTTCAGCATGCGATCTTCTCCGTTCAGAACACTGTATCAGGAACCAGGTCCCCTGTGGCGCCGGGCGACGTTCTGGGTCGCCCGGCGCGGCCGATCAGTAAATGTACAAAAAGCCCTTGCTGTTCAACAGCGCCCACAGCAAATCCTGCGCTCGGGCAGTCCTGGGACCCGCGGCCATATACTTCACACCACGGTCGGATTCGTTCTTTGACGGCATCCGGCTCAAAGCCACCAGATAGAGTCCTTCCACGATGGCCGTGTCCGGCTTGCCGCTCAGGATCAATTTCGTCACGCGGCCCTTGGGATCGGCTACTGCATCCGAGATCGTCTTGCCGTTCACCAGATTCAGCGCCTGCGGCAGGCTGAAGTCGGCCCGGCGTTCGCACTCGCACGCCGACTCGCGGCCCGGACGCCCAAAGACATCGAGGAAGCCTTCCTTGCCCACGTGCGGGTCGGGCACCTGCGAAGCCGTCGTATCCGGCGGCACCTCCGGGAAGGCCGGCCGCCCTCCGGTGGCCAACGCCACCGCGTCCATCAACTGCTCGGCGCTCATCCGGCGCGGGATGACATGCGAGAAGTTGTTCGCGTCGCCGGCATTCCACTCGTTCGTCAGGAACGCCGTCTGATAGGTCCGGGAGTTCGCGATGGTCCGCATCAGGTGATGGAGGTCGAAGTTGTTCTTCACGAAATCGCCGGTCAACGCGTCGAGCAGCGCGGCGTTCGAGGGCGGATTCGACGCACGGATGTCGTCGACCGGATCGATGATGCCCTTGCCCAGGAAGTAGCTCCACACCCGGTTGACGACCGCTTTGGCAAAGAACGGATTCTCCTTCGACACCAGCCAATCGGCCAAAGCGTCGCGGCGGCCTTGGCCGGAGGGAATCGGCACCGGCCTGGTCGAGGCGATCAGGAACTCAGGCTTCACTACGCGGCCGTCCTTGGGATGCTTCATCTCGTAATCGGCCCGCTGGTCGAAGATGATCTCCTCGCCTACTTCGTAGCCTGCGCGCAGTCCGACGGCGGAGAAGAACGCCGCCATCTGGTAATACTGATTCTGCGTCCAGCGCTCGAACGGATGATCGTGGCACTGGGCGCACACCATCCGAACGCCCAGGAAGACCTGTGTGGTCTTCTCCATGGTCGGCTTGGCTTCCCGCGTGACGCGGAAGTAGTTGGCCGCCGGCTCGTCATACGAACTGCCGCGTGCCGTCAGAAGTTCGTGGACCATCTTGTTGTACGGCTTGTTGGAGGCGATGGAATCGCGGATCCATTCGCGGAACGTGTAAACACCTTTCTCGCCGAGATACTTACGGCTCGACTGCAGCAGGTCGCCCCACTTCACCGTCCAATGGTCGACGTAGGCCGGGCTGGCGATCAGCTTGTCGATCAGCTTGGAGCGCTTCGCGCGCGACGGCGTGGGGTCCGCCAGGAACGCCCGCACCAGGTCCGGCGTGGGGATTTGCCCGGTGAGATCGAGCGACACCCGGCGCAGGAAGGTGGCATCGTCGGCAACCGCCGAGGCCTGGATCCTGAGCTTCTGGAGCTTCGCATCGTTCAACTGATCGATGAAATTGTGCTGCGGCAGAGGCGGCCAGGCGAAGCCCGGCTTGGGGTTCAACACGGTGACGGGAATGGTCGAGAACTTGCCCTGGTAGCGCACCATCAGCGTCGCTTCGCCAGTACGCTCGCCCTTCACCAGCGATTTGAGGTCGACGGTCGCCAAGTCGGGCGTGTTGGACTCGACGGTTGCGTCGCGGGTGACATCGCGCTTCAGGCCGTCTTTGTAGGAAGCCACCACCTTCACCTGGGCTGATTCGCCAGGCTTCGACATGAAGATCTCTTTGGGCTCTACGTCCAGCGCGGTGACGGCATCCTTTTCCGGATCGCCGAAAGGAACGCCCTGCGAGATCCACTGGTAGATCGTTTTGTAGTAGTCGGAGTTGGCCTCGAATCGCAGACCGCCGCCGTGAGCCACTTCCTGCGTCGGTTTGGCGAGCATCAGGCTCTTGCCCGGCTCGGCGCGATTGAACCGCCTGCCGGAAAGATCGTAGAGCAGAGACTCGTAGTCGAAACGGGGATCGTAGCCGCGTAACGACAGCTTGAATCCGTTCTTACCCTTGGCCGCGCCGTGACACGGACCGGAGGTACAACCGGCCTTGTTGAGAACCGGCGCGACGTCCCGCAGGAACGTCACGCGCGTATCGGCGGCGGTGGCGGCAAGAGCGAGAGCGCTACCGGCCAGAAGCAGTCGTGGGAGCATTCGTCTTGGCCTCTTCTACGACAACGGTGATCGGCCGGGAGACAACCTCCTCCTGCTGGCCGTCGATCATGACGCGGCCGCTGACGTACATGTCGTAGCGCGCCGGCAGCGTCAGCTTAGTCGTGGTGATCAGGAAAGTCCCGGTCGCGGGATCCTTCGGGTCCTGTTTCATTTCAATGGCGCGAACATCGGCCGCGCTCACCATGTTGGTGGTCACGGTTTCAGGGAACGTCACGCCCTGCCCGCTCCACTTCCAGCGGAAACGGAATTCGTCGCCCGCATCCTTGCGCACGGTGCTGGTCAACTCGATCGCCAGTTTGACCGGCAGGGGCCGCGTGCCGGCAGCCGGCAATTCCTGACCCAGCCACGGAGCGCTCAACGCGCGCTGGCGGTCGACCACACCCTGCGTGGTGGCGCCCGCGACCGCGACCTGCATGGCCGGTCCTTCAGCTTTGCGGAGGACGGTGGTTCCGTCGGCCAGTTTCGCTACACCTTCAATGGTCAGTTCGGCCGGTTCGATTCGCACGCCGGGTTCCGCCGTGAGCAGGACCACACCTTTCGTGCTGGGGTTGCGATTCCCTTGAATCACCGTGGGGCTGAGGGCGGGAATCGACCCGCCCTCGGCAATGACGCCCTTCGGAGGGTTCGGCACCCTCAACTGCACTGCGCCTAGATAGCCTTTGCGGCGGACCGTGACCGGCACGGCGACCGATCCGCCGGCCGGGATGTTGACATAGGGGATATCGAGCGAGAGGGAATAGTCGTTCGCTTCCCGGCGCGCGACCAGGCGGTAGGCATAGTTCACCCCACCGCGCAACGCCAGGTCCTCGATCGAGACAGTGATGTTCGAGACCCCCGCCGGGACTTTCACCGCGGTGTACGGGTCGCCGGCTGTTTTGCTGGTTGACACGCTGAAGAAGTCGTCCGGTAGGGCATCATCGCCCGCACGGGCGAGTTCTTTGCCCTTTTCGTCCTCGACTCTCATCACGGCCATCAACTTGGAGGTGCCGAGTTCGCGGGCGCGGATCTCGAAGATCAGGTCGTCGCCGGGTTTGACTGCAAAGGTATACTTGTCGACTTCGCCCGGCTTGCCAAGCCGCCCATTGACGGTGACCGACGCCCGGAGCGGGGATGTTGCCGGTTCCAACACTTCCGGATTGGCCCCGAGATCGAACGGCAGCGGCAACGTCGGAGAATCGGGCAGATTCACGAAGGCCGACGGCGCCTTCGCGCTGACATTCTTCAGGTCGGCCATCACCTTTTGCCCGGCGCCGAGCGACACCTCGACCGACTCGCCCTTCTGGCCGCCCAGCGGGAAGAGGTCGCGCGGGTACGCGTAGCTGCCGGTTTTCAGGCGATACGAATTCGCTGCCTGCGCGCTGAAACGGGCATCGTGAACCTCGACGTAGTAGTAGCCCTCGCGCGGAAAAGCGACTTCCACGCGGGGATCGAGACCCAGCAGAGGAGTGTCTTCCCGGCGCGCCAGAGTCTTGCCCGACTGGTCAAGCACCCGGATCACGGGGTCAATCCCCGACCCGACACGGCGGGCTTCTACTTCGAACACGCGCTTCTCGCCTGCCTTGGCATAAATCCGGTAGACATCGCGCTCCGCGCCCCGCAGTGTACCGTTCACGGTCAACGGGGTGGACCCCAGCGTCTGGGCGGTCTCGATGGAATCGTTACGATTAGGCAGCGAACCGGGTTGCGATTCGTCCTCGGCAATCTCCGGAAATGCGCCGATAGCGAAGAGCAAAACGTTGGAGATGCCATCGGCGGTCTCCACGCGCACCGGGTAGACCCCAACGGCCAGATCGGCTTTTGGCTCCACCAGAAAGGAAGCGTAGCGCCCTTCCTGCATCATGCCCGGTGGCTTTTCGGGAGCCATCGATGTAAAGGTCGCGGCCATGGTGGAGTGAACGCGCAGGACGTCGGTGAGATAGCGGCCCGCGACGGTGAGCGTGAAGGGCCGGCCCTTCTGCGCGCCTCGAGGCTGGAAGTCGGTAATCACCGGCGGCGCGGCGGCCAGTGTGCATGCCGCGGCCAAAATCAGGGCAACTCTCATTGACCACCTCCAGTAGCAGTCCCTCCGCCCGGAACGACAGGCACGGGGATAAAGGATTTCTCGAGCGTACAGTTGGCCGCACTGTAGATGCGGACGGTTCCGTCAAAGCCGCCTGTCGCCAGGTGGGCTCCGTCCGGCGAGAACGAGACCGTGTAGATGCCTGCACTGTGTCCGGAACAGGCCGAAAGGCGATTCCCGGTGTCCGCGTCGTAGAGGATCACGTTCGGCGCCGCGCCGGCGACGGCGATCCGCTTGCCGTCGGAAGACCAGTCGAGCGCGAAGATCGGGCCATCCTGCCGTTCCAGGCGGCGGATGAGCGTCGCATCGTCCCCGACTTTCAGATTGCGCGGCCGATCCATCATATAGACATAGGGGTATCGATCCTCGCCGCCGATGACCACAACATCCTGTTGAGGATGCCGCGCGACCGCCCCCAGTTCGGTCTTGAGCGCGTTCACGTTTTCCAGAAACTGTCCCTGATTGGTGTCCATCAGCTTGGCGGCGCGGTCGCGCCCCACGGACACAAAGCGCTTGCCGTCCACGCCGAACACCGTCGCCAGCACCCAGTTCTCATGGCTGCCGACCTTATGAAGTTCCTTGGCCGTCTTCGAATCGAGAATCCGAACCGTGTTGTCCGTCGCACCGACGACCACGCGGGAAGCGTCCGGGGCGAGCGAGGCGCCGAACACTGTGTCGGTGGTGACCTCGGCGCTGCGCAGTTCCTTACCGGAGCGCGGATCCCACCACTGTACTTCGCCGAATCGGGCCGGCGTGCCACCCCCGGCGACCATCAGGCTCCCGTCCGTGGAGAAAGCGACCGAGAGGATGCGCTCCGCCCTGCCCTGCATCCGGCGGATCAGGCCCGAGCCGTCGGCGTTGTGCAACAGAACCTCCCGATTGCCCGAGACCGCCATCGTCTTGCCGTCGGGTGAGAACCGCAGAGCGGTGATCACGGGCGGCTGGTGATACACCGTTGGCTGGCTCGAGATCACGCTTTCGGCGGCCGGCGTGTCGTCCCGCGCGCCGGCCGTGATCCACTCGCGGATCGTGGCGATCTGTTCGGGCGGAAGCGGCGACGCGCCCATGGGCATCACGGGCTTCATGACGCCGGTGAGGTATTTGACGATCAGGCTTTCGCTCGGTTGGCCGGCAACAAAGGCCCCGCCCCGCGAGCCACCGGACCGGAACGCGGCGAAGGTTGTGAGATCCAAACCCGACGCTTTCGACGACGGCTGATGGCAGCCGGCGCAGTTCTTCTGGAGAATCGGGCGAATGTCGCGGTGATAGCTGGGCTCAGCGAGGAGCGAGATCGCTGCCGCCAGGCCGATGGATAGTCGTCCGAGGCGCATGAATGTTTGCCGATTATATCACCGGGATTGTCTTCCAGTCGTCTGCCATAGAGGTTGGGGAGGTTGGGGGAGCTACGGTATTAGTAGGCCGGAGAGAAAAGACCGTTAATTCCGTCGTAAGTCAGGAGAAAACCGCGCAGGACATCACGGCCCACGAGCATCTGGATACCCTGGGCTGTCAAGTCCGACGCAATCACTGGGATAGCTGAATGATGGAGGGGCGCCTGTTCGGCGTCGGTGAGGATGGTCAAACTCACATCATACTCGTCGACCAATGCCGGCTGAGGGCCAGTCGAAGGAGTGAACAAATGTGTTTGACCGGTAGGGGAAATCCCGAGCGTCCGCAATACCGATGGATCTACGCACGTACAACTTGCACCCGTGTCAACCAGTGCATCCACCGGAACAGGCTGCGGGACGGGTTGTCCGGAAGCAACCAGTGCACCGCGGCGAGGCCGGCTTACATGCACAATCGCCGTGAGAATCAGCGCCCCGCCGGGTGCTACTTGACGGGTAAAGTATGGCACGGGACTAATCGAGATACAAACTGAACCTGCTCGAGTGCGTGGATCTGCTTTACGAGAAACGGCGACAACTTGAATCTCGCGTAGCCTTCCTTGAGAGCGTCTTCGTAAGTTCCGTAAACGTCCACGACCTGATCGCCGTGGACAAGAACAAACTTCCCTTCGTCGGGTGCCAACTCCGGGAGTCTCAACTTGTACGCTTCCAGTTCTCTTTCCAGGGCCATCGCTGTGACTCCAATCATCCGATCCCAGTCTATCAACCGAAGGTCACAACTGTCGCTCTGAACTGGGAGAGTTCTGTTGCGGGCGGGCGTGCCAAGCCAGCCTTCGAGGTCAAGCTCGGAGAGCGTACAGGACACCGCCGCAGGTCGGCAGGTAGATCGCACCCTCCGGACCCACCGCCGGCGCGGCCCGGATGCCCGATTCGGCGCGAAACGTCCACGCCACGTCCCCCGTCTCCGGAACCAGAGCGAGGAGCGTCCCGCTGGTGGAGGTAGCCAGCGCCCACTTGCCGGAACGCACGACATCCGCATAGAGGGCGTTGCCCGCGGCGCGCTGCCAGATCTTCTTGCCGCTTTCGGCGTCCACGCCATGGACAATCCCATCTGCGGACGCGACCACCAGCATGTCTCCCATTCGGAGCGGACGGCCCCAGATCCATTGGCCGGTCTGATACACCCACCGCTCTTCACCGGTCCGGGCGTCCAACGCGTAGAGGAACCCGTCATCCGCGCCGCAATACACCGTCTCCCGGTCCACCAGCGGCGCGCCGGCGACGCCTTCATTGGCGATGCTTCCCGGCACGATCGACGGCGCATACCGCACATACTTCCCCACCCGGTACTGCCACGCGAGCGCTCCACAGCGCGCGTCGACGGCACAGATGCGCCCGTCGAGCGAGACGAAATACACCAGGTAGTTCGCCACGGCAGGCTGGCCGAGAATCCAGTTGTAGGTCGGGAAGCGCCACACTTCCGCGCCGTCGTTCAACTGGAACGCGTGCAGGTCGCGGTTGTGGCATCCGATGAAGAGGCGTCGCGGCGCTTCCTCGCCAGGCAGGGCGCCGCAGGTAAACTCGCCGATGGCGGGGGAGCAATCGACCCAGGAGGTGTTGGTGGACGCGGTCATCCGGCCTGTCGAGACCGGAATCCTCCATTGCGGAGTCCCCTTGCTGCAATCGAACGAATAAAGGTTGCCGTCGCGGGAGGCCGCGTAGACTGAGCCCTTGTCGACCGCGGGCGACGTGGTGATGGAGTTGCCGGTCTGCTGCTTCCACCGCAGGGAGCCGCTGGCGCGATCGATGGCGTAGAGGTGTTGATCCCAGGAGGTGAGATACAGGGTGTCGCCTTCGACCACCGGCGGCGCGGTGATCTTGGCTTCAGCGCGGAAGGTCCAGCGGACACGGGGATCGGCGGTGGGCCGGGTGACGACGGCCGGGGCCTCGGTTCGCACCGCACCGCCAAGACCGGCGGCGTACAAGCGCGTCGCGACGTTGGAGCAACTGATCCGCAGGGCCACCTGCTGCCCCGCGCGAAGAACGGGGGCGGCGCCCGCCCACTCCACCGCGCCACGAAGTTGATCGCCGATCCAGGGTTTTCCGCGCGCAATCTCCTTTCCAGCGGCGTCCACCAACTCGATGCGCAAGCCGCCGCCGACGGGCGGCGCGACGGCGTTGAGCCAGACTTCCAATGGACCACCGGACTTGATTTCCAGGGGCCGCGACTGGATCTGGGCGGCGTCGGCGCCGGTGGCCGGCCGCAGCGACGCGAACCC
Source organism: Bryobacteraceae bacterium (assembly GCA_046160045.1). Classification (GTDB taxonomy): domain Bacteria; phylum Acidobacteriota; class Terriglobia; order Bryobacterales; family Bryobacteraceae; genus CAZGUX01. The sequence continues at coordinate 46,939 of JBJXGR010000168.1, forward strand.
GTCCTGCCGCCACTGGGCCAGCGCCGTGTAGCGATACCACGGATTGGCCTTCAAGCCTCGCGGTCCTGTCTGGTAGGTGTCGGGCGACACCGTGTAATACCACCAGATCTTGCCCTCGTGCGTGAACATCGCCCGCGGCGACACACAGATCTTGCCGGCATCCACGTCGCCCGGTCGGCCGTTGGCCAGGAGTTTGACGCCCGCCTGGACGCGCCGGAACCGGATGCCATCGCGGCTGACAGCGACCTCGGTCTGGGTGTGGTGGTCCGGCTCCATCGCGTCGTACAGCATCACGTAGGTGTCGTGGAACCGCGTGACGTGCGGCAGGTGAATCTCGCTTTCCATGCCGTCGAGCGCGCTGAAGATGGGTTGCGTTTCGTACTCCACCCAGTTTTCCGGGTCCCGTCCCAGAAAGAGACCGACGGCGCGTCCCCGATATCCGTTCTGCGTGATGTGGAGCAGCGAATAGCCCTTCCACCGCCGGGCCGCGTCGGGCTCCTTCGGATCGTGCAGGATGCTGAAGGGCTCGTGAATGCGGCGAGCGCTGCCGTGGAGTTGGCCGAAGTTCTGCCGGCTGTCGCCGCCGGCAACGCTGGGAATCGGCTGCCGCTCGACCCGCGTCCAGCGGACCCCGTCGGGGCTGTGGAGGATCTTGTTGCGGAAGGTGTTCATGCCGGTCTCGGTGATCATGAGAAACCGGCGCTGCGGATCGGGCTCCTCCGGCCGCAGAAGCACGCACGGCGCCTGGGCGTTGAGTTCGAGCAGGTTGTTCTCGCGCGAGCCGTTGTACTCGATCACGCCGAGGTTCGGGCGCTCCCATTCGACGCCGTCGTGGCTGAAGGCATAGCCGACGTGCCGGGGTGCGCCATCGCGGCGGCGGACGGCATCCGGCGTGTCCGTGTTGCCGCTGTACCACATCTTGAACAGCTTGTCTGCCGGATCATAGAGGACGGTTCCGTAGACCTTGCAGCGGGTGCCGTCCCAGTGGCCGGGGCGAGGACTCAGGATCGGATTCCGCGGGTGCTTGACCCCTGGCTCCAAGTGTTGTTCCGCGCCGCGAAGGTGGGGGAAGTCGTCGGGGTCGAGGGCGAGGAGGACGAGGTCGGCGGGGTTGCCCGCTCCCTTCCGGTCGCGGCTCTGAAGGTCGCGGCTCTGAAGGTCGCGGCTCTGGTTGTCACGGGTCTGATTGGCCAAAGCCGCGCTGGCGGCGACGTTGCCGAGAAATGCTCTGCGGTCCATAGGGTCCTATTGAAATTGGAACGAGTAGAGAGATGCGCTCTTGGTTACCAGCCGCAACCGGACCGGCTTGCCCGACCACT
>JBJXGR010000169.1:0-18695 GCA_046160045.1 Bryobacteraceae bacterium
GAAACACCTGCCGCGCCCCCGGTGGCGGCGGCTCCAACCGCGACTGCGGCTCCGGCATCACGCCGTGCGTCAGTCAACCTGCAGGGCGCCGCGGGACAGCGCAACGAGAACGTCCAAGTCACCCGCATCGACACCGACGTACAAAAGGAATCCAACATCCGGCTGGGCAGCCAGTACACTCCCGTGTTGAAGGCCGCATCGGAACAGAACTTCTACTCGGTGGAACATGGCAACGCACCGGCTGAGAAAACGGTAGTCCAGCCGGCGGCGATCGCGGCTGGCTGGCATGGGGAACTCTTCGAATCTCATCGGAACAGCCTCTTCAACAGCCGCACCTTCTTTCAGGTCGGAGGGGTCAAGCCGTCACGGGAGAACCGCTTCGGAGGCCGATTTACCGGACCCGTGAAAGGCCTGGGCTGGCTTACCGGCTCATACCAGCAGAATAAGATCCGGGGGATGGTCAACGGCAACGTGCTGGTGCCGCTCGCCAGCGAGCGAACCCCGCTGGCGACCGATCCGACCGTGCGAGCCATCGTCGGCCGCTACCTCGACGCCTATCCGCAGGAGTTGCCGAATCGTCCGGACTTTGACCCCCGCGCACTGAATACGAATTCGCCCCAGCGCATCGATGAGTTGCAGACGAGCTTGCGGCTCGACCGCGACTTCGGAACGCGTCATCACCTCTCCGCTCTTCACACCCTCAGCCGGCAGCGCGTGGACGCGTTTGAGTTGGTTGCCGGTCAGAATCCCGACATGGATATCCATAACCACCGGTCCCGCCTGGCATGGCACACGGCCGTGTCGCCGGCGACCGCGGTCGACTTTGGCGCCGGATTTACACGCGTGCGCTCCTTCCTCCGTCCCGAATCGCACGCGGTCGGACCGCGCGTTCGCATCGGGTATCAGGTGGAAGAGCTTGGGCCGGACAGCCACTTCCCCATCGACCGGGCGCAGAACACCTATTCAGCGGGCACGCTGCTCGCGCACCGCGGCCCGGGGGGGCGCCATCAATGGACGTTCGGCGGCGACTTCTTTCGATTCCAAACCAACGGAAGCGAAACCAAGAACAACCGGGGAGAGTGGGGCTTCACCAATAACTTCGGCCGACTGGGAATTGACAACCTGCGGATGGGCGCGGCTTCGTATTATTTTGTGACGATCGGCGAGATGGCGCGCGGCTTCCGCAACAGCCAGGCAAACCTCTATGCGGGCGATCAGTGGAAGGCGCATCGCAGGCTCCAGATCTACTACGGTCTCCGTTACAGCCTGGAGACGGCGCCGGCGGAAGTCGGCGGCATCGACCCGATTCCCTATCGATGCGACTGCAACAACGTCAGCCCGCGGTTCAGCATTACTGCCGAAGCCCCTGGGGGCTGGATTGTGCGAGCGGGCTACACGGTGTCGTTCGCTCAGATCCCGGCAGTGACGTACGGCCAGGTACGGTATAACTTGCCGGGTTCCCGCTACGTGCAGATTCAGAACCCGGACAGTCTCGTCGCGCCGCTGCGGAATCTGAATCTCAACGACCCGAACGGACGATCGTCGCCAACGTTTTTTTCACCCGATCTGGTTTCTCCGTACTCTCATCAGTACGGATTGACGCTCGAACGAAAGCTGGGCGCCTACGCGGTGCGAACCTCCTATTTCGGCAGCCGCACCATCAAGTTGCTGAACCCGTACACGCTAAACCGGGCGGAGATGCGTCCGGGAGTAAAGCCCGCTCTGGACAATGTCGATGCCCGGCGGGCGGATCCCCGATATTATGACGTGAACTACATCGTGAACGGCGGAAACGCCTATCTCGACGGCGGCCAGATCGCGTTCGAAGCTCCGTTTCGGCGCGGCCTCGCGTGGAGCCTGAACTACACCTTCTCCAAGGCAATCGATCAGGGCGTGGACTACACGGGGACGGCCGCGAACCGCGACGTTTCCAGAGGGCGCAGCCAGTCGCAGTACGATTCCCTTTCCGATCGGAAGGGCCTGAGCAACTTTGATTCCCCGCACGCCCTGTTGTTCTCGTACCTTTGCGAACTGCCGAGGTTGACGGCGTCGAATGGCGCCTGGTCGTGGCTGCTCAACAACTGGCAGGTGTCGGGCGCCGGAGTCCTCAAGAATGGCACGCCGCTCACCCTGTATGTCGGCAGTGACGCTCCCGGCTTTGGCAATATCGACGGAGGATCGAGCGACCGGCCGAGTGTCGTCGACCCGACGATCCTTGGGAAGACAATTGGAAATCCGGACGTCGCTCTGAGGGTGATGGCGCGGGATCGGTTCGCCTACATCCGCGAAGGCGAGACGCGGGGGAACATGGGAAAGAACACACTACGAAAAGGACCTATTCGCAACTTCAATTTCGCACTGGGAAAACAGTGGAAATGGGGCTCTCAGGGTGAACGGAACGTCCTCTTGCGGGGAGAGGCGACCAATCTCAGTAATACACCTCAGTTCGATGAGCCACAACGCAATCTGACCTCACCGTCCTTCGGTAGAATCACGAACACCCTAAACGAAGGACGTGTGATACAGTTCGTTGTGCGGTTTCTGATCTGACGTCCTCAAGCAATTGAACCCGTGATGATTGAAAGCTGCGGCCTGACAGATCCCGGTTGTGTTCGAGCCAACAACGAGGACTATTTCCATGTGGCTCCGGAGCTCGGACTCTGTGTCCTGGCCGACGGAATGGGAGGAGCGAACGCGGGCGAGAGAGCTTCGCAACTGGCCGTTCAGACCGTGATCGAAGTCGTCGGCGCCGCCGGCGCCACGCCGAACCGCGATACGCTGCTCGAAGCGATGGAGCAGGCCAACCGGGCCGTGCTGACCGTTGCGCGGAGCGACCGCCGGCTGGAAGGAATGGGCACGACCCTGGTGGCCGCTCTCGATGCCGGCGATGAGATCCTGATCACCAGCGTCGGCGACAGCCGCGCCTACCTGCTGGAGGAAGAATCGTTCCTGCCGGTTACCCAGGACCAAAGCTGGGTGAATGAGGTCGGGCGCGTGATGGGGCTGGACGAAATTTCTCTCAAGACCCATCCGCTGCGGCACGTCCTGACCATGGCCATCGGGGCGGGCAACAAGCTGGTGGTCAACTCGTACACGTGTCCATGGAAGGTGGGATCGATCCTGCTGATTTCGAGTGATGGCCTGCATGGGGTGGTGGATGTGCCCAGCATCGAGGCGATCCTGCGGGCTCCGGAGGAAGGATCGGAACCACTGCGCCAGAAGTGCCAACGGCTGATTCAGGCTGCGCGCGACGCCGGCGCGCCCGACAATGTGACCGCGGTTCTTATCCGCCGCCGGGCCTGAGCTACTGATTCGGAAACCAGAGGATCTTCGTCCCCGCCTGGCGCTTCTGCTCAGCAAACCCTGTTCCTTCCGTATCGTAAGCAGACAGGTACCCGCGCTTCGAGTACACCTCCGCATAGCGGGCGACTTTGTCCGGATCGAGCCTGACGCCGATCCCGGGCGCCTGCGGCAATCGCAGGCAGCCCCGCTCGAACTTCGGAATATCCGCCACGACATCGTCGGCGAGCATGTGGTTGTAGGTCTGGTTATCGAAGAGAAAGTTGGAGCTCGATGCAATCACCTGCATGGCGGCATACGTGGTGATCGCCAGAGGCCCGAAGCTGTGGAACACGATGGGCACGCCGGCGGCTTCGGCGATGCCCGCGGCTTTCTTGAAGGCGAGCAGTCCGCCGGCCTGGTGCGGGTCGGTCATCACCACGTCGGCCGCGCCGGCGGCCAGCACCTGAAACAGGTCTTTGTTCGTCCACGAAGACTGGTTGGCTGCGATCGGGACGGTGGTTCTCTGCCGCAGCCATTTGAGCGTCTCGATGTCGGACATGCGCGTCGGCTGTTCGATGTACTGAAGATCGTACGGCTTCATCTGTTCGAGAATGCGGAGGGCAGTCCCGGGAGTCCAGGCTTCATTGGCATCCACCCGTAACTGCACGGCCCGGCCGATAGCCTCGCGCAGGGCTTTCACGACGGCGACGTCCGACTCGAAATCGAGACCGACCTTGGTGTACACGGTCCCGAAGCCGGCTGCGACCGCGCGCCGTGCATCCTGCTGGATCTCGTCAAGCGCCTTGCGCTGCACGAAGTACATGAACGGGACTTCGTCGCGAACGGAGCCTCCAAAGAGCGTGTGGACCGGCCGGTTGACGGATTTTCCGGCCAGGTCCCAGAGGGCCATCTCGATGCCACCCCAGGCAGCGTTGGCCATGGTGGGAAAGGCGTAGAAGCCGCCCATGGACAGGATTCTGTGCGTGAGGTGCTCGATGCGCAGCGGATCTTCGCCGACGACCAGGTCACGCATGTTCCCGAGGGCGGCGAGCGTGACCTCGACCGACGGGGCGGGTAGCGCCTCCCCGATCCCTGTCAGTCCGTCATCCGTCTCGACCTCCACGATGACACTCGTGACGCCGGGACGGCTTCCGCCGGACCAGATTTCCGGTTCGATAAAGGGGACGGATACGGTGGTGAATCGGATTTCCCTGATTTTCATGGTGAGCAACCGACCTATAATACCTTCATGCGTCCACTCGCTTACCCCCGTGGCACGGTAGCTCGTGGCACGGTGGTCGTGTTGGCGTGGTCTGCCGTGGCGGTCGCGGCGCCTTCGCGGTTCGAATCCGAAGTCCTGCCGGCACTGGAAGCGGCCTGCGTGAAGTGCCATAGCGGCTCGTCGGCGCAAGCGGGGCTGGACGTGCGTACGTTCGCGGGCCTGATCAAGGGCGGTACGTCCGGAACGTCGGTGGTGGCGGGCAGTCCGGACCGGAGTTTATTGCTCAGACGGATCCGGACCGGCCAGATGCCTCCGGGCGGACCGGCGCTGGACGCAGCCTCGATCCGCCGCATCGAGCAGTGGATTCAGGACGGCGCTCCAGGGGATTCCTCGGCGTCGGAGGTGCGCGACCGGCAGCACTGGGCCTTCCAGCCGCCGAAACGGCCGGCCCCTCCCAACGTCAAGACGAAGGGGCGCATGCGCAATCCGATCGATGCCTTCGTCCTGGCGGAACTCGAAAATCGCAGTCTCACGCTGTCCCCGGAATCCGATCGCACCACACTGATCCGCCGCCTGTCGTTCGATCTCGTGGGGCTGCCGCCTTCGCCCGGCGAGGTGGACGCGTTCGTAGCCGACCGCTCACCGGACGCATACGAAAAGCTGGTGGAACGGCTGCTCGCCAGCGAGCGCTACGGCGAACGGTGGGGGCGTCACTGGTTGGACGCCGCGGGCTATGCGGATTCGGAAGGCGTGCTGGCGGCAGACGTCATTCGCGAAAACGCCTGGCGCTATCGCGATTACGTCATTCGCGCCTTCAACCAGGACAAGCCGTACGACCGGTTTCTGCTCGAGCAGTTCGCCGGCGACGAGATCTCCGACTTCCGCCGCTACGACAAGCTCCCGGCCGAAGTCCACGAAGCGTTGGCCGCCACCGGCTTTCTCCGAACCGCGGTCGACGCGACGCGGGACGACTTTCTGCCCAAGGACTTCGCCGAATATCTGTGGCGGACCGTGTTCGACACCGAGCAGATTGCCGTCTCCGCGACCATGGGTCTGACGATCCAATGCGCCCGCTGCCACGACCACAAGTACGAGCCGATCGCGCAGAAAGATTACTACCGCATCCAGTCGATCTTCGCCGGCGCTCTGCGACCCACCGGCCCGGTCCTGCCGACTTACAAGCGGCTGGTCGTCGACGCCACCAAGGAAGATCAGAAGAAGGCCGAGATCACCAACGGCCCGCTGGACGGGGTGGTGAAAGCGCTGAAAGATCTGCGCGCGGCCCGGCTCAAGCAATACCGGGCCCGTCACTCCAAGGGCGAAAAGGCGACTGAGGCGGAAGTGCGGGCGGAGTTTCCTGAGTTTGGAGCACTGGCCGAGCGGCTGGACGACGAGATCCGCGCAGAGGAAACGAAGCGTATCCATCTGCCGACCATTCGGGCGCTCTACGATCTGGACGCCAAGCCTATACCGACGCATTTGCTGCAGCGGGGCGATCCGCTGCGGCCGGGGGAGGTGGTGGAGCCGGGGGTTCCGGCCGTGCTGGCTGCGTGGAGCGAGTTCTCCGTGCCCTCCCCTCCCGCAGACGCGAAGACCACCGGCCGGCGGACCGCTTTTGCACGCTGGCTGACCCGTCCCGACCATCCGCTCACCTCGCGCGTGATGATGAACCGGATCTGGGCAGGACATTTCGGAGCCGGCATTGTGCCGTCGCTCGACAACTTCGGCAAGTCGGGACCGGCGCCGGTCAACCAACCCCTGCTCGATTGGCTGTCGACCGAGTTCGTCGCCAGGGGATGGAGCATCAAGACGATGCACCGGATGATTGTCACCTCGGCGACGTACCGGCAGTCCTCCGCGGCCATCGCGGCAGCCTTGAAGATCGATCCTGACAACAAGTACCTGTGGCGCATGTCACCGCGCCGGCTGGAAGCGGAGACGATTCGCGACGCGGTGCTCGCGGTAGCGGGAACGCTCGACCCAACGATGTACGGCGAGCCGGTTGCGGCGAAGACGAAATCGTCCGGAGAAGTGGTGCCCGAGGGCGAGGAATGCCGCGGCCGCCGCTCGGTGTATCAGTTGGTGCGGCGATCCTCGATGCAAAGCTTCCTGAATGCATTCGATGCGCCGGTAATGGAAATCAACTGCACGCGGCGGGTGGTCTCGACGTCGGCCACGCAGGCGCTGGCACTGATGAACAGCGATTTCATCACCGCCCAGGCCGGGCGGTTTGCGGCGCGGGTGTTGGACGAGGCGCCTCCCGGTGATTCGCTAGCCGACCCGCGGACGGTTGCGCGGGCTTTCCGTCTGGCGCTGGTACGGCCTCCGAACGCAGCGGAGTTACAGTCGCTCGAGACCTTTGTGCGCAAACAGTCGGATCTGTACCCGGGCGCGGCTGGCCGGATCCTGAAGTATCGCGTCTACGCGGATCTGTGCCAGGCGCTGCTCAGCGCCAACGAGTTCATTTATGTGGATTGAGGAGGACCGGGGATGAATGTTCGCCATCTGCTCTCACGCCGGGATTTCTATACGAGAATGAGCGTGGGCTTGGGAGGGATCGCCCTCGGGTCGCTGTTGGGCGACACCCGTGCTCGCTACGACGTCCTGCCCAAGCAGCCTCACTTCGCGCCGAAGGTCAAGCGCGTGATCTACCTGTTCCAGAATGGCGGGCCGAGCCAGGTGGATCTGTTCGATCCGAAGCCGGAGTTGATCAGACGCAGCGGGCAGAAGCCGGGCGAAGGGTTCATCAACACCGTGGATCCGGCCAAAACGGGCTCGTGGCTGGGCAGCCCGTTCCAGTTCGCGCCGCGGGGGAAAAGCGGAATGGTCCTGTCCGAACTGCTGCCGGGACTGGCGCGGCACGCCGATGACGTTGCGCTCATCCGCTCGATGGTGACCGTGCACTCGAATCACGAGCAGGCGATCTGGCAGTTCAATACGGGAACAGTCATGCCGGGCCGGCCGGCGATGGGCTCCTGGATCACCTACGCGCTCGGGACTGAGAATCAGAACCTGCCCGCCTATGCTGCAATCCTCAATCCGAAGGGATTGCCGGTGGACGGAGTGCGCAACTTCTCAAACGGGTGGCTGCCTCCGGTCTATCAGGGTATGGCAATGCGGGCCGAGGGAACGCCTGTCCTGAATCTGAAGCCCAAGACGTCCGACGCGGCCGTGCGTTCGCGGCTGGAACTGTTGCAGACGCTCAACCGCGAGCATCTGCGGCGGCACTCCGATCAACTGGAACTTGAAGCCCGCATCGAGAGTTTCGAGTTGGCGGCCAGGATGCAGATCGAGGCCACCGACGCATTGGACCTGGCCAGGGAATCCAAAGAGACGCACGACTTGTACCAAACCGGAGACCCCGTCGCCGGGATCCACGGACGGCAACTGCTGCTGGCCCGCCGTCTCATCGAGCGCGGCGTGCGCTTCGTTCAGGTCCTGCACGAAGGACAACCCTGGGACACGCACAGGGAAAACGCGAGCGGCAACCGCAAGATCTGCCAGCAGACCGACGAGCCGACGGCCGCGCTGCTGACCGACCTGAAGCGGCGGGGCCTGTGGAACGATACCCTCGTGATCTGGGGCGGCGAATTCGGACGCACCCCGATGGCCGAAGGCAAAGACGGGCGCGACCATCACAAGTTCGGTTTCAGCATCTGGATCGCGGGTGGCGGCGTGAAGGGCGGTGTCACCTACGGAGGCACCGACGATTTTGGCTACCACTCGGTAGATCAGGTGGTGACGGTCGCCGATTTTCATTCGACCGTTTTGCACCTGCTCGGCATCGACTTCAACCGCCTGAGCTTCCACCACGACACGCGTGACGAGAAGTTGACCGACGTCCAGACGCCGAACGTGGTGAAGGCAATCTTGTCGTAGGCCGGCGCTTTTTCGCGAAGAAGCCGCAGCTCTTGGCAACAGAGATGGACCGTCCCAACAGAGCCGCGACCGTCCCAACAGAGCCGCGACCGTCAGGGAGCGGTGGCGTGCAGCCCCGAGCGTCCGCGAGGGGGTCCCTTCCCCGCGCGAGCCCAGGGCCCAAGAGCGGTTTTTCACCCGGGGCGGTGTCTGTCAGCGAGTTCCTTCAGTGAAATGCAGGCGAGTAAGGGCAGCGGAGCCACCACTCCCTGACGGTCGCGGCTCAGTTGCGAGGTCGAGTCCTTGATTTTCGCTCGGCCGGATGACGCCATGGCTGCAAATGAAATAGGATAATCTGGCGGGTCGGCGCTTCCGGCCCGCGTCTGGAGGATGTTGCGATGCAACCGACCCGCGTGGCGGCCGTGAGCATGAACGGGCTTTTGGGAGAACCGGAAAGGGTGCTGGCCGCGATCGACGGCTGGTGCGAACGCGCGGTCGCTGCCAAGGCCGATCTGGTGCTGTTCCCTGAACTCGTGGTGCACGGGCATTGCACCCCGAACACCTGGGACATGGCCGAGCCTGTACCGGACGGGCCAAGCGTGCGCCGCCTGGTCGAACTGGCCCGCCGCCATCGTTTGGTGCTCTCCGCCGGGCTCAGCGAAAAGGAGCGGGACATCGTCTTCAACACCCAGGTGCTGGTGGGCCCCGACGGGTACATCGGCAAGCAGCGGAAGCTGCACCTGTCGCGCGACGAGGCGAACTACTATAAGGGCGGCCGGGACATCCCGGTGTTCGACATCGGACGCTGCAAGGTGGGCACGGTCATCTGCTACGACAATCAGTTCCCCGAGATCGCCCGTGTGCTCGCCCTACGCGGGGCCGACGTGCTGCTGATGCCCCACGCCGCACGGTTCAAGCCCTGGCCCGACACTCCGGAAGGCGAAGCGGCGGCCCGGCGGCACTCGCACGATTTTGTCGCCTGCTATTCGCTGAGGGCGCGTGAGAATGCGTGCTTCGCCGTTCTGACGGACCAGGCAGGCCGGGCGGGAACCCTGGACAGCTATCCGAAAGACCACGAAAACCAGCCTCACCATGCCGGCGTCGCTTTGATCTGGGGGCCCGGCGGCGAACTGCTGGCGAGCGCCCAGCAGGAGCGGGTCCAGGAGGAGATGATCGTCGCCGACCTGGATCCGGTTCGTTTGGCGCGCGAGCGATCGCTTGCCAACTACATGCTTCGCACGCGCCGGCCGGAGTTGTTTGGCGAGCTCGTACGGGATTTGGTCTCCTGCTGAGCGGCGGAAGCCGAAAGAAAACCGCGTGTCCGTTTGCCGTCCGTGATGCGCTGAACGGTGAAGATGCCCTTCTTGTTGCTCGCACATGCGTGCTGAAACCCCAAGAAGGTGAAGGTCTCCGGCCCACCCTCCCCTCGCTGCCGCCCGTTCGTCAGTCCTCGCCGTCCATCGCCTTGTCTGCGGCCCGCCCAGCAATACTTCCGTTATCGTCGCCCCTGCCCTCCACCGGTCCCGCGAACTCCTCCACAAGATGTGTTCGTTCGTCGGCACCCTTGGCTGCCGGCTTCTGCCGGCAACTCTTCGAGCGCGGCAGCCGCTGGATGGACGAGCACCTGTTCAACGGCGAGTATTACGTTCAGCAGGTACGCGGCATGCCGAAGGAGCGGATTCATAAGGCGGCCCTCAGCACATCTGGTTCGGAAGACAGAATCCCGAGTTTCAGGTCGGCGAAGGCTGCCTGGTCGATCAACTCGTCGGCCAGTATCAGGCCGAAGTGGCGGGGTTGGGACCGCTGCTCATGCCAGCCAACGTGCTGAATGCCCTCGGGTCGATCTATCGCTATAACTACAAGCGCGAGTTGTACGATCACGAATCCGTGCAGCGCATCTTCGCGTTGAACTTTGAATCCGCGCTGGTGATCTGCGACTACGGCAAGCGAAAGCGGCCCCGCATTCCGTTCTCGTATTACGCCGAAGTGATGACGGGCTTTTGAGTACACGGCGGCCACTCACATGATGTACGCCGGAATGGTGCGCGAGGGCGTCGAGTGCGTAGAGAACATTCGCAAAGCGCTACGATGGCGAGCGCCGTAATCCCTGCGATGAGGCCGAGTGCGGCCATCACTATGCTCGGGCGATGGCGGCCCTGGACGGGGATTCTGGCGTTGAGCGGTTTCCGCTATCACGGCGGCGAGACGCGAGGGGAAGCTTTTCCCCGCTGGCCCGTGCCTCGATTCGATCGTTCTGGGCAATGGCCACGGCGTGGGTGACGTTCACGTGGACCGCAAGCCGATGTTCGCTGGCCGTGACGGAAGGCAAGCTGGAGGTGCGGGAGTCTGCATTTTCCGGCGGCGGGTCAGGCGCTGTGACATTACGGCTGGCGGGCCGTGTGATGGATCACGAAGTGCATCGCGAGCAGGGGCGCTTGATGGTACGCTTTGCGGACCCGGTCCTGGTCTGCGCCGGCGAAGATTGACCGTATCGGCCTGAACACGCGCGTTCGAGGCCCGCAGAATGATATCCTGAAGCAGACGTCCCCATCAAGCCCGGAGAGATGGCCGAGTGGTTGAAGGCGCACGCTTGGAAAGCGTGTATAGGGGAAACTCTATCGAGGGTTCGAATCCCTCTCTCTCCGCCACCTTGTTTTCAATAGGTTGGCAGGATGGTCCGGTTTTTGGGGACCAATAGGGACCAATGGTGCTAGACTGAGGCCATGCCTTTGAGCCTGCACCGGCGCCATACCCTTGATTGCGCAGGGGGACATCAGCCCCGATCCCGCTCCTACGAACACGACGAAAAGCGGCGCGCGTGGAGGGAGTGTCAATGTCCGATTTATGCGAGTGGCACGCTCTCCGGAAGCTTCCGGCGTAAAGATACCCGCCAGTTTGAATGGAAAGAGGCCAAGGGAATCGCGGCTGAATGGGAAGCTGCTCGACGTTGGGACAGTGGCCTTCCTCCTCCAAGACCACCCGATGCGCCGATCCCGCAGCCGGAGTCGACTGGTGATGTCACTATTGAACGTGCTGTTCAGGCTTTTCTTGCAGAGTATGACGGGGCTGCCCCGAGCACGAGAAGAAAGTATTTCTACTTGTTGAACAAATTCTTGGCGTACTCTCTGGACAAGGGGTACCGCATGCTCCATCAGTGGAGGACGGTCGATGTGCGCGAATTCCGCGGGACATGGGGAGTGAAGCCGCGAACTGCTAACAAAGACATGAGCACCATTCGGGCCTTCTTCGGTTTCGCAGTCGCGAACGAATGGATTACTCGTAACCCGGCGGATCTCGTCAAGAACCCTCGCGGCCGCACTGCCAGCGATCGGCGCAACGAACAAAAGTATCCGTTCGACGACGACGAACTTCAACGCATGCTCAATGCTTGCCCGCAATATGGGAAGACGGCGATTCGCTGGGATCGCCTGAACCACGGTCGCCCGGCAGTCGGTCAGACGGTCAACTACCGATACTCCTGGACAGGTGAGGATTTGGCCGACTTCATCCAGTTGTCCGCCTACACAGGCCTCCGGATTTCCGATATCGCCACTTTCCATATCGATCGATTGCAGGATTCCGGTGAGGTGTTCCTGTTCGCCTCCAAGAACGGGGAACCCGTCAATACCTGGATTCCCGAGTGGCTGCAACAACGAGTCCGGATGCGTGCCGAAAAGTTCGGACCGCTGATTTTCGGCGCTCACACCACCACCGACATAAATGTGATCACCGACGTCTGGCGCCGGAAACTCAATCGGCTCTGGGAGCTCTGCGGCCCATGGAAGGAGAAGCCGACCCCGCATCGCTTCCGGCACACGTTTGCACGTATTCTCCTCCAAACCCCGGGCATCACAACAAAGGATGTCGCCGAATTGCTCGGCGACACGGAACAAATGGTCTGCAAACACTATGCGGCATGGGTGCCCGAACGCCAGGCGCGATTGACGAACGCCGTGCGCCGGGCCCTCGACGGCCGGAGCGATCGGCTCACCCTCATAAGAGGCGGCAAAGCTCAAGTCGCCGGGTAGAGCAACCTGTTGTGAATGCGCCGCATGACGGATTCCGGGACACTGTAGCGGCACTTGGATTTCTGACGGCCCATTTTGACCTTGATCACTCCGGGTTCGTCCTTTACGAGCAACCTGACGGTCTCTCGCGACAGGCGCCACAACTTGGACAACTCCGCGATGGAGTAGTGCGGCTCGGATGCCATATCCTTCGGTGGAAAATTCATGATGGGCTCCAATTTGAGATGTCATTTCGAGACACATTGCATTGACCGGTTTTGGGCTCTTGCGGCCCCCCGCGGGTTCCGATGACACTGCCCTCGTCCTGGCATCAACATGCACCGACGCCCCCAAACGTCAACGCGCCTTTCGACTTCAGAAGGTAAGGAGGGTTCATCGCGGTCCTGATAGAGCCAACGGCCAGCCTTCTTGCGCGGCCAGGGCGTCCACTCGCTCTTTCACACGGATGAGATGGGAGAGGGCCATGTCGATGCGCTTCAGGATTTCGTCCGAGGGCACAACGTTACCTCGCTCGATGTTGCTTAAGCGACTACGACCGATGCCGGCCCACATACACAGAACGACCCCGGAAATGCCGGCTTCGACTCTCCTCGATCTGATCTGTCGACCGTAGGACTTATGCACGGAAAACTTTCTCCTCCTGACATCAGATTCTAGGGTCGAAATGGTTGAAAAAATGCTACCGAAGAAATCGCTGTTCGGTACCGAAGAAATGGCCCTTCAACCCCATTTCTTCATCTGGTATTGAATACATGGCCGTTATGACAGTGTCCGCGCTTTGCCGGTGTGCTTCTGCGCCGGAACGCGACGCCCGGCTCAAGCCTGCCTTATGAGGAAGATCAGCGCCGAAGTTAGTACTGGCCTGATACTTTAGCTTTAGCGGTTGCCAGATGAGGAGGCTTTCCGGTAATACTTAAGGATCGCGGAGATGTTCTTGACCTGTTGGGCAGTTGGACGGCTCGTCGCATAGAGGATTCGGGCGGCCTCTGAATTGCTCCCTCCGGCCATTCGCACTTTGAGAGCGCGTTCTTTCAGTTCTGCTGGAAACCGAGACGGCTTACCACGCTGGCGGTGCACAGGCGAAGACCGCGGGGCCTCTGGGAGGGTGCGCCTCTCTTGAGACAGAATTCTCGTCATGAGGGTATCTAGCACCAGCGTGCCGGCGTCCCGGCGAACTGGTAAGGCGCTGCGTACTGCAACCAGCACGAGCGTATGGAGCCGATCGACGTAGGCTCGATGATCGAGGTCAATGCCCGAGTATTCGCCGGCGATCGCGTCAAACAGGAGGACATGCGCTTTAATCTCCGTCATCACGTCAGACTGCTGTGCCGCCTGGAACGCTTGGATTAGATCGAAATCTGTTGCAGTACCGGCTCGTGCCCGCTTCCGAGTTTCGACAAAGGCCTGCCAAGCCTCGCCCGATCCTTCGACAAGATGCTCGACCGCGTTCTCGTACGCAGCGTGGATCCTGGCCCGCGCCTCGGAACTGAGGTCCGGCAGCCCCGCAAGGATGTGAGACCTTGGCAACTTCATCCTTCATTCGCTCGAATCGCGAATCGCATCTTGGGCGCTTCCGGTAAGGGCTCCGGAGGCACACAAAGAATGTAGGGTGTGACGGCACAGAAGTAAATGTGCTATATATCTCTTAAGTATCCAATTGAGAGCTTACGACGATGCGGCGATCGGAGAACTCTTGGATGAGAAGGGTCGCCTGCTTGCCCCCCCACTTGCCTCTGAGTGGGTACGTCCAGATCACGTTGAGCTTTCAGACGGAACACTCCGAATCTGGAGTACTCGCCCGTACTGGAGCGTGCCAAAACCCTACCATCGGGTCAGGGCGGGACCCGGTTTGCTTGAGTCGTTCCTTTCGCTCGGGTACGCATCCGGCGAGACCGTAACGCTGGGCAGCCTTTTCCGCCCCGAGAGCATCAGCCCGACGCTGACCGCTTCAAACGCGAAGATCCAGAAATTCGCCACACGGTATGGAGGGTTGGAAGTTTTCTACCGGTACGAAAGCGGTATGAAGTGGCCCAAAACGCTGCATGTCGAGCACTGTGACGTGTGGCGATATTTTGCTCGCGTTATGGGTGCTCTCTTGCGGATAGCTGCCACGTTCTATTCGGGCGGATCTGGATCAAGAGAGGATTGGTACGCGATCAGCAAACACCCGTCGGTGATGCGAGAACTTGCCTTCAAGTCGGACGTCGACCCGTTGAATGGGTTTAGCGAGGGGAACGAAGAGGCCTGGCTTTCCGTCGTTTACTTTGCCGACAAAGATTCGTCGCAAACCACAGTCATGCTTTCTCACTTGGTCAACATTCTGCTCGGTCTGGGTCGAGTGCGCCCGTGGTTGATATGGCCGCAAAGCGCGCGCCCGGGTTCCCGCCCAAAGAGCCAGTACACAAGCTCGTCGCTGTTTTCTAACCTCGCTCTGCAGCTCTGGTTGCTGATGTCGAGAGCCGAGGCGTTTGCAGTGTGCACCCACTGCCTGAAGCAGTACATCCCAGGACTACGCGCTCCCAAAGCTGGGCAAAGGAGATTCTGTCCTGATTGTCGCGAGGAAGGAGCGCCAAAGGAATATGCGCGCAGAGATTTCAGGGAACGGCAAAGGAGATTATTGGATGGTTTGGAAACGTGATAGTTGCCAAAGCACCTGAAAACCCGCGACCTCCGGCACGCCGCGCGGCAAGTCGCCCAACTGGAACAGGGCCCGCCGCGGCGATCGGGTTGCTCGCCAGCATTGCCCGTCTCCGCTTCACCGGTACGTCCAGCATAATTCGATTGCCGGATCGCAAGGAACGAATTATCATCGAACGGTAAACAGTGTCTTAATTAACTGTTTGTCTCACCTCGGGGGCAGGCGCAGGGACCCCGCGTACGTCCTCGCGGGAGCCCGATCCCGGCGTGTCGGGCAGTTCACGAATCGGCTCAATGGCCTCTCGATCCTCACGATTTGACCTCCCCGCCGTACTCGTCCTCGCATCGCTCCCAGTACACGCAGTGCCGTTGCGAGCACAGGAACGAGTTCCGGTTCGGCAGGTACAGGCCGCTCCGCATCCCCTCCTGCGCCAGCGGATAGAGGACCGTCGTCTGCTTGCGGTCGGAATCGCCGATGGCGAACGACTGCTCCACCAGCTTGACGGTCCTGGTTTTCACCAGCGTGTCCAGCCGGGCCGCGCCGGAAGCGGCCGGGCAAAGCTGGGCGTAGGTGGCGATCTGCGCCCGATAGTCGGTGTTGATGCCGTAGGGCGTGCGCTTGGCGGTTTTCAGATCGATCACCTTGCCGTCGACGTCGAGGAGGTCGATCCGGCCGCGCACCACGACACCGGCGATCGCCCCCGACACCGGGACTTCGACTGCGGCGGGTTCGATTCGGGGGGCCGCCTCGTCTACGTAGAGGCGCACCATCATCTCGCCGAGGCGCCCGAGGTCGTCCGGATCGTCGCCGGCCTGCCAGCAGGCTTCCTCGGCGCGACACGTCCACGCCTGGCGGAAAAGTGCGACGACGCCCGCCGCATCGAGATCCTGTTTCGTCTCGATCTTCTGCCGGAAGTTCTCGGCGATCGCGTCATGCACGGCCAGCCCGAGGGCGCGATCGGCGCCGGGCGGGTCCGGCAAATTCAAGGCGTAGCGATACCACCAGCGGGCCTGGCAGTCGAGCCACATGCGGAGTTGCGAGGGGGACAGAGTATCGGCGAGAGCGGCCGGGCAAGCGGGAACGGCCCCGGCGGGCCGCTCCGTGCTTCGTTGTCGAGGTTTGCGCCAGCCGCGGAACAGGGGCAACTGGCGGGGCTTTGGGAGACTGCTGGTGAGTTCGGGGGTCATCCGAGGCCGCCTTTGGCGCGGTTGATGTACAAGGTGTTCGCGATGCAACGGACATCCTCTGACGAAAAACGGACGGCGCAGCCGCGCTGCTTGGCGTAGGCCTCCACGTCGAGCACTAGGTCGATGGCTGCATGAAACGCCAGGATTTGCCTTGGGTCGGCCGGAGTGCTCCCGGGCGGTTGGTCCAGGGTGCTACTCTGCGGGGCGACCGCCTCCGCAGTGGTTGGCGTGTCAGGTCGGGCCGGAGCTCGGGACTCTCGCAAAGCCTGCTCCGGCTCGATCCCCTGCACGCGCAGCGAGGCGCGGAGTTGGGCCTCGATGGCCGACTCGGGTTCTGGGATGATCCCCTCCTTGACGGTCAGGGCTGTCCCTTCGTTCACCCGCCGCATCTCCCAAGCGATCAGCCTGCGGTTGCCGGCTTTGCGCTCCGTCCTGGTGATGGTAAACGGCTGGTGTGCCTGGATGCCGGCAGTAGCGATGCGCTCGGCCAGGGGCGGGTCGAGGAACATCACGCGTCCGTCGGCGAGCGAGAACATGACGCTGTCGCCGAACTTGCCGGAGATGAGCTTGCCCGTCGGGTAGGCGAGCGCGACTTCGACCGGGACGTTGGGCGGGAACTCCACCTTTTCGCGCGGGTGGTAGCCGTTGCCGTTAGCGCTCATGCGGCCTCCAGTTCTTCGCGCGCGGCGAGCATTTGCGCGTCCACGTGGCGCGCGATGGCCAAGTAGAAGTAGTAGGCGCGGCCGGGTTCGGCGAACTCGATGCGTTCGTCGATCGAGTCGCAGACCGGCGTGGTCTGACTTTCGATGTCGCTCGGGATCCGGGTGTTAGGGTTCTGCAGGTCGCGGAAGATGGCGCGCAGCGCGGCGAGCGAGATACTCTGCTGGAGATTCGCGATCTTGAGTACGTCGAGCTGGCGCTTGAGCGTGAAGATCTCGCGACAGCGCTCGTCGGTGCACGTGAGCTGACCGGGCGCGTCACGGCGGATGGCCGGGTAGTCGGGATCGGAAAAGGCGGCGAGAGGCTCGCCGCATCCGAGGCAGTTTGTTGTCACGTTTCCAGTATAGTGCTAACCCCCCTTAGCATACAAGAACAAAGTTGCGGAGAAATGCCAAGGGGGGTTAACATTGTGACCGTGAAGCCGCGTAAGGTGCGGGAATTCTTCGAGCAGGAGATGCCGCCCGAGGTAGCCGCCTACTTCAAGCAACAAGGCAGGCGTGGCGGGAAGAAGTCGCTAGAGACCATGACGAGTGCAGAACGGAGCGAGCGAGCAAAGAAAGCGGCTGCCGCGCGGTGGAAGAAGAAAGCCTGAGATAAGGCACGAGGCGATAGCGAGGTATGGACGGTGTCCAAAATGATCCGTACAGTGGCTGCGAAAGTACGGTTGCTCGATCGCGTTAATACCCTGGTTCGTTGGCTCGAGGCCGCCGAGGCCGAGCGGCTCCTTGTCCGGGGTGAAGTAGTGCCTCTCGGCACCAAGCGAAAGGTGAGGGCCGTGCGCTGGTGTGGCCCCGAGCCCGCCGAACTACTCGCGAAGAGGTTTCCTATACGCAAGCCTAGCCTTGGCAATCCCCACAAACGCGAGACAGAAACTAATCCCCGCAACGTTTGGGCGATCGACCGCATGCCCAGGTGGGCCCAATCGGTCTTCTGCGCGGTCGTTCAGGACTGCACCGCGAGGCAGCGTCCAGACGGACCAGTTCGTTCGTTCCAACGCGACGAAGCCGAGCGCCGACGAGAAGAAGATTGATGACTGTGGACGAGCACAATTGCATCGCACCTGTCGGCCTGGCTTTTCCCTTAGACCCTCGCGCGAGCAGTTTTCTCCGGACTTGCTGGGTGGGAGATCGGTCGAAAGTCCGGTTTGGCTGGCAGGTCCGCCCGCGCCGCAGCACTCACAGCCAAGCGCCGGCGCGAGATCGCGCGCAAGGCGGCGGCACGGTGGGGGAAGAAGAAAAGGGTGAAGGAAGCGCACTGAACGGCGTCGGTTTCGCCCGACGGCCGCCCGCCGGGCTCAGGAGCAAGCGCAGGGAGTTCATCGCGCGGGCGATCACTGAAACCGGTACGAGGGCTCTTCCGAACTGAATGCTCCGCGAACTCGCCGCGCTGACCGTCTGGAGAGCTACGAGAGCCTGGGATCCTGCCGCGGTCTTCGTCCTCTGTAGCGTGCTACGGCTTCTTTGGCGGCCGAACCAGTACCAGCAGGCGAAACCCACGTGATTTGCTGGTCCAAAAGGTACAGGTTGTGGACCAGCGAAACCGGGCTCGGGCGTCCCTTTGTTTGCAACACCGATTCAGGCGATCGCGGAGGAGACTTTTGGACCACCTCTTTTGAGTGGCTTAGTTTCGGCAACAAATCGCCTGGAAGTCGTTGAAAGCACTTGTGAAGACGGAATCGGAGTGCTGAGAAATGCTGAGTCTCGAAATCGGCAAGTCTGAGGACCGACCTGAAGATTGCACACAAGATTCGCATCGACGAC
>JBJXGR010000170.1:0-9445 GCA_046160045.1 Bryobacteraceae bacterium
GCCCCGTTCGCCTCGTGGTCGAGGGCTCACGCGATGCTGTCAAGAAGCCCGGCCGCCCGGTTCGAGCGGCCGGGAGCGAAGGCCCACCGGGGTTAGCGGCGGCTCAAACTGACTGGTTCCACCGCCAGTGACAGGGACATCGACGCCCAACTGGCGCCGGCCGCAGAGATCCACTGGTCGTGTGCGTACGGGTATCCACTGTCGAAATAAGGCTGCAAGGGCAGAGAGCGGGTCTTGACATGCCAGGAGCCATCGGGCGCCTGCGTGCGGAGCAGGTAGCGCACCCCTTTCTGATAGACGGCATCGCTGACCGGCATCTTGCCGGCCACGTGAAGGGCATACAAAGCCTCGCCTGTCGCGTAGGCATCGCTACCCATCGTCGGCAATTGCGACCATCCGCCGCCAGGGCGCTGGGTCTCGGCCAATTCCCGCGCCGCCCTTTCAATGACGGCAGGCTTGGCCTTCGCCCATTTGAGACCGAGGAGATGAAAGGCACGCTCCTGCGTTGTTACCGGATGTGCCGACTCCAGCCAGGCGGCAGCACGAGCAAGGCGGCGTTCCGTGTCTTCCCTCTGGGCCGGGGGCGCGTAGGTGCGAAGAGCTTCCAGGGCCATGGCGGTCGTGTTGTAGTGATCGAAGGTCATCGGAGGCCGGTTGTTGGTGGTCTGCCAGTAGCCTGCGGGGGTTTGCATCGCTTTGATGTAATGAATCAGGCTGTCGGTATACTCGTCGGCCGGGCGGCCGGTGGCCACATAGCCGAACAACTCGTAGGCGACGCTGTTGACGCTGATGACGCCGAACTCCATGGTTCGCTCGGCACTTCGTTCCAATACTTCCAGAGAAACCTGGGCCAGCGACTTGGCGACGGGAATGCCGCGCTTCCGGGCCAGCGCGAGCGCCGCGGCCGGCAGGGTCTGGTTGTGACAGGAGTTGCAGCCTCCCCGCTTGATGAAGGTCGGGCTCTGCTTTTCCAGAAGGGCAGCGGCTTTCTGCACGGCTTCCGCCAGCGAGCGGTCTTCGGCCGAACCCGGTTCGCCGGAAACCACTCCGCCGCTCTTGCGCTGTGATTCGGGCACGCCCAGCAGACGGGCGACTTCCGTGTCCCCGCGTTTGGCCGCCAGGCTTCGGGGCGTTTCCCCTTCGCCCTCGACAGAGGTGTCGGCGCCTTTTTCCAGCAGTAGTTCGACAATGCCTGCGGGCATGGCTTCCGAATAGGCCGCGTACATAAGGGGCGAATAGCCGCGCTCATCCCGGACATTCACGGCAGCGCCCTTTTCGAGCAGCATGCGGACAATCTCTTCCGATCCCAGGCCCGCCGCCATCGCCAGCGCCGACTGATTTCTCTTGGTTCGGGCGTTCACGTTCACGCCGCGTTCCAGCAGGAGCCTGACCACTTCCGTGTCACCGATCGCGGCAGCATCCATCAACGCAACCGAACCCGTGCCGCTGACAGCTTGTGGATTGGCTTTGTGCTCCAACAGGAGCCGGATCATCGCTACACCGCCGCCTCCCGCCGCAGCCATCAACGGTGTCCGGCCGTTGGGCATCGCCAGGTTCGGATCGGCGCCTTTCTCCAGCAGCAACCGGAGCACTGCATCTCCGTTGCGTTGGGACGCGGCCAGATACAGGGGCGTGCGGCCGTCCGCGCTCCTGGCGTTCACGTTCGCCCCGCGCTCGATCAGCAGGCCGGCTTTCCCGGCATCGAGGATCGCCCAATGCAGCGGAGCCGACTGCGTTCGATTCGTGGCGTTCACCTCGGCGCCGCGATCGAGCAAAGCCTTCATAACCGCGACCGTCCCAAAACCGGCGGCGTGATGGAGGGGCGTCGAATCGGCCGCATCGCGGCCGTTCGCCAGGCTCGGGTTGGCCCGAAGTTGACGATTGACGGACTTCAGGTCGCGGGTCCGGACCGCCGTGATCAATTCCCGCACCTTCGGATCGACCGGTCTGGTTTCTTCCTTCGTTTCCTTAATTTCGACGTCGGCGAACTCGGCGCCCTGATCGATCCAGGCGCGCAGGATCCCGATTTCCTCATTAGACAGGGCTCCCGTGGGCGGCATCTGCAGACCGCCGTCACCGCTCGCGACCCGCAGGATCATCTTGCTCTCAGCGCTTTTTCCGGGGACAATCACGGGACCGTAGTCCCCGCCGCGCAGGGCGTTTTGGCGCTTATCCAGCCGAAGACCGGACTGCTGCTGTTTCGAGCCGTGGCACGAATGGCACCGGGCAGCCAGGATCGGCTGCACGTGCTGCTTGAAGTCGATCTTCTGATCGGCTGCCGGCGGAAGGGTACCGGCGGCAACGGCCATCAGCGGAAGGCTCAGCAGCAAAAACGAGCTTCGCAGTCTCATCGTTTCTCCTCCAAATGGTTGTGTTGAACCCGGGGACGCCCTTGGATGGATTGTAGTATAGCCTTTTTGGGACCGTGCCTGCCCGTTTTGGTTGATTAACGTCCAGCAATCGGGACACGGAAATCGGGACACGGAAATCGGGACACTTGCTTCCGCCGTGAATCCGCGGAAAAATAGGGCCACTGCCATGTCGAACTCAATCAGCCGGCGTTTGCTTCTCCAAGGAATCGGCGTTTCGACCGGTGCGATGGCGCAGAACGCCACTCCCGGCCCCCGCGCCGGGACCAAGCAGGTCAGGATGGGTGTTGTCGGCGGAGGCTTCGGGTCGTCGTTCCAATGGCACCTGGATCCCGACAGCCGCGTGACCGCGGTCTGTGATATCAACCAGGTACGGTTACAACGCCTCTCGGAGGTGTATCGCTGCCAGACGACTTTCAAGAACTATCGCGAGATGCTCAAGCATCCGGAACTGGACGCGGTGGCCGTCTTCACGCCCGCGCCTTTGCACGCGTGGATGGCGGTGGAGGCGATGAGCGCAGGCAAGCACGTGATCAGCGCGGTGCCCGCCGGATTGTCCGAAGAAGAACTGGCCTGGATACTCGAGACCGTCAAGAAGACCGCCATGAAGTACATGATGGCCGAGACCAGCTACTACCGGCCGGAGATTGTCACGTGCCGGGAATGGTCGCAGGAAGGGCGTTTCGGCACAATCTTCTACTCAGAGTCGGAGTATCACCATGAAGGCTTGATCCCGCTGATGTACGACGATCGGGGCCTGCCGACGTGGCGGCACGGCCTTCCGCCCATGCTCTACCCGACCCACTGCACCGGCATGATCGTACCGGTGACGGGCGAACGACTGACGGAGGTGTCCGCCATCGGGTGGGGCGACAACCACGAAGTGGTGCGCACCAATCAGTATCAGAATCCGTTCTGGAGCGAGACCGGTTTCTTCAAGACGTCGAAAGGGCATGCGTCGCGGGTATCCGTCTTCTGGCATGTCGCCAGCGGCGGGACCGAGCGCGCGCAGTTCCACGGCGACCGGATGTCGTACCTGATGGAGCGGCCGGAGAAATCGAAGAACACGGTGGTACGGATCAGCCAGGACGGCAAGACGGTAATCGATGACAATGGCTACCCGCAAGGAAAGGTAATGCTCGAGGCCTACAATCAGCCGACGCACTTCGAGAGGCTGCCCGAGAGCATGCGGCTGAGAACAGGGCACGGGAATTCGCATACGTTTCTGACGCACGAGTTCATACGCTCGATCGTGGAAGATCGCCATCCGGCGGTGAACATCTGGGAAGCCATCGCGTACACGTTGCCGGGCATCGTCGCGCATCAGTCGGCATTGAAGGGCTGCGAGCACCTGAAGATCAAGGATTACGGACAGGCGCCGGCATAGGCCGCGGGAGATTACCATGAGCAGCAACAAAACGGTACGGATGGGAATCGTCGGAGGCCGGTTCGGATCGAGCTTTCAATGGCATCTGAGCCCGAACGCTAAAGTGACCGCGGTGTGCGACGTCGCGCCGGTCAGGCTGCAACAACTCTCGGAGGTCTACCGGTGCCCCACGAC
The DNA here is from genome assembly GCA_046160045.1 of Bryobacteraceae bacterium. Taxonomy (GTDB): domain Bacteria; phylum Acidobacteriota; class Terriglobia; order Bryobacterales; family Bryobacteraceae; genus CAZGUX01. The sequence goes on from JBJXGR010000170.1 coordinate 3,931, forward strand.
CTTCAAGAACTTCCGCGAGATGTTGAAGCATCCTGAACTCGACGCGGTGGGCGTGTTTACCCCGGCGCCGCTCCACGCGTGGATGGCCGTGGAGGCGATGAAGGCCGGGAAGCACGTCATCAGCGCGGTGCCGGCCGGTTTGTCGGTGGAGGAACTCGAGCTGTTGCTCGAAACCGTGAAATCCACCGGACGCAAGTACATGATGGCCGAGACCAGCTACTACTATCCGTCCATCATCACGTGCCGGCAGTGGGCCAAGGAGGGCCGGTTCGGGACTATCTTCTATTCGGAGGCAGAATACCATCACGAAGGACTCATCCCGCTGATGTACGACGACCGCGGATTGCCGACGTGGCGCCTGGGCTTCCCGCCCATGCTCTATCCGACGCATTCGACCGGAATGGTGATTCCCGTCACGGGGGAGCGGTTGGCGGAAGTGGAAGCCATCGGTTGGGGCGACGGGCACGAAGTCCTGAAGACCAATCGCTACAAGAATCCGTTCTGGAACACGACGGGGTTCTTTAAGACGTCCGGGGGCCACGCCAGCCGCATCTCGGTCTTCTGGCACATCGCCGGACGCGGCACCGAGAGGGCGCAGTTTTATGGCGACCGGTTGTCGTACGTGATGGCGCGACCGGACGAGATCCCGAACACGGTGTCCCAGATCAGCAAAGACGGCAAGACCGTGATCGACGCCAATGGCTATCCGGAAGGCGACATGAAGATCGATGCCTATCAGGAGCCTGATCATCTGCGGAACGTACCGCAGTCCATGCGGGTGGCCAGCGGTCACGGCGGCTCGCACGTCCACATCACGCACGAATTCGTAAGCGCGATCGTGGAGGACCGGCACCCGGCTGTCGACATTTGGGAAGCGATTGCGTACACGCTGCCCGGGATTGTCGCTCACCAATCGGCGCTGAAGGGCGGGGAGAAGATGAAGATTCGGGACTACGGTAAAGCGCCGGCGTAGAGGCCTGGCTCTATAATAAAGTCACGATGTCTTCCCATCCTGTCTCCTACGTGAGCCCGGAGGAGTACCTCGAACGCGAACGCCTTGCCGAGACGAAGAGCGAGTATGTGTTTGGTGAAATCGTGGCGATGGCGGGCGGTACTTTGCAGCACGCCGCGATTACAGCCAACCTATGTGTCGAACTGGCCGTTCGCCTACGGGGAAAACCATGCATCGTCTTCAGTCCGGATGCCCGGGTCTGTGTCCAGTGGGGAAGTCTGATCACCTACCCCGACGTGACCGTTTTGTGCGGCACGCCTCAGCACACCGACGACCGGCGGGACACGCTCATGAACCCTACCTTCCTGGCGGAAGTGCTGTCGCCATCCACCCGCGCTTTTGATCGCGGCGAAAAATCCCGCCTCTTTCGAATGCTGCCCTCCCTAGCCGAGTATGCGCTGGTGGATCAGACTCCGGTCGACATCGAACACTACCGCCGTATGCCCAACGGCAATTGGGAGCTGACGACAATCCGGGACACCGGCGCCGTGTTGCGGCTGAATTCGCTGGACTGCGAGATCCCGGTTGCCGAGATCTATCGGAATCTGGATCTGCTGGGTGCGGCGTGAACAGGAGTCGCGCCTAGCTCGACGTTTCTCGTGTGGGTATGCCACCGCTCGCCCAGACACTGTGGACGAATTGGACGGCGAGCCACCGCTCCCTCACGGTCGCGGCTCTGAAGGAGCTTTTGAATCGCGGCTCTGAAGAGGGCGCGGTCAATACCCCAGGCTCGCGTGGAACTTCTCAATTCCCGATTGCCGCAACAACACGAAGACCGTCGCCGCGGCGATCAGCGGGCATAGCCCCGCTACGATAATCGCCGTCGTAAAGTCCTTGGTCGGGCCCAGGAGAAAGCCGGTCAGAATCGGCGCGACCACGCCGGCAATCTGGGCGATCGTATTCTGATAGCCGATCGTCCGGCCGATCAGCGACGGCGGCGACACCATCTGCGACATCGCCCAGTAGTTGCCGCCGGCGATTCCTAATCCACACAGCGACACGATGAAGATCGGCAGCACCAGCTCCCGGTTCGTGATCACCAACAGCGAGAGTACGCTCGACGCGACGATAAATCCGCTGCACACGAACATTCTCCGTACGGCCAGCGCCGAACCTCCTTTGCTCGCCGCCCAATCCGACAGTGTGCCCGACACCAGGCTCACGCCCGCCATGATCACCAGCGGAATCCCCACCGTCGCGCCCATCTTCAAAGTGGAGAATCCGTGCGCGATCATCAGGTACGACGGTACCCAGGTGAGCACGAAGTACCAGAAATACGAATATACGAAGATGCTCAGGGTCAGGGCCCAGAAGATGGAAGTCCCGAACACCCGCGAGTAGTTCACGGGGCCAGTGGCGACGGCATGGCTGGACGACGTCGCGGCGGTGCCCTTCGGCGCCACCAGCAGCCACGGGAGGAGCCACACGCACCCCACCACTCCCGTGACGATAAACATCATGCGCCAGCCATACCACTCGAGCAGGGCAGTCCCGGCAAACGCTCCGATGGCCGGCCCCAACGTCATGCCGGAAATGTAGATCGCGGTGGGCAGGCCCCGCTGTTGATCGTTGAAGTTCTGCTTGATGAACGCCATGCTCGCCAGCGGCGCTACCGCTTCGCCCATCCCGAGCGCGAGCCGCGCCGCCAGGATTTGCCCGGCCGACGTCGCGAAGCCGGTCGCCGTTGACGCCAGCGACCAGAAGACGAACGCAAGTCCGTACGTCATTCGCATGCCGAACCGGTCCACCAGGTACCCGGCCGGAAGCTGAAAGAACGCGTAGGTCCAGAAGAAGCTCGACAGCAGCGTCCCCATCGACGCCGGCGACATCTGGAAATCCTTCATCAGCGGCACCGCGGCAATGCTCAGATTGCCGCGATCCACGTAACTGATCAAAACCCCGAAGAACAGCAGAACGATGACCGCCCACTTGCGGCTGATTGTCATGATTTAGGACACCCGGTATTTGCGCACCGCGTCTTCATCCAGCCCGACGCCCAGGCCCGGCGCTTGCGGCACTTCGACAAAGCCGTTCTTTACCGTGAACGGCTTATCCAGCAGATCATGTTGCCGCAGGTAACACAAGGTGTCCGAAGGAATCGTGCAACTCTCCGTGGCTGCCGCGGCGTGCACAAAGGACATGTCGCGTATGCCTAATTCCACACCCGACCCGTGCCAGCAGGGGATGCCCGCCAGACTGGCGACGTAACCCGCGCGGGCGAAGTCGCGCATGTTTCCGCCCAGGTTGAACACATCCACCGCTTGCGTGCGGATCGCTTCAAACATCTGGCGGTTGCTGGTGGGCGTCAGGGCGAAGGGAATCGTCGTCCGCTCCTTCAACTGCCGGAACCAGTCCAGCCGCTTGGGAACGGGATCTTCGATGATCAGGTTGAACCCTTGGAGCCGGTGCGCCACCGGCAGAAAACTCGCGATGTCGGGGTACGAGGAATTGAAGTCGACGATGTAGCTGAGAGTCGGTCCCGTCTTGGCTACGTTGGCCATCTTGGTGGCGATATCGTCGCCCACGCGGGCCTTGAACTTCAGGTTCTTGAAACCGCCCTCGACGGCTCGCCGCACCACCTCGAGCATGTCGGCATCGGTCTTCTGTCCCGCCCAGTACGACACGGCGACCTTCTTTTGAAAGCAGCCACCGAGCAGCGCGCAGGCGGGCACGCCGAGGGTCTTGCCCATCAGGTCGTAGATCGCGATCTCAAAACCGTCGGCGGTTTGTCCGCTGGGCAGGCCCATCGCCGGCACGCTCAGGTCGAGGGCGAGGATGTCCTTCCCGGTGAGAAAGCGGGCATTCGCCTCTACCGAAGCGTCCGGCACTTCGCGCCCGGTTTCACCGAGCCCGACGTGTCCGTTATCGGCATGAAGCTTGATCAGGAACTTGGGATACTTGTCGAAATCCCGGAGCCGGATGTCGAGCGCCGGGCCGTAGTTCTCACTCACGGCCACGCCCTTTTTCATGGGTACGATGACTTTGATGAGTTCGACGCGCTCGACGCGCACCGACCGCCTGACCTGAGCGATCAGCGGGGAGAAGACCGCTCCGCCGGCCAGCGTGCGCAACACACTCCGGCGGCTGAAAGAAGTCAAGGATGTAACCATAGACCGGCTATTGTACCGTCAATGCCGGCCCCGGCGTCTCAACGCGCGACCACCGCCGTATGCTCGATCCCCTTGGCTTCGCGCTGCACTTTCAGCGAGGACTGATACCGGTCGAACGCCTCCTGGTCGAGTTCCGCCGCCGTCGAGTAGTAGACAAAGCCGACGGACCGGCGGTGGCGCGTGCTGCGATTCCCGCCCGCCATGTGAATCGTCAGGGAATGGTGCACCAGCACATCGCCCGGCTTGGCCGGGCACAGGACCCGCTCGCCGAGCGAGTTGGGATCGGGCACCAGCCCCTGCGAAAATCCGAGTACGGAACTGGCGTTGTGCGGCAGCACTCCCAGACGGTGAGACCCGCGGATGTACGCGAGCGTCCCGTTGTCCTCGTCCACCACGTCGAGCGGGATCCAGATCGTGCACGCGACATTCGGCTTCAGGCAGAAATAGAATCCATCCTGGTGCGGCGGAGTGGGCTTGTTGTTGTGCGGCGGCTTGTCGAAGAACTCACCCTGTTGCGCTTCGACGGGTCCGATCAGCAACTCGGCGAGTTCCCGCACCTTGCCGCGCAGGCGAATCTCATTCAGCCCCTGGTCGAAATGCACGCAATCGGCCTGTTTGAGCGACGCCGGATCGGACGGATCTTCGTACATGACGTGGGCGCGATCCATCGTCGGCGCGATGTCCCGCAGAAAACGCCACATCCCATCCTCCAGTGAGCGGACCTCGTCGGCGTTCAGGAAGTCCCGGATCACCACAAAGCCGTCGCGGTCGAAGTCTTCTTTCCAGGCAGGGTTCATGCGTCCAAGTTTACCCAAAATCGCAACCGCTTCCAACATCGCGGCCAGGTTTTACTCGACGCACAGACGCTACGGTATACTGGCCGCGTCTGATGCGAGCCATCGTTGCGTTGTTTCTCTTTTCCTTTCTGGCCGCGGCCCAACCGCGCGTCTATCGCGAGGACTTCGACCGCGGCCCCGGGGGGTGGGTTGCCAACCGCTATCACCCGCTTCCTATCTGGGACGGCGTCGCCCACCTGTTCGGGCCATGGTATCTCGACAGTCATCATGCTCCGCCCGGCGCCGGTTACCTCAACATGTTGATGTACCTCTATACCCGGGCCGACCGGATCGGCCGCGACGTGGCCAAGCCCAACCGTTTCGTCGAGGGCGGTTTCAGCCGCGACCTGACCAACGCGCGGCTGACCCTCCGATTCCGCGGTGAGATGGAGCAGATGAACAGCGCGGAGATGATTGTCCTGATCCAGGCGAAAACGCCGAGGACGACGGCCAACTTCGTCCTGACCGGCCAACCCTTTCGCATCGAGCACGAGTGGAAAGAGCAGACGGTGACTCTGGCACCGGATCCCAAGCAATGGACGTGCATGGGCGGCCGC
>JBJXGR010000171.1:0-5936 GCA_046160045.1 Bryobacteraceae bacterium
GCAAAACGACGTGCTGAGCACAACGGCGATCATGGGTGCGATTGCCGTTGGTCCAACAGGCAGGCAGCCTCCCAGCGCCATTGAAACCCGCCTTAAACACCGGCTGGATGCGTGTCCGGCTACTCCACCGCCTTGGCTTCGCGGCCGCACCGTTATCGAAAACAATGAAAGAACCCAGATGTACGATGTGCCGGCACCTGGAGCGGAAAGCGATGGAAATGGCGTTAATGGAAGGGACGAATTGCAGGGTACTGGCAAGGAGGTACGAGGTATCGAAGAGCGCGCTGTCGCAACACCGGACCGAGCACCTGACGAGGGAACTGGCGGCAGGGCGAACGCGAACCGACGACGACGCGGAACGGCAGGACGAATTGCTTCAAAGGTTGGACTGGGAAGGGGAAGGGATGAAGGTGATGCACGGGCGGCACGAGCGGAAAAAGCCGCCAGTGGCATGGGAGGCGATGACCTGGCCGTAGGTGAATACCAGGTTCCTCTCCCTGGTCAATTGTGGGTTGCTCCTCGACTCTAGCTCCCAGCCCACAGGACTTGCTGACTTGAGGTCGCAGTCGCCGCTTTGCTGACGGTCCCTTCCTTCCGCGGGCGACCGCCTTTCTCCGGATGAAGTCGCCGCCCTAAAGTCGCTTCCGCCTCCAACACGAAGCCTTCGTCACCTACAGGCCGACCCGTTGCCGTCCCGCTGCGCAGTCTCTGTTCCGCCTCCGCCACGCCGTCCGTTTCGAGCCACATCTGCCACTCGGCCGGTGTAAACCACTTGGCCCACTCTTCCACCGACATCCAAGAGGGCACTCGCTGCCGCCCAACGTGGACCGCCGCGCTGGACCACGGCCATTGGTCCGCCGCCTCGACTAGCCGAGCCCGCACCGGGTTCCGTTCCACATAACGCAGGGCCACCCAGCGGTGTCCCGCGTCCAGCGCGCAGGAGTAAAACCGGTCCTGCCAAAAGTGCCCGTGGCGGCCGAACCGGGCGTTGGCATACTGCGCATAGCGGCCGTGGGCTTCGCCAAACGCCTTGGCAAGCGAATCGGCTTCTTGCGGGACGGCGATCCAATGCACATGATTCGACATCAGGCAATGACCGAACAGGGTGACCTGAAAGCGTTTAGCATGCTTGGCCACAAGATCGAGGTAGACGTGGCGATCAAAGTCCTCGATGAAGATGGGCTCGCGGTTGACGCCGCGGTGGGTGAGGTGGTGTGCGACTTCGGGCAGCACGGCTCGGAGCATGCGGGGCATTCTATTGAAGTAGTGGGTGTAGCGAGGAAAGTTCTCAGGGAAAATATAGAAACGCGTTGGACGTCCCCAGGTTTCCCAGGTTTCCGCAGAGGATCTTCGCGGGGAAGTGAAACAGGCGATGCGGGACCTCGAAGAGGCGCAGCAAGGATTTGATCGTGCCCGCCTCCTCGCCTTCCCATTGACTCAGCACGCCGAGGACATTCCGCTGGACAAGCTGCTCGTTGAGATCGTGGACAACGTCCGAGGAGTATTTCCGGATGTGCTTCCTCCCCAGTTTCAAGACGAACATCGATGGATCGTCCGTGGGACGCGGATCCGGCTGTGGTATGCCTTTCGCGATCTGATCCTATTGGCCTGCTTGCTGGGAAAGCGCAGTGTCTCCGTGTTCCTTAATCGCCTCGCTGGCGACAGGATCCAAGCGCTCGTCCAGGGGGGATCTTCATCCCTGATCGTGCCGCAAGGTGTCGACCCGCTCGATTTCCTGTGCTCGCCCGACTCGTACCTGGTGGCCCACGATGGCCATCCGGCGGAGCGCAGCATTGGGCTCCAATTGGCCAGAGATCTCATCAAACATGCCGGCGGTCAGCTGAGCGGACGGCTGCAACCCGAAGTCGAGTTCAGCATCGAACTTCCTTCGACGATGAGCCCACAGAAGAAAGACGACGAATGAAAGCCCAAGCCCATACTGGTCAGCGCCGCATGCTGATTGTGGCCGAACCTACGCTGGCGGCATTCATGGCCAAAGAACTTCGGGACGCCCTGGAGAATTACCAGGTAGAAACCGCGGGCAGCAGCGGCGCGGCAGCGGAGAAACTGGCCGACAAGACTGGCTACCACTGGCTCATCGTCGACGCTGGTGTTCCAAGTCAGGAGGGAGTACTGTCAGGAGGGAGTACCCGAGGCCACGCAGGGGGAGGAGACCGCCTTGGCGCTGGCGCGAAACTGGACCCTCGCCGAGCAGGGTGGGCAGGCGATTGTCATCACCGGGCGTACCTTCCCCTACTTGTGTCTGCCCGACAGGGTCTTTGCGGCGAAGCGTCACCGAACGTTTGAAGGGATCGCGGATATGATCCGGGCCGGAGACGGCGGCGCCACGCCCATTCTGCCTACGGTCGTGCGAATGCGGTTCTCCCGTGGTCCAGCCAAAACGTCGACAGGTGAACAGGGTCTCGACCCTTGCACCCTTGAACTCGCTCGCGACGCATACCTGGTAGGCGGCCCGCTCACCGAGTACTTCGATGAAGAATGCGAAAAACGCGGATTGCGAACAGACGAGTTTGGGCCTTTCGGTGACCTGAGCGCCAGTTCTCAGGCGATCGCGTCGGTGTTCGACAAGGACCGCGGCAATGCGGCAATGAGTGCAGCGCTTGATCTTTGGAAAGCCTTGCCTGAGTCCGGAATCATGCGTTCGTTTCCTGACATCGCCAAGAAGGCCAGGGAACTTCTGTTTGAACAACAACCCAATGAGTTTCCCTGCCTCTTCATTCTGCATATTGTTGTTTCCAGTGCTGAAATGATAGCTGTTCCTCTCGACCTAGCTCTCAACAGATGGGCCGGTACCGGGCACATATGCGCCCGGATCCCGGTTACCTGGCGGGTCAAGACGGAACACGCGCCCAAGAGCACGGACGACGACAAGTTGCTGAATTCCACCGGCTATCACTACTTTCGGGCGATCTCCTCCTGCCACGAAAGCTGCATAGTTAACGGTCTGAGATTTCCGGCCGTGACGAACGCCGAAGAGCACGTTCAGAAGGTCTTAGCCAGTTTGCGGCTCCCCGCCGGCCAGTCCCGCCACGTGGTTGATGGCGATTCGCTCCGGGAGGCCATGGATGCGGAGCAAGAGAAGAAGTGCTGCGCATACGTCCTCACGCATGGGCTGGTAGGGGACGGAACCAATGCACTTGTGGTGGGTCCTTCTTCAGGCGACGGAAGTGGAGCACGCGTTAGGGCCGCGCAACTGGCCGCTGAGTCCGGCCACCGGAGGCGCTTCGTCTATTTCAATTGCTGCAAATTGGGCCATCAGCAGACCGAACAGGAATTCCGGTCCCGCTATTTCGGCGGGTTCGCGCACGAGATGCTTCAGCGGGGCGTCTGCCACGAACTGATCTGCAATCGCTGGCCGGTGACCGAAAAGTGGGCACTCCGCTTAGCCGAGGAATTCTACCTCCAGCGGCCGTCCACCGCGCCCGCCAGAGCGATGGCTCTGTTCAACGCTCGCGTCAGAATTGAACGGGAGATGAGCCGGGCAGGAGAAGAAATCGATCCAACCTGGCTGGCGCCCGTTCACTTGTGGAGTGAATGAGAAACCGCTTGCCCTATCAGGGGTGTTACACCTATCCCCACACCGGCCGCCGTCCGGCTTCATTGCTTTTTTGATCACCCAGTCCCAGCCGCGAATCTATCCGCGACCGGCAGCGTCGACTAATTCTGCGCCGTGTAGCGAAAGGAAATCTCGACCTTCTCCACTTGAATATCGTGCCCCGGACGGAAGGGTTCCGGGAAACCTGTGACGGAAACCCGTGACTGACGGAAAGCCGTGCGGACCCCCCCCCGTGACAGTAACCCCTTTGCGGGTTTTCAATCAACGGATCTGCTTGCGCGGTGGCCCGGTTGACCTGGTGTCGGGTTCCGACCCGGCGGCCTACCGGAAGTTCGTCGAAGTTCTGGAGCGGTTGGAGGACCAGGGGAAGGCGGCATAGGGATCTTCCGACATCAACCGGATCATCTTCGCCCGCGCCTCCTGATACTCTGCCGTCTGCTTTCCACTCCGGCATCCGCGGCAGCGTCTCCTCCAACTTCCTCCCCTGGTCGATCAGGCGGCTCCGGAGCGGCGAGCCCCTTCAGCCGCGCGTCCCGCTTCTTCTGCTCTCGCAACTCTGCGTCCAGCGCGACCGTCTCGCTCCGCAGCGCGTGCCACTCTTCCATCAGCCAACTCATCCGCTGCCCGCTCTGTTCCTTCAGAACCGACGCCATCTCCCCGGCCAGGTGATTCTTCTTGTGCCGCTGCACCGCCCGCTCGATCCCTTCCCGCGCCTCGTGCCGGCACACCGCGCACGGCTTGATTCGTTTTACGTTCTTCAGCATTTCCCTACCTCTCCAAATAAAAATGGCGGGCTTTTTCTCGCCCGCCAACCTTTCTTTTCCCGTGGCGCCGGTCTCCGACCCCGTGTGGGGCGGCCTTTCAGGCCGCGGCGCGCTTCAGCGCGCCCCTCGGGGTTCTGCCGCGTGGTCTGCTGTTTCTTCAAAAAAGCCCCTAAGGGAGCGGTCACCCTCCTTTTTCTACTGAGCCGCGACTTTCTGCTGAGCCGCGACTTTCTACTGAGCCGCGACCGTAAGGGAGCGGTGGCGAGCGGTGACCTCGCCTTTCTCGCGGCCGGTGTCCCGTTTATTCGCACTCCTTAACGTGTCAAACCCCCTTGTCGTTTGCGACAATAACGCCCCAGCCACCGCTCGCTGACGCTCGCGGCTCCGTTCACACCCCAATTCCAACAATCGCCCGTGCTAAATCAACCACTTACACGCCCATCCTTCCAAAACCCCTTCCACCTCGTGCGATAATCAAGGGAGATGCCGTTTTCCCCCTTATCCGCTATTTCTGTTGCGCATTGTTGCGCTTAAGCCGATTCCCCTCTCTAACTCCTGTATTTCCAACATCCACTATTTCCATTTTACCACACAGCCGCAACAAATCCGCTCTTATCCGCCACACTTATCCGCTTATCCGCAACACATACGCAACAGATTCTTATGCCTGTTGCGTTCACAACACTTTTATTTTTTTCTGCTGTGAGCGCTCAATCACTTACCTCCATTTTCGCCTTTTTTCCGCTTCCCTCGATGCGACTCTTGGCTCGGGAACACATGATTTCCGATCTCCTTTGCGCTGCCGACCCGGTCCGCTCCGCCCGGCATCGGCTCAACTTCGACCCCGACCCAATCCAGGCCCGTTTCCTCGCCTCCCGGCGCCCGCGCCGTCTCCTCAACTGTTGCCGCCAGTGGGGCAAGTCTACGACCCTCGCCGTCCATCGTTTTGTCTACGGCCCGCCCGGCAACATCACCTTGATTTTTGCGCCCTCCCTCCGCCAGTCCGCGGAACTCCTGCGCAAAATGGTGCGCTTTGTCGTCAACCTCGGTTTCACCCCCCGTGGCGACGGCCACAACGAACGCTCGCTCATGTCCATCCACGGCTCCCGCATCATCGCCCTCCCCTCCAGCGACAACCGCACCGTCGGCTTCTCCGCCGTCAACCTCCTCATCTTCGACGAAGCCGCCCGCGTCGACGACGCCGTCTACACCGCCGCCCGCCCCATGATCGCCACCACCGGCGGCGACATCCTCGCCCTCAGCACGCCCCGCTTCCGCCGCGGCTTTTTCTACGACGCATGGACCCACGGCGGCGATACCTGGGAGCGCTACACCGTTCCCGCCGCCGACTGCCCCCGGATTCCCGCGGCCTTCCTTGAAGAAGAACGACGCGCCGAGTCCGAAGACGAGTTCCGCCGCCTCTATTGCTGCGACTTCGTCCCCGTCGGCCGCACCGCCTTTCTCGCCCGCCGCCCTCGGCAACGCCCTCGCCGACGACTCCGATCCGGTGTAACCTCCATGAACACTCCACGCTTCTTTGCCGGTCTCGACATCGGCAAACAACACGACCACTCCGCCCTCGCGGTCCTCGAACT
>JBJXGR010000172.1:0-13947 GCA_046160045.1 Bryobacteraceae bacterium
AGCCGATCCGCAGTGTTGAATCGGCGCGCTACTTCGCCCGCTGGATCGACAAGCTGAAACCGCAGTTCGAGGCATGGCCGTGGTGGCGCACGCCGCGAGAGAAGGAGTATGTTCTCCGGCAGTTCGATGAAGCGCGCACGGTCTATGAGCGGCTGGCGCGTTGAGCCCAGATTGCCTGCCCGCTGGGCGAGTTCACTTCCTGCGCTGGCGATCAACCGGTGTGATCGCGGTCACCTTCTTGAATCGAGGCGAGGAACTGCTGGAGTAACGTCTGGGGATCTTCGCTCAGTGCGAGTCCGAGTTGCCGCCCGACACGTGCCCAGTCAGCCAGCATTCGCCCAAAGAGCGATCCCACCGCTTCCGGCTGTGCCTGTGCCAGGGGTTGCAGCACCACCAGAGCCTCCTGGTACGAGTACAGGGCATCCTTCCACCGGTAATCCACTTCGAGAATGAGCCCGCGAGTCCCGAGCGATCTCGCGAGACCGGGCGCAAACCGCTGCGGATCCGCGCTGGCCAACTCCCCATGGATCCGCATCGCCTCAGTAATCGCCTCCAGCGCGTCCGCCGACTTCCCCACGTCGCTCAGCATCATCGCCTGATTGTTCAGCGACATCGCCAGAGCCGGACGGAACGCCCCCGGCTGCCCAGCCGCCAACTCGCCACAGATCCGCACCCCCTCGGTGATCGCCTCCAGCGCCTTCACCTTCATCCCCACCGCGCTCAGCGTTATGGCGTGGGCGTTTGAGGCCCTCACCAAATCACTCGATCCTGAATCACCGCTCTCCTGGGCGTAAGCCCGTGCCAAGTCCAGCGCTTCCTGAGTGGCAGCGACCGCGTCGCCCCTCCTGCCCATGGCGCGCAATGTTCTTCCAAGTTCGTTCAGGGCGGTAAGGAGGCTATGCCGGTACGCCTTCAGTACCTGTATCGGAAGCTCGGTGGCCAAGCTTCGAAGCAGACTCACTGCCTCCTCCGCCCGAGCGACGGCTTGAGTCGCCGACCCAGTGGCTAACAGTAGCCAGGACTCAAGGCTAAGACAGTCCGCCACGATGACCTGGACACAGTCGTTCGGGATACTTCTCTCTTTGCTGAGCGCGATGGCTTGTCGAACGAACGTCAGGGCCTCGCCAAATCGCTGTCGTTTCCTCAGATCGAGGGCCTGATCCAACAGTTCAGAGATGCGGCTCCAAGGGGGGCCTGCCAGTTCCTTGAGAGACGCGGATACCACTTCCCGCCAAATGGAGAGGTCACCAAAAATGAGACTATCAGACGTAAGAGAAAGCAGTATCCGCCCGGGATCGTGAGCGCCCCTGGTCTGGCCAACTTCAGCTACTAGCGCGCGCAGAAAAACCGGCATTTTCGGCAGAACGGCTTCGAAGACCTGACAGTACTCCCGAAAAAGCGCCGACCCCTCGTCTTCCATGGATCTTGAGACAACCCGCTCCCTCAACTCCAGTTCCGGCCAGGAGTGAATGACGCGAACCTCAGCGAACGCAAGCTCAGTGTCAAGATCTTCCGTGTGTTCGTTCAGAGTCCTCAGCACCGTTTCCACCAAAGCCTGTTCGCTCCCGGGCTCTCCGAACGGCAGTCGTGAGAGAACGGGGATGATCTGCAACGGGGCCGCTCCGGGCGGTCGTTTGGCCTGGCGAATCCCGCGGAGCACCTCCCGCGAGCCCTCGAGGTTCTCCCGGTTGTTGGCGATCAGGCAGACCGCGACATCCGCCAGGATCGTGGTTGCCAGGCCGCCAATCTCGGTGATCCCAGTCCGGGAGTCAATCAGCAGGTAGTCCGGCCGGTACTCTTGCGCGATCCTGTGCTTCAACTCCAGAAAGAAAGGAATGCCGGGTGCGCTGTCCCCGAAAAACAACTCGTGCCAGTTGAGTCGACTGAGTTCGCGCCAGTAGTGAAGCGAGGGCGCCCTGCCGGCGGTCATCAGGAACACCTCGCCCGCTAAATCGAGGTCGGTCTTGGCAGCGTACGGCGCCAGCGAAGGGGGAAATGTCCGTTTCTGCAGCGTTTCCGTGAAGCATTCCAGGACGCCCGGGCGGGGCGCGACCCCGTACTTGTAGTGAAGTCCGGGTGCTTCCAGGTCCAGGTCCAGAGCGAAGACCCTCTTCTTCAGGTGTCCGAGGAGGATGCTGAGGTTGGCGAGCGCCAAGCTTCGGCCGACACCCCCTTTGTAGGAGTAGAACGCGATGCACTTCATCCATCAGGCCTCAGGCCGCCGTGGAGAAGAGTTCGTCCGGTTGCAGCCGCCGGCAATACTCGACCTCGGCAGGGCTGATGGAGGGAAAGTCGATCGCGGTGCTAACCGGCCGCTGGGCGGCGGCATGGTTCCACAGTTGGGTTGCCCGGCGCCATTGGGCCGGAAGAGCCTGCACCCGGTCACTCTCCAACATCGACCCGATCGCCCGCTGCGCCAGCGCGTAGTTACCTTTGGAGAGGTACTCGTTCTCGATCCGGTCCAGAAAACCTTCGATCACGCGTTCATCGGCATTCTCGAGAAACCGGCGCAACTCTCTCCGCTGGCCGTCGCGGCTGACATCGTCCGGGCGGGAACGGCGGATCTCTTCTCGCAGGAAGCGCACAACTTCGCCCCAGCTTGGAAATTGGCGGTCGGATGCCTCGAATCCGTCCTGCCCGATCGAGCGCATGATCTCCGCCTCAGTGCCAGGGGTCAAGACGTCTCGACGGTAGGGAGGGCGTACCTGAAACAGCGCGCCGTCTTCTTCGACGAACGCCCAACCGTCCTCAGGCGAGATGGCAACCACTCTAATCATCGGCTACTTCAAGGCGGATCTTCCGCGTCCGCAACCTCTCCTCTATCATACTGACATCGGTCAACTCGGCGCGCTCCTCGACGCTCAGGTCGGCGGTTAGGCCACGAAACGCAAGGTCATGATAGCGCTCCAACGCCGCGGGAGTAGTCATCACCGCCCCGACTGAATCAGCGCCCGGGTCCCCGGCGAGAATCGCCTCGATGTACTCGCTTTTGTTACAGAGATGCCGGTCCCATGCCCGATCGTCGTCTGGAAGGTCAGTGGCGTGCTTGACGGCGGCAAGATGGTGGCGGTGCGGTTCGGTAGCCAAGTCATCCGAAAGAGTTTTGAAATCGCAGTTCCCAGCGGTGGAGAAATAGGCCGCGAGGGAGTCCTTCCGGACGTAGGCCCGTCCCAGCACGAGGTTCTGAAGCACTATGCAAAAGGCGCCATACTTCTGGCAGCCCGGGCCGCTCAGCCAGAGCGTGGCATAGCGAAACTCCTGGCCTCCCTCAAAGTAGGTGTCGAACGTGATTCGACGGTCGTACCAGCTTCCCAGTTTCTTTTGCAGAACCTGCTCTGGAGCGGTGCCTGTACGCGCAGACTCTTCGCTGCAGATCTGATAGATCGTCTTGAGCACGCCAAGCCGAAAGAACTCCGCCAGGGCGCGGGCCTTCATATTAATGCCTAACCGCCCCTGTGTTTGCACCCTGTCCGCAAAGCGGGCGAGAGTTCTCTGCCGAGCTTGATCCATGGTGGTGCACGCTTGCTGGTAGCGAGACGGCCAGGAAGCGTCGTTGCTCGCCGCAAGTGAAAACAGATTTTGCATAGGGTCAGGTCAACAGATTTGTGAATGCTCGCGGCCAGCCGCCTGAGATCACTATCTCACGGGCCGTTTCCGCGCGGAGTCGCCATGAGCCCGAGGGATGGACACCTCCCCGAAAGGGCCAATCAGCAGACCCGCGCAATGCTATTTGGGTATTGCCCGTCTGGCCGTCCCGATTCCTACTTGCGTGACGGCTGCTGCTGGGTCATGCAGTGCAGCGTGCCCAGGCCCCACACCAGGTCGACCGCGTGGATGCCGACGATCTCACGGTCGGGGAAGACCCGGGCGAGCACATTCAGGGCCACGCGGTCACTTGGATCGTTGAAGGTCGGGACCAGCACCATCCGATTGGCGATGTAGAAATTCGCATAGCTGGCCGGCAGACGGCGGCCACGAAACACGACCGGCGAGGGCATCGGCAGCTTGACCACCTTGAAGGCCCCACCTCGAAGCCGCTCCCAGTTCTCACGCAACGGCTCATAGTTCTCGTCGCCCCGGTCCGCTTCGGTCGCCACGACAATCGTCTCCGGGCCGGTGAAGCGCGCCAGATCGTCGATGTGGCCGTGCGTATCGTCGCCGGCGATCCCGCATCCCAGCCAGATCACCCGGCGGACGCCGAGGTATTCGCGAAATGCCTTTTCGAGTTCCTGGCGAGTCCGGCCCGGATTGCGGGCCTGGACATCGCTCAGCAGGCATTCTTCGGTCGTCAGCAGCAGACCGCGGCCGTTGACGTCGATGCTGCCGCCTTCGAGGACGAAGCCAGGATCCCACTGCCGCATCGCCAGCCGATCAGCCAAGACTGTGGGGATTGCATTGTCCCGCTGCCAGTCGCCGTACTTGGCCCAGGCATTGAAGGTCCAGTTGGTGATGGCTAACTCGCTGCTGCGGCTCTTGACGAAGATCGGGCCGTAGTCGCGGGTCCAGACACGGTCGGTGGGGTAATGAAAGAACTCCACCGCGTCCAGGTCGGCTTCGGCTTTGCGAAGGCAGCGGCGAACACCCTGCTCCGCGTCCGGATCGTCCACCAGGATGCGCACTTTTTCCACCAGCGCGAGCTTGCGGACAATCTCCGCATAAACCCAGGGAATCGGCTCGAACTTGCCGGGCCAATCGCTGCGGTTGTGCGGCCAGGCGATCCAGGTGGCCTCGTGCGGTTCCCACTCGGCCGGCATCCGGAAACCCAGGGATCGGGGCGTCTCCATCAGTCGATCAACCTCAAGGTGATCGGTCCGTAGGCATCGATCCGGCGGTCGCGCAGGAAGGGCCAATTGCGGCGCACCTCCTCCGTCCGCGCCGGGTCGCATTCGACCACCAGGATCTCCTCGCGATCGTGCGACGCTTCCGCCAGAACCTGGCCAAACGGGTCGCAGACAAAAGAAGCGCCCCAGAACTCCAGGCCACGCTCGGGCGGGCCTTCAAAGCCGACCCGGTTGACCGCGGCCACATACACGCCGTTGGCAATCGAATGCGACCGCTGGATGGTCCGCCACGCGTCGTGCTGGGCCGCGCCGTGCTGGGCCTTCTCGGAGGGGTGCCAACCGATGGCCGTGGGATAAAACAGGATCTGCGCTCCCTGTAGCGCCGACAGACGCGCCGCTTCGGGATACCACTGATCCCAGCATACGAGCGTGCCCACGCGGCCGTACGCCGTGTCGAAGTTCCGGAAGCCCGTGTCGCCGGGCGTGAAGTAGTACTTTTCATAGAACAGCGGGTCGTGCGGGATGTGCATCTTCCGGTAGAGCCCCGCGATCGATCCGTCGGCGTCGATCACCACCGCCGTGTTGTGGTAGACGCCCGCGGCGCGGCGCTCGAACAGCGACGCGACAATCACCACACCGGCCTCGCGCGCAATCGGGGACAGGACTTCGGTCGACGGGCCGGGAATGCTCTCGGCCAGATCGAACAACCGCTGGTCTTCTTCACGGCAAAAATACTGCGAGCGAAACAGTTCCTGCGTGCAGATGATCCGGGCTCCCCGTTGCGCGGCTTCGCGAACCAGGCCGGCGGTCTTGGCGAGGTTCTCGTCCGGATCCAGCGAGCAGGCCATCTGGATCAGACCGGCTTTGAATTTCGACGGCACCTTCTCATTGTACGGGGAGTGCTCGGGCTGCCGGGTTACAATGGCCAATCCGTCATGGCGCGATTGCTGCTGCTCGCTGTTTGCCTGGCCCGTGTGACCGGCGCTGCGGTTCCGTCGCCCGCGGACCACCTCGGTTATCGCCCCGGCGCTGACTTCCAACTAGCGGATTACCAACAGATCATTGGGTATTTCCAGCGGCTGGCTTCCGTCTCCGGCCGCATCCGGTTGGTGGATTTCGGAAAGAGCGCGGAAGGCCGGTCCACCTATGTCGCCTTCATCTCCGACGAGGGGAACCTGAAGAAGCTGGATCGCCTTCGCGAGATTAACCGCCGGCTGGCATTGGGCCGCGCGACGATGGAGGAAGCGGGGCTCCTGGCCGAGGAAGGCCGCGCCATCGTATGGATCGATTCCGGCATGCACGCGAGCGAGATCGCGCCCGTCCAGCATGCGCCGGAACTCGCCTATCGCATGATCTCGAGCGAGGATGAAGAGACCCGCAACATCCGGCGCAACGTTATCCTGATGCAGGTTCCGGTGATCAACCCCGACGGCCTGGAAATGGTGGTCCATTGGTACCGTCGGAATCGCGGCACGCCATACGAACTGGCGCCGCTGCCGCGGCTTTATCAGAAGTACTCCGGCCACGATAACAACCGCGACTGGTTCATGCTCAACCTGGTGGAGACGCGCAATGTCACGCGTCTGCTATTCCAGGAGTGGTTCCCGCACATCGTCTACAACCAGCACCAGCAGCCTCCCTTCCCTGCCCGCATCTTCGTGCCGCCGTACGCCGAGCCGTTGAATCCCAACATTCCGGCCGCCGTGATGGAGGGGATTCACCGGATCGGCAGCGCGATGAAGGAGCGGTTCGCGCTGGAAAACAAACCGGGCGTGCTTTCGTATCATGGCTTCGACGGCTGGTGGAACGGGGGTCTGCGCTCCACGCCGGCGTTCCACAACATGCATGGCATCCTCACCGAAACCGCCGGCAATCAATATGCCGAGCCCCGCGAGTACGACGCCGCTAAGTTCGAGCGCTTGTTCACCAACGGGATTCCCAGCCGCGAGCCCTCCATCTTCTATCAGCGGCCGTGGATGGGCGGCCGGTGGACGCTGCGCGACTCGATCGAGTACATGCTGACGGCTGACTTTGCGATCCTCGACACCGCCGCGAACGACCGCCGGAATTTCCTCCTCAAGGCGTACCGCCTGGCGGTCGCCGCGGCGGAATCGTCGAAACCCTACGCCTATGTCGTCTCGCGCCAGCAGTGGGACCGCTCGGCAGCTCCTGACATGCTGGAGCGCCTGGCCTTCGCGGGGATTGAGGTGAAGCGGGCGCAAGCGGAATTCCGCGCCCAGGGCAGGACGTACCCCGAGGGTTCCTTCGTGCTGCCCGCCGCTCAGCCCTTCCGGGCCTATCTCGTGGACCTGATGGAAGGGCAGAAATACCCCGAACTGAAGGCCGGGCAGAACGGTCCGACGAAGCGTCCGTACGACATCGCCGGCTGGACCCTGCCGATGCTGATGGGGGTGAGAGTCGACCGGATCGATTCGCGCTTTGACGCCGTACTGGAGGCGGTGTCCGGCTTTGAGACGCGCGGTATCGTGCACGGACAGGGTCCCGTGGTCACGCTGGATCATCGGGAAGCCAACGCCTACCTCGCCATGAACTTCTTTCTCGGTAGAAGCGAACCGGTGCGCTGGGCGGCCGACGGCACGATCTTCATCGAATCGCCCTACGTCGAAAACGAGGGGCGCGCCGTAAACCTGGCGAACCAGTTCGGCATCGCGGTCCACTTGAAGCGCGAGAAGCCCTCGAAGCTGCTCTATGAACTCCGGACCCCGAAGGTCGCGGTCTACGAATCGTGGGTCCCGAACATGGACGCCGGGTGGACCCGGTTCGTGCTGGACCGCTTTCAGATCGGGCACACTCTCCTCCACAACGACGATGTCCGCCGGGGGCGCCTTCGCGATCGATTCGATACCATCATCCTGCCCTCACAGACTCCCAATGGTATCCTGCACGGGGCCAGAGAAGGCGAGACGATTCAGGACCGCAATCAAGGCGCCTCGACCTCGACACAACGTCCCGAATACGCGGGCGGCATTGGTCTGAGAGGGCTGAACGAACTCGAGCAGTTCGTCCGCGAGGGCGGGACGCTCATCGCCCTCGATCAATCCGCGGAACTGGCGATCGAGCATTTCCCGTTGTCACTGCGCAACGCGGCGAAAGGGGCCTATGCTCCCGGGTCTCTCCTGCGGATGAACGTGGACGGCGCCAGTGCGCTCGCGTTCGGAATGCCGCCGGAGATCACCGCCTTCACCACCACCGCAACGGGCTACGAAGTCACGGTGGCTGACGGGCATAACAAGGACGAACGGCTGACCCGCGCGGTGGTGAGCTACCCGCAAAAGGAACTGCTCGCAAGCGGTTGGCTCTCCGGCGAGAAGAGCCTTGTGGGCAAGGCATCGCTCGTCGATGCGCGGCACGGCAAAGGGCGGGTCATCGTCTTCGGATTCCGGCCGCAGTTTCGCGGTCAAACGCTCGGGACATTCAAACTGCTGCTGAACGCGATCTATCTTGGATCCGCGCAGCCATTGTGACGATTTCTATGTTTCATGTAGGCATTACTCCTGATTTTTACGTCGACGCCAAGGGCCATTTCGAAGAAGTGGTCGAACGGCTCTTGGGAGGCGTCGCCGGACTTGATTACGCACCTATGCCGGAGCAACCCGGCAAGGTGGCCACGGCGGCGTCAGTCAACGAATGCGACGCGATCCTGGCCATGGCGATCCGATTCACCCGCGAGAGCGTCCGGGAGGTGGATCGCCTGGCTGTCATCGCCCGCTGGGGCGTCGGCTACGACATGGTCGACGTGGACGCGATGACCGAGGCGGGCATAGCCCTAGCCATTACGCCGAACGGGGTCCGCCGCCCGGTCGCCGAAGCCATCATCACCCTGATCTTTGCCTTGGCGAAGAACCTGCGCGAACAGGACCATCTGGTCCGCACGGGGCGGTGGCGCGACAAGGTCAGCCGTCTCGGCAGCGACCTGCCGGGGAAAGTCCTGGGATCCCTGGGATGCGGCAATATCGCGCGAGAGATGTTCCGGATCGCCCGGGCGCTCGGGTTCCGGAGGCTGTTGGCTTTCGATCCGTTTGTTTCGGCCGACGTGGCGGCGGGCTTGGGTGTCGAGTTGGTCAACAGCGATGAGGTTTTTCGCGAAAGTGATTTCGTCACGATCAACACACCGCTGACCGCCGAAACTCGCGGCATGGTGGGCGCGCGGGAGTTCGCCCTGATGAAGCCGACGGCCTTCTTCATCAACACGGCACGCGGGCCTATCGTCCAACAGGAAGCACTCACCGCGGCGCTGCGCGAACGGCGCATCGCGGGGGCCGGGATTGACGTTTTCACAAGCGAACCCCCTTCGCCCGACGATCCGCTGCTGCAACTCGACAACGTGATCCTCGCGCCTCATGCGCTGGCCTGGACCCACGAACTCGCCCGGGATAATACGATCGAGGCCTGCGAGAATATTCTCGCCATTTTTCGCGGCGAAACGCCGGCTGCGATCGTCAATCGCGACGTTCTGGCGCGTCCTCGCTTCCAGGAGAAGTTGGCGCGGTTTCGCCGCGCCCGGAGTCTTTCATGAAACTCAATCGATTTCAACAGGTGGTTCGCGAAGGCCGCGTTCCCGTCGGCCACATGATCATGGAGTTCGGCACGCGAGGCATGGCCAAGATCCTCGACGCGGCCGGCATCGATTTCGTCCTCATCGACATGGAGCACACGGGCTTCGACGCCGATGACGTCGCCGATCTCATTGCCTGGTTCAAGGCGACTTCCATCGCGCCCTTCGTGCGCGTGCCGCAGAGGCTCTATCATTTTCTTGCCCGCACGATGGATGCCGGAGCGCTCGGGGTGATGGTGGCCAACGTCGAAACCGCGGAGGAGGCTCGTGAAATCGTGAATGCGGTGAAATTCAAGCCGATGGGGAACCGCGGTCTTGGCCTGGGCACTGCGCACAATGACTATGTTCCACCCAATCCCGTGGATTACTTCGCGCACTCCAACTCCAATACGACCGTCATTTGCCAGATAGAATCGACCGCCGGGCTTGCGAATCTCGACGCCATTGCGGCTACCCAGGGAGTCGACGTATTGTGGGTCGGACACTTTGATCTCACCCAATCCATGGGGATTCCTGCGCAATTTGACCACCCCGATTTCCTCGCAGCGTTGAAGTCGGTCGTCGAAGCCGCGGCCCGCCATGGACGGCTCGCGGGAATTCAGCCCGGCAACCGGGCTCAAGCCCGCACCTGGATGGACATCGGCTTCAACGTCATTTCCTGGAGTTCGGATTTCGCGGTTTATCGCGACGCTCTCCGCATCGCCGTGGATGCCGTGCGCGACGGGAAGCTGTAGAGTCTATTGCTTGAAGCGAAGAGAGATGCGGCCCGATGGGGTGGTGTAGTAGAACTCCAGTTGCTTTGGCTTCTGCTTTGGGTCCATCGGAAAATACAACAGTCCGGAAATGGGCTGCTCGGTTTCCTTTTCCGGGAGAATCTTCGATTCCAGGATCGCCAGCATAGGGTCTTTCTTCTTCCCGCTATCCTCTTTGATTGTGGCATCATTCGACACTTCGCTCGAGCTATTGCCAATCGAGGTCCCAGCTCCTGGCAGAAAGATGGGCGGGCCCCACACGCCACCGCCTGGTGTGGGGTTATTCATCACACCACCACCGCCTCCACCGTAGGTTTGAGACACCACCATCACGCTGTTCCCCAGCATTTCGCTGGCAGAGTATGGATTCGCCTTCTCGCCGTCGCGATCGCTACGTAGCATGAAGTCGTCGCGCAGGATCTTCAGCTTTTCTTTGGGTGTGATCTCGGCTTGCACGACGACGTAGAAGCCGCCCAGGTCGGAGCCCAGCAGTTGTTTGATCGCCTCCTTGTCGGTGTACACGGTGGCCCGGATCGCCACGTGCTTGTTCTCAACTTGGCCCGCTGGGGTGGGCTTCTCGCCCGCGAATGAGCACAGAGCCCCACCCAACAGCGCACAGAAAGCCAGGCGATGCATCATAGCCAACCTCTTCCTGGATTATACCCCCTTGTCCTTGGCCACCCTGCATAAAGAGGTTGGCGTCTGAATTGCACATGGTTTTGCCGGAAGGAGATGAGATGACCGCCCTCCGGGACACCAGGATTTCCGGGTCGACCCAGGTGGCGTTCGCCGGCTTCTCCGGGTCTGGAGTCTGCCATGAGGCTGGAATCCTCCTACCGCACTGCAAACCATTGGAAGGCCGTCCTGGCCGCAAACCGGAGACGGAGTAAAGCCAAACGGGACCCTTGCTGTATGCAGTTAATACAAATGGCTGTTGCCGACAACCCTTTCACCGCGGCCGTTCAGCAAGAGTTGGAACGTAATGGTGAGTGGGTGGTCGTTCGCGTTGAGAATCCGGATCTTTCGCTGGATGGCATTATCCTGGTGGATGAGCCGGTGCTCGAGAGGATTGTGTCCGCAATCCCCAATCCGGAGCGGGTGGTCCTGGTCTGCCGGAATCACTCAGCGTTGCTTGCCCACGCATGGGAAGTGGGCATTATCTCGGTCGTCTTTGAGTCCGATTCACCAGAAACCGCGATGCTGGCCGTCCTCTCCGCGGCGCTGCGGGTTCCACATCCTCCCGCACTGCCTTGCCCTCGCCACTAGTTCCGTCAACAGCCAGCCAGAAACCTTGAGCGCAAGATCTGCGTCGTCGTTTGGGATTGCAATCGCTGGCCTGTACCTCAGTTACCCAAATTCCTAGTGTGAGATAACCCACTGCCCCGTGGCGGATCATGCGTGATTATCCCCAATGGGATGCCCCATCCGCCGTGTGTGATTCATAAACGGCCTGTCCCACGCATGGAGAGCGGTTTGCAGGGAGTTGCAGTGCGGAGAGTGAACTTTATGCAGAACTTCATGATGTATCTGACGCTCTGGGGGGTGCTGGCGATCAGCGTGGTCGCACTGGCCGTGTATCGAAAGACCCTCTCATCGAAAGAGGACGACACTTTGCACCTCGGATCGGGAGATGGTACGGTAGTCCAGCAGGCGAGCCTGGCCCGGCAGTTGGAGATGGTCGACAAGTGGGGGAAGATCCTGACTTTCGTGGCGGCGATCCTGGGCGTCGCTTTAGCTGGGATGTACATCTGGAACGTCTGGAACGATCAGGCCCGGATGATCCAGTAAGGGGCCATGTCTCTCCAGTTCGCTAACCTGGCGCGGATGCTCTTGCTGGCCCTGGTGGCTGGAGCGGCATCCGCCCAGCAGGAACCGGCAGAATCTTGCGGGTCCTGCCATGATCAGAAGGTCAAGGGGGTCCACCAGTCTCTAGGGTGCGCGACCTGCCACGACGGCCACGAAAAGTACCCTCACCCGAAAAATGCGGCCAAGCCGCAGTGCACCACCTGCCACGACGAGATTTCCCGGCAGGACGAGCGGGGAGTCCACGGCAAGGCAAGGCTGGGCGGCAATCAGGCTGCACCCGAATGTTCCACCTGCCACGGCGCGGCGCACGAAGTCGCCAAGACGAAGTCCCAGGATTTCCGTGCCCAGATGCCCGACACCTGCGGCATGTGCCACGAGGAGCAAACGAAGCAATTCAAGGACAGCGTCCATGGAAAAGCAGTCGCCGACGGAATCGGCGAAGCCCCCGTTTGCACGGACTGCCACGGTGTGCACTCGATTCTTTCCCACACGGCCGCGGCTTCGCCCGTAAGTGCCCTGCAGATCCGCGAAACCTGCGCCAGTTGCCACGGCGATGTCCGCCTGGCGCGCAAGTTCGGGCTGCCCTCCGACCGCCTGCTGAGCTTCGACGCCTCGTTCCACGGACTGGCTTCGAAATCGGGTTCTCAAACAGTGGCAAACTGCGCCAGTTGCCATGGTTTTCATCACATTCTGCCCTCCAGCGATTCGCGCTCGACCACCCACCCCTCCAAGCTGGCGGCCACATGCGGCAAGTGCCATCCCGGAGCAGGCCAGCGGTTTGCGCTGGGCTCGATCCATAATTGGGAGGGCAAGGGCGAGTCCGAGTATGTGGGCTTCGTTCGCAATACGTATTACCTGCTGATCCCCCTCATCTTGGGACTCATGTTCCTGCACAACGCAGGCGACTGGATCCAGAAGGTCTGGCGCATGCGGATCCGGCGAATTTCGGCGCCATCGGTGTCCTTGGCGGGAAGCGTTCGCATGCTGCCCTTTGAACGGTTCCAGCACGCGCTGTTGGTCTTGTCGTTTTTTGCCCTTGTCTGGACTGGCTTCGCCCTCAAGTATCCCGACCAGTGGTGGGCCAGGCCATTGCTCATGTGGGAGCACGCCTTTTCCGTTCGTAGCGTGATTCACCGCATCGCGGCGGTGATCTTCACCATCGTTTCGACCGTGCATCTGATTTCGCTCATCGTCAGCAAGCCGTTGCGCAACCATTGGAAGCACATGCTGCCGCGGATGAACGACGTCCGGGAAGGGTGGCGGTGCTTCGCCTTCAATCTTGGCCTTTCGAGCAAGCCCGCTTCGCGCTCCGAGCACAGCTACGTGGAGAAAGCCGAATACTGGGCCGTAGTGTGGGGCGCTGTCGTGATGGCGGGGAGCGGTCTGATACTCTGGGCGAACAACTACTTTCTGCGCGTCCTGCCGAAATGGGTACTCGATGTCGCGACGGCAGTTCATTTCTACGAGGCTGTCCTGGCAACGGCGGCGATCGTGGTTTGGCATTTCTACTTCGTGATCTTCGATCCCGATGTGTACCCGATGGATCTTGGCTGGCTCACTGGCCGCAGCGTCCGGAAGAAGGAAGACCACGTTCCTTTGGCAAAAGCCGGAGACTAAGACTAAACTCGATGGTGAAAAGCGCCCTGCGCGTCGATGCGCTCCGCAGGGTCTGGAAGCAATACCCTTCCATCCCCTCCGCGAGAATCGGCCGGCGGATTGCCTCACTCGGGCCCTCCGCTCGGCCCTTCGGATAGTACCCCCGCGGTCACTGGTCTATTCAGTTGGCGCTAACCCCTAGGGCTTTCTCCCGAGCTGAAGCACTCTTTCACATCATTCCGGGAAAGCAGGCAACTTGCGCCCCCTTCTGTACGACAAACAAAGTGAGGAGGCACACGATGGACCCAGCCACTTACACCTTGGATCCGAAACGAACCGGAGGCGAGGCGCACGAGTTCGAGAACAGGCTTCGCGGCGCGATCGCCGGCCAGGAGGAGGCCGTCCGGCGGATTTCGCAGGCCTACCAGGTCTACAC
>JBJXGR010000173.1:0-11606 GCA_046160045.1 Bryobacteraceae bacterium
GCCAGACGAACCGTGAAGTGCGTCGCGTTCACCGGGTGAACCCGACCGGACACGCCCACGTCGACGACAGCGTGTTCGGCATAGGCTCCCGCCTGTACCACCACCTCGCGCTCCCCGGTCTGGCTGGTGTTCACCAGGGTGACAAAAGCGGCGCCGTCTTCCAGTTTGTCGACCAGAGCGCCGACGTCCTCGGGCAGTCCGGCGCGCCGGCGCCTCGGGTCGAAGTAGCGAAGGCGGGCGTGGAGGAGATTGCCGGACGTGCCCGGGTCGTTGGCGCCTAGCATCAGGTTCACCAGCGGCGTCGTGACCACGGGGTTGAAGGGCTGGGCGTGGTCGGAGGCGCGGGAGTCGGGTGTGGAAGGGTCACTGCGGAACTCCTTGACTCGGCGTCCGACGGCGCCGATAGCGGCCCGCAGAACCTGAGACGGGTAGTCCGGGCTCTTCCCAAGCAGATACGAAAACCACGGATCGCCCGAAAGCCGCGGGAGATCGGCAGGGTTCATCGAGAACAGATACAAATCGCGAAGGACATCGGCGTGCCTCGCCGGTACGTAGCCCCACCAGCCGTTGTCCCCGTATTTGTTCGGCAGAAGGATCTGGTCGTTTTCCCGCTTTGCGGCTGCATACAGGTTGTCAAGTTGTTTGCGGAGCGGCTCGAAGTAGTTCGCGTCGTGAGTCAGCAGGAAAGCGTTGCTCATTGCCAGGCGGATGCCCCGCATAAAGTAGTTGCGTGAAGAAGTCGATGCGTCGAAGTTCCAGCCGAAAACGCCGCCGTACCACTTCCCGCCCCATTCTCCCCCGATGGCTCCATCGAGTCCGATGTTGGTTGGGACGTTGCCGTTGTTCCGGAGAATGCGCTCGCGCCACGCGCCGGCGTATTCGAGCACCCACTCCCGGTA
Organism: Bryobacteraceae bacterium; assembly: GCA_046160045.1. Lineage (GTDB taxonomy): Bacteria > Acidobacteriota > Terriglobia > Bryobacterales > Bryobacteraceae > CAZGUX01. The sequence continues at coordinate 900 of JBJXGR010000173.1, forward strand.
CCTGGCTTCGCCCGTCAACAGAAAGGCCGTCATGCCGAGGGTTGTGGCGCAGAGGTTCAGCGGATGGTCGCCGCGGATATTCCCGGCCGTGCGGTACCGGGAGTGCCGGTCCATTCCGGGCTCTGTCTCACCGCCCCAGTCGAACACGGTGGCTTCCGTCAGCTTCGGCCCGCGGCTTCCGTTGTGCAGGCTGCGGATGATCTTGTGCTGCTTGTCGTAGTTGGGCGCCTGCGGGTCGTCGCCGTTGTAGAAACCGGCAAACCGCAGGGCTCGGCGGCGGAAGGCGAGGTCGCCAGGGCGGCAGAGTCCGTAGTGGTAGAACGGGGCCAGTCCTTCCCCGTTGTGTTCCCAGTCGAACGCGGTGGGAAACTCCCTCCAGTACATCCCGTCCTTGGCCATCTCCGTGGAGGGCGCTTTCGCCCGCTGGTATTGATCGAGGTGGCCTTCCCAGATCTTGTCGTAGAGCCGGAGAATCCGGTCATCGGCCCCGAGGGCGTAGGCCAGCGGCCAGTTATGAAACGTCTCCATGACGTCGTCGGGCCCGTCGTTGCCGCCCCATCGTTCCACGGCGCGGAAGTGCCCTCGCGAGTCGGCATAGCGGGCGGCAAACTCGACCGCCGCGTCGACGGACTCCTTCAGCAGGGCGCGCTGGGCGAGCGCCCAATCGGGGGGAGCCATTGGAGTTTCGATCGAGACAACCTGGGAGGAGGCAGCCGCGGCCGAGAGCGCAATCAGGAGGAGCGTTCGCATCTCGATTGGTGATACTAACACGGCCGGCCAGAAGCGGCAGCAGGAAGGAAACCACCCCTCCGGGCAAAACATCAACCCGCAGAATCACAGTGCCCAGGCAGTTGCACGGCGAAACTGTCAGTGGATCGGAGGAGTTTCGTCGCTGTCGCGCGGTTCGAGCAGCAGAACGATGCCGTCCAGGACAGCCCGCAACCGCTCAGGGGAGAGCCTGCCGATACGTTGGCGAAGGCGGGACTTGTCCACCGTGAAGAGCTGCGAAACGTTCACCACGCTTGACTTGGGTAGGTTGGCTTCACCGGCGCGCAACAGTGTGTTGCCGGGAGCCTGAGCGCGTTTCAGATTCGATGTCAAAGCGCAGACGACAACCGTGTTAATCCGGCTCTGGTTGAACAAGTCGTTCTGGACGATCAAGTGAGGATGCCGGTAACCCGGCCCTGAGCCCTCCGGTTCTCCCAGATCGATCCAGTAGATCTCGCCCTGCCGGATCACCCTTTACCTTTTAGCAAGCCACGCTGCAATCGGAGCATCCCCTCTTGCACGGCCCGCTCGGAACGGTCAGGGCCTTCGTCGTAAACAGCGTTCAGCTTGTCGAGAAGTTCGCGATTCTGTTGGCGGCGAACGAACTCCTCCAGCGCTCGGGCAAATAATGCGCTTCGGCTCAGCCTCAACCGGGCAGCCAGTGCCTCGGTCTCATGGAATAACGTGCTGCGAAGGGAGACCGCCGTTCTTACTGTTCGTGGCACAAGGTGATTATACCGATGTTTTGATCGGTTGTAGAAACTCACGATCCGGACGCCCGCGAGCCTGCCCACCCATCTCCCGGTTCGTCAGCCCTTCAGCGTGACTTTCTTCAACTGGATCTTCTCGAGGCTGTACTCGCCCAGCCCCAGCGCGCCTGCCAGTTCCACGTGCTCCACCTGCCGGTTCAGGAAGGTGCTGAACTGGTCCGGCTTCGCTTCCGCCAGCTTCACCATGCCCACCGAGACCCGCTTGTTGTCGATCACCCGCCAGCCCACCCGGTCCATCGCCACCGGATCGGTGGCGAACCACATCGTCTTGTGTTCCCACACAAACTGCGGCCGCGCGCCGGGGCCTCCATGATACAAGCCCTTGATGCCGTCCATGATGTGCAGAACAGCCTTGTTACGGATCACCGGCATCGAGACCACCGCCGGAATGAACGCTCCGCAGGTGTTGAGCGTGCTGGTCGCATGGCTGCGGCAAACGTTGTTCACCGAACCGTGCGAGAGATTCTTCAACGCCATCGTGATGCCGGCGGATTGATGGTCCTTGAGCAGGCAGAGGTTGATCAGTTTGTCCACCGCCTGCGTCATGAACCGGGCGGCGTACGACCGGCGCGCCGTCAGGTTGTTGACGTCATACCCGGGCAGCGTCAGCGCCATGTCCATGTAGTGGTCGGGATCGTACCCCTCGATGCCCTGCTGGATCTCTTCGTAATCTTCAGCCGCATACATCCATCGCACGCCCTCGGGCAGCCATTTGTCGAAGCCCACGCCGAGGAACTGCTTGCGGTACCGGTCGTAGGCAATGATGTCCTTGTTCTTGATCCCGGCGGCATTCAGTCCGTTGATGATCGTCTGCACCACTTCCGGCGCGCTGCAGCAAATCTTTCCGCCGACCGGATTCAGCTTGATGCCGACCACCTCGCCCGGCTGCACGAACAGGCGCCAGGCATCGGCCCAGTCCATCCCGGTAAGTTCTTTCATGCCGCGCTGCATCATCTGCGTGACAGGCTCGGCCTGATAGTTCCCGCTGATGATGGAGCCCGGATGATGCACCTCGACGACCTTGCCCCGGTACGGACCGGGCATGGCCAGCTTGCTGGCCGGAGCCTTGGAAGAAACCTGCGCGCTGAAGGCCAGATCGCGAACGCTCAGCGCCGTGGTCACCGCGCTTGCGCCCAGCAGAAAATCCCGTCGGGTGAAGAAATTCGTCATCGTGGTGCTCCTCTTGCCACCCATCCTAACAGGACAAGCCGTGGAGAATCACGAGAACAGGCCGTTCCGGGGGCCGGATGGGGCCGGCCCCCGAAAGCTCAGTTATTCGAGACCCGGTCCATGCATCCGGTGTCCGAACCGTTCCCCAATTCGCGACTTCACCAGGTCGTGCAGCTTGTCCGCTTTGGCCTTCTGCTGCGGAGTGAGGATCGCGTAGAACTTTGCCATCGCCTTGGCATGGCCACCCGCCAGTTGGCCCATAAGGATGCCTTGCTGGTCGGCGATCCGCTGTAGCTCGGAGTCGCTCTTGCCCGACTTGATAGCATCCCGCATGGACTCGTGGCCTGCCTTGAGCTGCTCCACGAGGGGTTCGGCCGCCGCTCGCGCGGCATCGAAGATGCCGGCGGCCTGAGTCTTTTGCGCATCGGTCAGGTCGAGATATTCGGCCATAAACTCCCGGAGGTGGCCGAACGGCCCGTCTCCACCGAATTTCCGGAATCCCTGGGCGGCCAGCAGGCCCGCTCCCACGATTCCGATGGCACTGAGTTGCAACATTCGTTTTCTGGTCATGATGGTGTCTTGAATCGACGCCCTCCTGATTCGAAGGTACCCGCCCCGCGTAAAGCGCCTATCGGGAATGTGTAAATGTCTGTAAAAGCTCGCCGCCGACTGTTTACGCTGCGTCCGCCGGAGTGTTATTAACTCAAGAGTCAATGCGGATTCTGCTGATCGACGACGACCGCGAGTTGTGCTCGCTGCTGGAAGAGTTGTTGAAGCGGGAGCACTATGAAGTCGAAATGGAGCACGATGGCGCCAGGGGACTGCAGCACGCGCTCCAAAAACCGCCGGACATCATCGTGCTCGACGTGATGCTGCCCGCCGTCGACGGCTTCGACGTGCTGCGGGAACTCCGCAAGACCGCACGGACGCCGGTGATCATGCTCACCGCGCGCGGCGAGGACGTCGACCGCATCATCGGGCTCGAGTTGGGCGCGGATGATTACCTGCCCAAGCCGTTCAACCCGCGCGAGCTGATCGCGCGGATTCGGGCAATTCTGCGCCGCGTCGAACTCGCCGCCAACCCTTCCGGCCATCGCCTGGAAGTCAACGGCGTGGTCCTCGATCCCGCCTCGCGCGTAGTGACCTCGAACGGCAAAGCGGTGGTGCTGACCACCCTGGAGTTCGACATTCTCGAGATGCTGATGCGCGCCGCCGGCCGCGTGCTCTCTCGCGACGCCCTGATGGAGAACATGTACAACCGCAAGGCCACTCCGTTCGACCGGTCGATCGACATGCACGTCAGCCATCTGCGCCGCAAACTGGGCAACGATGCCCTGATCAAGACCGTGCGCGGCGTCGGATATCAGTTCTCCCGCACCTTCGAGGAGGCCGCGGAGTGAGGTCGCTGTTCGCCCGGATCCTTGTCTGGTTCCTGGTGACCGTGGTGGTTACGGCCGTCGGCCTGGGCATTACGACCATCATCATCATGAACGAAGGCCAGCCCGAGCGGATGCCGCCCATCGCCCGCACTCTGCCCTTCCTGCTCAACGAAGCGCGCGGCGCCTATGAACGCGGGGGAAAGGAGGAGCTAGCCGCCTTCCTGCTGCGAGTGGAGTCGTTCTTCGAGACCGAAGCCTTTCTGACCGATGCCTCGGGCCGTGATCTGATTACGGGTACGGACCGGACGGTGGAGATCCGCGAGGCCCAGCGCCGCCCGTTCCGCGCGCTGAGACGAGGGCGCATGCTGTTCGGCGGGGTCTCCGACCGCGGCGACTACCGCTTTGTCCTGGCCGCGCCGTCGCCGCGCCGGGTGACTTGGGAAGTGCTGGCCCCGAACCTCTGGCTGATTTCCGCCGTCCTGCTGTGCTGTTACGGCTTGGCGTACTATCTCACCAAACCGCTGCGGCAGATCGAGCGCGCCGTGGAGCGATTCGGCCAGGGCGATTTGTCCGCGCGCACCGGCTCCACCCGAAGCGACGAACTGGGAGAGTTGGCGCGCACGTTCGACCGGATGGCCGAGCGCATCGACACCCTGATGGCTGCCCAGAAGCGTCTCCTGATGGATATTTCGCACGAACTGCGATCGCCGCTGGCACGATTGGGGGTCGCGGTGGAACTGGCGCGATCGGGCGAGGACCGCGAGGCGGCCTTGGCGCGCATTGAGCGTGAGTCGGGAAGGCTGAACGCGCTGGTGGGCGAATTGTTGCAGGTCACTCGCGCCGAAGCCGATCCGGCGTCGCGGCGCTGGGAACGGATCGCGCTCGATGACCTTCTGCGCACCCTCGTGGACGACGCGCAAATCGAGGCCAAGCCTCGCGGCTGCCGGGTGGAACTCACGACGCCAGGCGGAATCGAAATCGAAGGAGACCCCGAACTGCTGCGCCGGGCTGTGGACAACGTGATCCGCAACGCGATCCGGTACACGGCCGACGGCACGTCGGTGGAGGTCGCGGTGGAGCGCCGGGAGCCGGGCGTTCGCATCAGCATTCGCGATGATGGCCCGGGCGTCCCGCCGGAAGCGGCGGAGCGGATTTTCGACCCCTTCTATCGCGTCAACACCGACCGCGATCGATCGAGCGGAGGCGTTGGCCTCGGTCTCTCCATCGCGCGCCGCGCCGTGGAGCTTCATCACGGGAAGATCCGGGCCATTCACAACGGCCCCGGCCTCCGGATCGAAATCGACCTCCCGCTAGCGGTCGAGCGATCCGGCCTCGAACCGCGGGGATAACCTTCAGCCGCGACCGGAAGGGAGCGGACAAGTTGATTTCCGCACACCGCACACCTTCTTACACCCTTACGCCGTGGGCTCCAGGCGGACGCAGCCGCCAGGGTCAGGTCACCGGGCCGGGGTTGAACAAGGCCAGCGCGTTGTGTAAGCCCCAGTGTTCGGCCCACGGTTTCTTGTGGCCGCCGGCAACCTCAAGAATGAAGCGGAAGATCTCCCACCCTACGTCTTCCATCGTCGCCTGCCCGGTCGCGATGCGGCCGGCATCGATGTCGATCAGGTCGGGCCACCGTTCGGCCAATGCGGTGCGCGAGGAAACCTTGACCACCGGCGCCATCGCCAACCCGTAGGGCGACCCTTCGCCCGTGGTGAACACGTGCACGTTCATCGAGGCAAGCTGCTGGGTGCCGCAGATGAAGTCGCTCGCCGGCGTCGCGGCGAAGATGAGACCCTTCGTCTTCACGCGCTCACCGTGACCCGTGACGCTCATCAAGGCCGTGCTGCCGGCCTTGGCTACCGAGCCAAGAGCCTTCTCGACAACGTTCGCCAGGCCGCCGCGCTTGTTGCCCGGGGTGGGATTGGCGCTGCGATCCGCCGAGCCTCGCGCCAGGTACTCGTCGTACCAGCGCATCTCGCGGATCAGGTCGCGCGCGACATCCTCGTTCACCGCGCGCGGCGTGAGCAAATGCACGGCGTCGCGAACCTCCGTGACCTCGGAAAACATGACGGTCGCTCCGGCGCGTACCAGCAGATCCGCCGCATAGCCCACGGCTGGATTGCACGTCACGCCGGAGAAGGCATCGCTGCCGCCGCACTGCAACCCGACCACGAGATCAGCCGCGGGGCAGGCCGTGCGGGTCCGCCGGTTCAACTCCTCAAGGCGCTTCTCCACAGCCCTCAAGATCGCGGCCACCACTTCGCCGAAGCCGCGAAGGTCTTCGTCCTGCAGCTTGACGACATACGGATCGGCGTCGAGAACCGGCGGCAGCACACTGCCTGCACGATGGAGCGTCTGATCGGGGAAGAGCCGTGACGGCTGCAGCTTTTCGCATCCCAGACTGACAATCAGGGGAGAGCCGCCCAGATTAGGATTGGTGCTGACGTTCCGGATGGTGCGGATCGGCACGGCGGCGCCGGGGGCATCGATCGCGACTCCGCAGCCGTACGTGTGCGTGATCGCCACCACGTCGTCCACGTTCGGGAAGCGCGGCAGTAGCTCCTCCCGAATGCGCCGCACCGCGTACTCCACCGTCGGCGCGACGCACTGCACGGTAGTCGTGATGCCGAGCAGGTTCCTGGTGCCTGCCGTGCCGCCGGCGTTGCGAAAGCCGTCGAAGGTATAGCCATCGAGTGGCGGCAGAGGCGAAGGTGTAGCCGTGGCAAGCGGCAGATCGTCCAGCGGCGGAGCGTTCGGCAGGTCCAGCAGTTCTTCGCGAACCCACGATCCCGCCCGAATCGCACGATTGGCACGGCCGATGGTGTGGCCATAACGCACCACAGGCGCGCCTTGGCTCAGGTCCCGCAGCGCGACTTTGTGCGATTGCGGAATGCGCTCCCCGAGGCGAAGGCCATCGGGAAACTCCGTGTGCGCTTCCAATCCTTCGGGGTTGACGATGATGGCGACGTTGTCGTGCGAATGAACGCGAACGTAGAGGGGCTGCACAGAACGAATCTAGCAGGGCGGCAGTCAGCTTTCAGCGGTCAGCTTTCAGCAGCGCGCGCAATTCGGCCGGCGGCGTGCGGGAGTGCTCCGCCAGGGCATCGAGGTTCACTTCGACGCCCAGGCCCGGCTTCGCCGGGATCGGCAGCATCCCGTCGGCATCGAGCGTCCAGCCGCCGGCGGCGATCTCGTCGATGAACGGCGATCCCGTCAGGTACTCGACCAGATCGGTTCCAGGGAACGCCGAAGCCAGTTGCAGATCCGCGGCCAGCCCCAGCGCCGTGTTCCAGCCGTGCGGGATGAACTTGATACCGTGCTCGTTGGCGCTGCGCGCGATGCGACGCTCCTCGCTGATGCCGCCGCACTTGGTCACGTCGGGCTGCACGATGTCGAACGCTCCGGCGCGAAACCAGGGTTCGAACGACTGCCTTCGCGTCAACACCTCACCGCCCGCGATGTTCACCTGTGCGGCGCGCCGCAGGGCGGCGAAGTCGTCGAGCGCGTCGGGCGGCAGCGCTTCCTCAAACCAATAGACGTCGTAGTCCACGAGCATTTCGGCGGTTCGCAGCGCCCACTTGAAACCCTGCGGCCAGTACGCATCGCTGCCACCCGCGTCCACCATGAGGGTGGAATCCGGCCCGACGGCATCGCGAGCGGCGCGGACAATGGCTTCGTCGGTCGATTCGTCGCGGCGGCCGAACGGCCCCCAACCGATCTTGAACGCACGGAAGCCCTGCGCCTTCACCGGCAGGAGTTCATCGGCCATCCGATCGGGCTCCCGCATCAGCAGCGAAGCGTAGGGCCGCACCCGTTCACGATAGCGCCCGCCGAGCAGGCGGCCCACCGGTTGTCCCGTGGCTTTCCCCAGAATGTCCCACAATGCGATGTCGATGCCGCTGATGGTGTGCGTGATCGATCCGCCGCGCCCCAGCCAGAACATGTTCTGGTGGAGTTTCTCGCTTACCCTCTCGGGTTCCAGTGCGTTCTCGCCCAGATAGAGCGGCCGCAGGAGGGATAGCGACCCCTTCACCAGTTCCTCGCTGGTGAAGACGCTCCCCCATCCAGTCAACCCGGAGTCCGTCAGGACCGCGATCAGCGTGTGGACACAATCTTCCGGCTGCAGCTCGTTGGACCATCCGCCTTCCGGCGTCTTTCCGCGCAGCCCGAAGGCGCGTACCTCTCGAATTCTCATAAAGTCAGTTTATTGTATACGCCGGAAGATCCTGGCTTGCGGGATGAACTCGATGCCATCGTCCAAGGGGAAGATGGGCCGCTGGCAACGTGTGTGGCCAAGGCTCTTGAGGTTGGCACTCGAGGAGCCGGGCGCATCGACGTGAATCAGCCTCTCCGCGCCTTCTTCAAAAAAGCGCGGCTGGCAGTGCGGCGATTTGACGATGACGGTTTCGAACGTCGCCGGATCCTGCCCGTGGGCTTGGAACAACGACCGGTCGTACAGACTGACTGCCTGGCTGGTGACGACGATGGTGAAGTTGCCGGCTTCGAGCACCGCCGTACGGCCGCCATCCCACAACTCGCCGTGCGACTCGCTGCGGAACAGCCCGTCGGAAAGCATGCGGACACGTACGTCGAGTTCCAACGGTTGAAAGCGCTTCCGGTCCAGACTGCCTCCCAGCGGAGTCCGGATCGTCGCGCCGACTCCGGCGCGGAAAGCCGCCTCGACGGCGGGTGCATCGACCAGGGGCAGGAGTGTCGTCCGGCGATAGCCTGCATCGAGCAGTGCGCGCAGGATGGCGTTACTGTCTCCGGAAGCCCCCGAACTAGTGGCGTCGGCCGCATCCACCATCACGGCGCGCCCGGTCGAGGCCGCCGCCAGGCGAACGCTTTCATCGATCGAGGAGAGGGGCTGGTGCAGGTGATGGCGCATCTCCCAGAACTCGCGCGCGATGTCCACGGCTTCGCTCGCCGCGCGGGCTTCGTCGCCGTCGGTCACAAGGAAGACGTTCGAGCAAAGATCGGGCACATCGGTGAAGGGGTTGCCGATAAACATCCCGCCGGAGAGTCCGCCGGGACTGTTCTCGACGGCGATGGCACGCCGGACGCATCGGCCGAACATGCCAGTATCCGTGATCAGTTCATTGCCGCGAACCAGCGCCGGGATGGCCACACGCGCCGAGACCGGCCGTACCTCGCCGGCCATCACGCGAAGCAGCAATCGGGCCGCGCGCTCGCCGGTCTGAAAGAAGTCGACATGCGGGTAGGTGTGATAGAGGGCGATGGCGTTGGAGTGCTCGATGATGCGGTCGGTGAGGATGCCGTGCAGGTCGAGCGAGACGGCGATCGGCATTCGTTCGCCCACGATCCTGCGCGTCTCGGCCAGCAGGTAGCCTTCGACGTCGTGTTCGTTCTCTGCCGCCAGCGCTCCGTGCAGGGCGAAGTAGATGCCGTCGACCCCTTTGGCCGCGCGCACGGCGTCCAAAAACCCGGAGGCGATGCGCCGGAAATCGGAGTCGGCCAGCGTCCCGCCGGAGGTGATGGCCCGGGCGCTGAAGCCCGGCACGATGATGACCCCGGGTCGGGCGTCGAAGACGTGGAGGGCGCCACCGACCTCGGCCCGGGTGCGCCGGTGGTACGAGAGAATGTCATCGCCAAACGAGACAGCGAAATCCTGGTACCTCCCGAGGACGGGGTTAAAGGAGGAGATCTCCTGTTTGCACTCGTTGATCAGAATCCTTGGCATGGGGCTCGTGGTGGTCAGCGGTCGGCTTGCGGCGCCAACGCTCTGCTTTCGGGCGCCGGCGGCCACCAGACAGTTTATCGCTTCGGGCCGCCTATCAACGCGAAGGAACCACCGGTGGTCGCCGCGGCTCCCGATCTTCGCCGGTGAGCTAAACCGTGGGGTGGCGCTTTTCGGAGCGATGGAAGCCGCGACCGTGAGGGAGGCCCCAACGGCCTTGGCCCACCAAGACGAATGAAAAACGCGTCGCAGCCCGAGCGTAAGCAAGGGGGTTGCCGTTGCCGCAAAGGCGAGCCCACGGCGTGAGCCGTGGGCTCGACACGAAAAAGCAAAGCCGGCCTTCGCTGTCGAGGAAGCCGGGCGGGAAGTGAGGGCATTCGGCGGCGGAGACACGCCAGCGGTCCCACTCGCTGCCGCCGGCGGACCAGGCTTGGTAGAAGAAACCCCGCGACCCCACGGGCGGCCGCAATTCAAGAGAGACTGGCGGTGGCGACATCGGAGGAACTGACTCTGGACGGGCCGAGGCTGTTTGCCCAGGAACTCCTGGGCGAACAGGTGGGGCAGGCCGGAGTAAAAGGAGTGCCCGATCATCGCCGGCTCCGGCTGGCGAAATTTTTTTTATCGAAACAAAACGGGCCGAAATCGGGGTTAAGTGACTGGAGCGGCAAGGGATCGGCGTTTTGGGTCAATCGAAACATAACGAAACAAACCGAACCAAACGAAACAGGGAGCGATCCACTGAACGTAGATTGGCCTGGATCAGGGGTATGGCCAGCCCGCTGGCATTGGGGCAGCAGTACGACCGCCACAGGTCGCGCCACAGGGCAGAAACCCGAAGGGCGCGCTAAAGCGCGCCGCGGCCTGAAGGGCCGCCCCACCAGAGCGTGACTGAATGGAAACACGGGAGTTATTTCTCCTT
>JBJXGR010000174.1:0-13210 GCA_046160045.1 Bryobacteraceae bacterium
TTCAGCGGACTCGCGGCTCGGTGCGTTGCTGCGATGCGGGGCTAAGAGGTTGGATTGGGTCTTTACGACCGAGCCACCATGAGCATACGCCTTCCTCATTCCACGCACATTCGGTCAGACACCCCAGTGGGCACCGCCGTTTGCCTCGGTGAGACCTCGGTACGCTCAGTACGATTACTGGGTGCCGAGCTCTACCAGAAGGGAAGCGAGTTTCCCTATGACGCGTGATTGGATGCGGTACTTGCGTACCAGCCGAACGATCACGCGATAAGAGTTTGATCGAACTGAGATTGAACCCTTAGATCTATTGAAGGGAGATGGCAAAGGGTCCAGGGTTGGAGTATGGCGACTCCGACCCGATCATCCAACATCAGGCTGGTGACGTGGGATGCCAGCCGCGCGACGCAGTTCCGGCCGGCCGGCCAGGAGACCATCCTCCCGGCAGTACGGTTTCGACAAACATGGTGAGGAGGCAGACGATGGACTCAGCCACTTACACCTTGGATCCGAAACGAACCGGAGGGGAGGCGCACGAGTTCGAGAACAGGCTTCGCGGCGCGATCGCCGGCCAGGAGGAGGCCGTCCGGCGGATTTCGCAGGCCTACCAGGTCTACACGGCCGGGCTGTCCCCGTCCGGGCGGCCAGTGGCGAACTTTCTCTTCCTGGGTCCGACCGGCACGGGCAAGACGCGGATGGTGGAGGCGACGGCTGAAGCGGTGCTCGGAACGCCCGGCGCCATCACCAAGATCGACTGCGCCGAGTTCCAGCATAGCCACGAAATCGCCAAGCTGATCGGCTCGCCTCCGGGCTATCTCGGCCACCGCGAGACCAAGCCATTGCTTTGCCAGGAAACGATCGATCAGTATCTGACCCCTTCGGCGAAGATCAGCTTCGTGCTCTTCGACGAGATCGAGAAGGCCAGCGACGCGCTGTGGCACCTGCTGCTCGGCATCCTCGACAAGGCGACACTTACCCTCGGCGACGGCAAGAAGGTCAATTTCTCCAACGCCATGATCTTCATGACCAGCAACCTGGGCGCCAAGGAGATGAACGCCCTGCTGTCTCCACGCCTCGGTTTCGCCTCCGCCGCCACTTCGCAGCCGGGCGAACTGAACAACAAGATCGACCGCAGTGGCGTGGCGGCGGCCCGCCGTCACTTCACGCCGGAGTTTGTGAACCGCCTTGATCACATCGTCGTCTTCAAGCCGTTGGCCGATACCGACCTGATGAAGATTCTCGATATCGAACTCGCCGCCGTGCAGCAGCGGGTCGTCGACCGCCAGCCCGAACAGGCGTTCGAATTGCAGGTCTCCGCGGCGGCCAGGCGTCTGCTGCTGGCCGAAGGCACCGACGAGCGCTACGGCGCCCGCCACCTGAAGCGGGCCATCGAGCGTCTGGTGGTTCAGCCGATCGCCAACCTTGTGGCCACCGGCCAACTCGGCAAGGGAGACACCGTGCAGGTGGACTGCGCGGGCGGCGCAGGCGAACTGGTTTTCTCGAAAGGCGGCAACCCGGAATTGCAAACGCCCTGGGCACACCCGCCGATGGCGGCGCCGGCCCCCGTTCGGGACGGCGGAACCGGCGAGCCGCAGACCCATTTCGCCTGGTGCTGAGTTTCGTTTCCCGACTGCGACGGCCGAAAAACAGTGGCCCTGCGCCTACTCGGTGAACTGAAAAGCGTAAAGGAAAGAGAGGCCGGTTGTCTGCAAACCGTCGGGGGGCCGCCGCCCTTCGCGCGAACCCGGTGTCGGAGCCGTTCACGCGATCCGGGAGCATCACGATCTCCGCCTCGCGCCCGCAGCGGGTTTTGTCAGCATTCGCCCGGCAGGCGGTCAGTGTCTTGCTTGCACTACGAATCGGTTGTTGTGGCGCGTGTGACCTGAACTCCTCCGGCTCGCCTCTTGCACGCAGGGGGGCTCTTCGCCAAAGATTGGGTCCGCGATCTTACCCTTGAGAATCGGCATATCCCGGAACTGTGGCGAAACCCGATCCTTGCTGAACGCTTCGGGCATCAACAGGGTTGGCTGTACAACCAGAATCGGTCCGGGCGTTTCGGCGATCACGAAGGCGACGAAATTGAGTAGCGCTTCGGACTTGCTCATCTGGTTTGCCCACATGAGGACCACCTGCTCATACGGCGAATTGGGACCGATGCAATCGAGAGGTTCGCGCTGAAAAGGGAAGCACTGCCACTGCCCCGGCTGCACGCTGCCTCTTGTCACAAGGGGCAAAACTATCTCTGGCCCCTGTTGTCAACGACATGCGGGAATCGAGAATTCGCCTTCCACCCGCTGCCCATTACCGTGAGCATAGAAAGCAGCCTCGTGCGATACCAACCGCAATGCCCGATTCTGCAGGCTCCCAGTTCGCGGGGCGGCCTGTCACCGCTCATCCCCGGCGCCTGCCACCCCGGACGTCTCCCCGATTCCTTCGGTTTGTTTCGTTATGTCGGGTTTGTTTCGTTATGTTTCGATTCAATCAGGCCTGGTCACTTGAGCTATGTCAAACCAGAACAATGAGTTACTGAACTTCGAGGCCACTTTTGTTTCGATAAAAAAATTTCGGAACGTCACACAGCGTCCATGCCGGATCCCCGAAGGCGGCCCGCGATCCTCACCAGCCGAATTGCAGCAAGAACCGGAAGGTGCGGCCGTCGTTGAGGGTATTCGTGATGACGCCGAAGTTGCCGTTGGCCAGTTCAAAACCGGGCTCGGCGAATTGGGGAGTGTTCAGCAGGTTGATCGATTCGGCGCGAAACGTCAGCTTCTTCTCGGTGGCAATCGCAAAACTGCGAACCAGGGACGAATTGACGTTATAGATGCCGCCTTTCCGAAAGGTACCGCGGCCCAGATTGCCGCCGAACTCGTCGGTGGGCCTCATGTAGAAGAAGGCAGACCCAGGCAGAAGGCGCAGGGAGTCGCCAGGACTGCCAATGGTCCGTCCGAGGATGGAAGGGTCGGCGAGGTTGGGGCGGTCGTTGCCATTGCCGTCAACGTTACCGAAACCCGGCCCGTCCGAGCCGCTTTGCACGGTGAACGGCGTGCCGGACTTGAGCAGAACGACGGACGAAAGGCTCCAGTCCCGCCACAACCGGGCCAACACTGAGCTGCCGGATATTGCCGGAGCCGACCAGGTGGTGCGAACCAAAAAGGCGTGCGGCTGGTCGAAACTGCTGCGGCCTTTCATGTCATTGTGCTGTTCATACTCGGACTGGCTCCGCGAGATCCGGGAGTCGTCATCGTAGGCAGTGTTGCTATAGGCGCTGCCGAGGTCGAGCGCCTTGCTGAACCAGTATGAGGCCTCCAGAACAACGCCCCTCCAACGGGGAACCACCAGCGCCGCGCGGGCCGCGTCGTAGTAGCCGCGCGATCCGTTCACGACCAGGCGCGTCTCGGCATGATCGGGGTCGGGCCGGCGTTGATTGATCGTCGCCGTCGTTTGTGGGATTCCGGGGACCGGATGCGCCCGGTTCAGGTACCACATCAGCAGCAGTTTGTCCTGCCGGCTGCCGACATATCCCAACTGGAGTTTCCAGTGTGACGCCGTGTCGAGTTCCCAGGCGAAGTTGTATTGATGCGCGTAGGGAGTCCGCAGGTTGGGATCAAGGGTATAGATGTTCCCCAGCGCTTTCGGCGGCTGCCCCGTCTGGGTCAGATTCCTCAGCGGGTTGATCAGCGACGGCGCGACCACCACAAACTTTTCGCTGCCCGGAGGCGAAAAACGAATCTGCGTAAAGGTAGTCGGGAAGATCTCGCCGTAGTGGAGTCCGTAGGCGGCACGCAGCACTCCCCACTTTGGGCGGGGACGCCACGCGACGCCGAATTGCGGAGCGAAGTTGTTGCAGTCGCAGCCATAGGGAATTGCGTTGCGGTGATTCACTTCATAGGGCCGCGTCACCGGCGAATAGCGTACCGCATAGGTCACCTGGAGGCCGGCGCGGGCGCGCCACGAGTCGCCGGCATAATACTGCATGTCCCAGTTGCGAAATCCGCGGTGGACATCGCCGAGCGCAATGATGTGCTGGGACGGAATCCCGAGGCGAAGGTTGGTGATCGAGTCGCGGCCGAAGTCGTTGGCGAACGAAAAGAAGCCGCGATGCGTGTCGGTTTCGACACCATTGAACTGCCTGCGGAACAGCAAGGCCCCGGCCGTGAGGTGGTGGCTTCCGTGAACCCGCTTGACCTGAGCCGCGTAGCGGAACTGGTTGTGGGCCCGATCGATGGGGATGTTGCCCGCCGGCCCGAGCGTCGCCACTCCCGCCACGGAGATCATCGGTCCGACCGAGTTCGGTTCCGGCTGGAGCACCGAGCCGATCCGGTCGAAACCCGCGGTGACATCGGTGACGGTCGCGGCGGACCACGCCCGGTTCCAGGTGGCTCGGGCGCGGTGCGAGCGCGTCGCCGTGTTCGGGTTCTGGCCCGGCACAAACTGGAAGGCGTTGACAAACTGGGAGGTGTAATTGTGCTGCAACACCGCGCGGTCCTTGGGGGAAAGAGTGCCGTCCAGGCGCGCGCCCCCCGAATTCGTATCGATGGTCTGCCGGGAGTTCGTATTCAACAACCGGCCATTGGCCTCGGTGCGGTTCGGCAGCGGATAGGCGTTCAGCCAGCGGCTCACCAGGGCGATAGTGGCCGGGTCGGTCGCCAGGGGAGACCGCTCATCCGCGCGCGGCACCAGCACATTCCCGTTCTCGTTCCCGCGCTGGCGTTGCCGGCTACCGTCCACCTGCAGCGTCCAGCCTGAGTGGATGGGGATTGCGGCGGTGAAGCCGTAGTCGTGCTCCCGCGACGGCTGTACCCCGCCCACCTGGAAAAACTTGCGCGCGCTGAACACACTGTTCATGTGCGAGTAGTGCGCGTTGCCGTGAATGCCCGCCCGGCGGGCAGGGGGCACGTGAAGGGCAGCCGAGGGCTGATTCCCGAACTCCACGCCGAAGTAATTGCGCTCCGGCCGGAACTCCTGAACGAGGGTCGCCGTGGTTCCGAGCCGGACGTTGAGTTCCTTCAGGACGTTGTTGTCGATCAGATTGAAGACAATCAGTTCGTTGCGGCGGCTCTCACCCGAGGAGGTATCGGTGCGTCCCAGCAGATTCAGCTCGACGCGTTTGGAGGATTCGGGCGGAGGTTCGGCCGGTGGGGATTTGGGCGGTGGCTGCTGCGCGAGCGCAGTTGCCGCAACGAGCAGCGGGAGAAAACGCATGAATGACCATTTTATGCTGCTCCCCAATCGGCCCGAAGCGCTTGGTATCGCGGAGAGACCAAGGCATCATGGCGCGGTCCGGGTGCGAATCCGAATGGAGCCGTTGACAGTCTTCGCGCCAAGCCGCGGCCCACCCGGCCCTCCCAGAGTGCCGGTCACGTGACGTCGGTTCAGGTTCCCGCGCACCGTCAGGGCGAGATCCGACTCGATTGAGCCGTTCACGGTTCTCGCGTCCAGTTCAGCTTTGGTTTGTGACGGCACTTCGAGGACAATCGCTCCGTTGACGGTCTCCACGTCGAGGGCTTTTGTGAATGGCTTCTCCATGCGCAGCTGCAACGCACCGTTTACCGTCTTTGCCGCCGTCACCTGACTCCCGGTCAGGCGAATCGCTCCGTTGACGGTTCGCGCCTCCACTTCGCTCTGCGGCAACGTCGCCGTGATCTTCCCGTTTACATTACTTCCGGAAAAGCGGACGCCCGCCGGTACGCGAACCTGGAATTCGACCTGGACATCGTTGTCGCGGGTACTCATCCGGCCGGCCGAACCCGGCTTGCATTCGTTCGCGCCCTCATTGCTCGGATAGACCGCGCAGAGAGTCACACCTTCGGCGTGCTCGACCACGTCGATGCGAACGTCGTTGGGATTGCTCCGGCGTCCCGAGCGCTGAGCGGTGACTTCCACTTTCCCGGTCGATGAGACGTCGGCGGTTACGTTTCCGTTCACTCCTTTGATTTCGATCGTCTTGCCGGCGGCCAGTGAGCCGTTCCAGTGGAAGGGGGCGCCTGGGCGGCGGTTACCGGAACGGCCGCGAACAGTGCCAGGGTCAACAGGAGAGGTTTCATGAGTCGGTAGCTCCTTGTGTTTCTGTCTGGAGTACTCACCGCGGCCGTGGAGGTTACGGCCCTGCGGCCCCCGGGGTACCTCGGGTGAAACACGCCATTCGCCCTATCTGAAGAGTCATCTCTTTGTTGGTTAGTATTTTCCGCACCCACACAGCGAGTAATACTTGAGGTTCGTGACGCTCCAGAAATCAGGCGCCCTCGCGACCCACCAGTCGTGGATTAGGGGCAACTGAGTGGATTCACTTAGGTGGAGTCCGAGCGCCGCGGCAGGCGCCTTTTTTCGCGGTCTTCCGGCTACGCGGTTCATGCTTTGAAGGATAGCGGAACCGGGGCAGATTGCGATCGCAGACGAAGGCACCAATCCATCGGGGAAACGCTCGACTCGTTGCAAACTCTAGTTCTATGGGTACTTTAAGGAAAAACTCTTAGTGTTCATAGCTATCGTCGTGTTAGGACATGATTTTCAGACCTAAGAGCTAGTCAAGATCCAATGTTCATCCCTATAATCTTATTTGGGCTGAAGTGCCGTTTGCCGCCGTCGCTCCCGGTGAGATCGAGCCACAATGACCTGTCGGTATTGCAATAAGCCGTTGGGGTTTCTGCAGCGCGTGTCTGGACAGCATTACTGTTCAGCAGCGCATCAGAAGGCGCACGTACAGGAACAGGAGCAGGCGGCGATCGATCGATTGCGTCACATCATGGCGCCGGCGCCCCAATCTGAAGTCAAGGCCGGAGGGGAAGTCAGACCGGCCGAAACGGAGCAGCACCCCGCACCGGTTGTCGCGAGCGAACATCCGGACGTCCCCGTCAAGTCGATCGAGCCGGAGCCCCCAAAGAGCAGTGTCACGCCACTTCCGGCGCCTCCGCTGCAGAAACCGGTGACTCCTGCGCCCGCCGAGGGCCAGGCGCTTCCGAACACGGATGAGATTCCCTTACCGGCGTTCCTGAAGAAGAACCGCAAGCGCGAGGGGCTCAAGACCAGAAAGCCGATTGACCGCGCCTCGATCGAGGATCTGGACGACGTTCCGCTCCCTGCCTTCCTGATTCGGGGCGCAAAGGCGAAAGCCAGGGGCGGCCCCGACGAGCCGGGAACGGAAGCGCTGACGCCGGTTGCCGGAGTGACGGCTGGCGCATCTGGTCCCAATTTGGAAGACGGGACATCGCACTCCGCGACCGACGAAATCCAGGTTCCGGCGAGTGTGTCAAAGAAGCGCCGTGCGTTGGATGCGGCCAAGCCGATTCCGATTGAGCCCACGGTCGAGGCGCAAGCTACGGAAGGGCAGACCCAGGATCCTGTGGTTGTCCTCGCGTCCGAGGCCGCGGCAACAGAGCCGGCTGAGATACACGCCGTTACGGAAACAGCCGCGGCTTTGGCAGTTCCGTCCGTTGCAGAGTCGGCTCTCTCGGTGACGGAGGCAGGTCCGCTCGTTGCAGCGGCAACGCCGTCCTTAGAAGAGCCGGCGCCGCTTGTGGCGGAGGGCGAAGCGATCGATGGGGCAATGGTGGCATCTGGGCCGTCAATCGTTCAACCGGCTGAGCCCG
Source organism: Bryobacteraceae bacterium (assembly GCA_046160045.1). Classification (GTDB taxonomy): domain Bacteria; phylum Acidobacteriota; class Terriglobia; order Bryobacterales; family Bryobacteraceae; genus CAZGUX01. The sequence continues at coordinate 7,584 of JBJXGR010000174.1, forward strand.
AGCCCGAGTTCGATCGGTGTGTTCTGCCGCAACTAAGTCCTCTGGCTTGGGAGGCGCCCAGTGCCGCGCCGCCGGGCGAGGCAGTGGCTTGGAGCGGGACGAAACTCACACCAGCGCTGTTTGAGAAGGGCGCGGTAATCTTGCCGCTCGCGCTCCTGTCGCCAGCCGGTATCGCCCTCGATCCGCCATCCGAACCGGCGATGACGCTACAGCCTGCCCTCTCGGCGTTCAGGATCGGATCGGTTCGCCCCCTGGGTACCTCATCGGCGGTTCAGGAGCAGCCAGCCAATATGGCACTCCTGGTACCGATGGGCCCGGATGTCGAACCGTTGTTGCAGGCGCCCCAGCAAGCGATTTACCTGCCCCACGTTCGTGAAGGCAGACCGATGCCGGTGGCGCTCGAGCCCTCCTTCGGAACTACCGAAGCGGCGATCGCTCACGGGGCGTGGCGGGCTGCTGCCGTCAAGCACTTGCGGATGGAGCCGGCGACTCCGGTGAGTTCGGGAGAAGTTGCGGGGCTGGACATGGCGGGGCCGCTCCAGATGGAGATTCCCTGCCAGATGATGCCGGCAGTCATGGCCGAGCCTCCTGGCATCATGCGCGGCAGTCTGGACACGCGGACTCCTTCCTCCGAGATCGCGGCCATCCCGGCGAATCCCGAATTGTCGGCCGTAGGATGGCTTCCCCTCCAAGCGTCGGCGGCGCAGCCAGAAGCAGCGGCCGCCGCCGAATCCGGCGCACCACGATGCGCCGCTCCCCAGCCGCTGGTAGCATCCGCTACCGAACTGGCCGAACCGGACCCGCGCGCGCTGTCGGCGATGTTTGCGCGTCCGGAGCATCACCCGGCCGTCTTCCAGCCCGAGGCTCTGACCGTCGAGGGAACCGCCGAGCCGCGGCGCGACGCCTGGACCTCCTTTGGCCTCCCGCCCTGCCACTTACCTGACATGACCCTCGAGCCGGTACCCGTGCAACTGGCTTTGGAGGTCACCGCGGAGGCACCAGTCCCAATCCGGCCGATGCGAAGCCGCTTTCGCAAACCGGTCCCTCTCCATCTCTCGGGCCGTGACGTCGTCTCGCTTCCGAAGCTCACTCCGGTCGGATGCGATTTCCGCTCGGCGCCTCTGGCGAGGGCCAACCTGTCATGAAGCCGCAGTCCAAGCAGGTCATCCCGATCACCAGCGGCGGCGAAGGGCCGTACGATGGGGAGATGCAGCGCGCCGAGGAGCAAAGCGTGCTTCTGCTGAGCACGCTGGCCAGCCTTCAATTCCACCAGCGCAACTATTCCGACGCGACCGACAGCTATAAGAAGATCCTCGCGCTCGATCGGGCGGACCGCTCTGCTCGCCTCAATCTGGCGATTTGTCTGGAGAAGACCAGCCAATGGTCCGAAGCCGCCAGCGAGTTCGCGAATGTCCTGGAGGAGGAACCGGAACGGGAAGAGGCGCAGATCGGCTTGGGCATCTGTTACCTTCACCTCCGGCGCGAGAGTGAGGCGCTGGCCATTTTCGACCGGGCCCTGGCCACGAGGCCGGACGATCAGGTGGCGCTGGTAGGTAAGTCGGTTGCGCTGCAAGTCCTGGGGCGGCAGGGCGAAGCTTCCCAGATCCTGCAGTCCCTCTCCAAACACGATCCCAGCCTGGCGCGGCTATCGAAGGCCACCCGCGCGGGGGCTGGTCCCAGTCCCGCCAATGACGACGAGAGCGCGGCGGCACAGGCGTTCGCCACGGCAGACTACCGGGCCGCGATCCGGCACTGCTCGCGCCTGGTTCAGGCCCAACCCGACAACTTCGAAGCGTGGCTCAATCTCGGCGTGGCCCGCCAGAAGGCAGGACAAACCGAAGACGCTATGTTCGCCTACCGGCAGGCGATGAAATTACGGCCGAATTCTCCGCTGCCTCACTTGAACGTCGGGATGTTGCGCCAGGCGGGAGGCGATTCCAGCGGCGGGGCGGAATCCTACCGCCAGGCTCTGCGTGTGGCTCCGGGAAACGAGCCCGCGTTGTGGAACTATGCGCTCATCCTCGAATCGGAAGGACGGGCGAGTGAAGCCGAGGCCCACTATACCCGGCTACTTGAACTCAACTCCGGTTCCGTGGATGCTCGCTTTCGCCTGGGTTATCTGTTGTTGCAGCGGGACGAACCTGCCGCGGCTGCTCAACACATGGAATCATGCCTTGAACGCCGGGCCGAGTGGGCGGAAGCCAGGCTCAATCTGGGCGTCGCCCGATTCAAGCTCGGAGAATACTCTGCGGCATTGCGTCATTTCGAACAGGTGGTGGCCGCGGACCCTGGGCTGGCGGAGGCGTGGCGCGGCGTGGCCGCGGTGGCCGTCGTGCGTGGCGACTGGGCTCGCGCCGCCGAGGTTTACGAGTGCCTCAAACGGTTGGATTCCCCTTGTCCGGAACTGTCTTTCAACCTCGGTATTCGCGCGGAGGATCTAGGGCGCGAGGACGAAGCGGAACAACTTTTCCGGGAGGCACTACGGCATCACCCGGTCTTCCCGGAAGCGTTGCTGGACCTCGGCAATCTCCTCTTCCGCAGGGGCGATCACGAGGAAGCCCGCACCCTCTGGAACCAGGCGTTGGAATTCGATCCGGCTCTCGAATCCTTCCGCGAAGAGACGCCGTCCTAGAGCCTCGCGCCAGCCGCGATCAAGCCGCCGGCACTGGAAACTCCGGCGCTTCGCCGTTCAGCAACCTGCCCAATTCGCCCGCTGGGAATCGAAGGCCGATGTAGAACGGGCCAAACAGAGCGTACACCGCGCTCGCTTCGTCGAAACGCATCTCGTAGATCAGCTTCTTGAATACCACGGGATCGTCGGCAAAGAGGTCGACTCCCCACTCCCAATCGTCAAATCCGATCGACCCGGAGATGATCTGTTTCACCTCACCGGCGTACTTGCGCCCGATCAGTCCGTGCTCCTGCATCATCCGCTGGCGGTCGCGCATCGATTCCATATACCAGTTCTTCGACTCGCCCCGCCGCTTGTCCATCGGGTAGAAGCAAAGGTAGCGGCGCGGGGGAATCTCCGGCCAGAGCCGCGGCTGCATCGCCCGGCGCTGCTGTGCGAGCACCTGCTCGGTCTCGCGATCCCATTCTTCGCTGCCGGGCTCGATCGAGCGCGAAGCCAGCGCTGCCTGCAGTTTTACCGTCGATTCGTAAAGGCCCAGCTCGACCACGGACACGTAAGAGGATGTAGGCTCGAGATAATCCGACAAGCCCAGCGCAGTCAGGGCCAACTCGGCGGCATTCAACCCTTCGAAGTCGCGGCGGAAGTGGACGAGCAGAAGGTCGCCCTTGTGACCGAGTATCGAAAACAACGCGCTCTGGCCTTCCTCCGCCGATGCCTGCTCCATGCGCGACAGGGCCTTGACGGCCTCCTGGACGAGCTCCCGCTGAGTTACCGGGTTCAACTTACGCCATTCGGGCCATCGAATGCGAAACATCTGGTGGAGAATCGACGCTCCTTCCAGCGTGAGGGGAACCGCCGGGGTCGCGATTTGGGGGATGGTTTGAGGCCGTTCTGTCATGTTCAGAGCTTCTTATCTCTTGAATAGCATAGCGGCTCCAGGCGGCAACCGGCGCATTTCGGGCTCCGCGCCACGCAGACTTCGCGGCCGAAATGGATGATCTGGTGTGAAAACAGGATCCACTTGTCCTGGGGCAGGATCTTCATCAGGTCCCGCTCGATCTTGACGGGGTCCGTTTCCCTGGTCAAGTCCAGGCGGCCGGCAATGCGCTGCACATGCGTATCGACGACCACCCCGGAGGCGATGCCGAACGCCGTCCCCAGCACGACGTTGGCTGTTTTTCGCGCCGCGCCCGGCACGGTCAGCAGTTGTTCCATGCTGCGTGGGATTTCGCCTCCGAATTCACCGGTGATCCTCTTCGCTGCGCCGGTAATCGATTTGGCTTTGTTGTTGAAGAAACCGGTGGACCGGATGTCCTGCGCCAGAACCTCGGGTTTGACCGCGGCAAAATCCTCCAGCGTCGGATACTTGGCAAGCAGTCCTGGCGTCACCTCGTTCACCCGTTTGTCGGTGCATTGAGCCGACAGAATCGTCGCCACCAGCAGTTCCCAGGCATTCCTGTGATGGAGCGCACAGGCGACGTTGGGATACATCTCATCCAGCCGGCCGAGGATGGCCCGCAGACGCTCCCGTCGTTCGGCCGCGGTCTTCGGCCGGGGAGCGGTTGGTTTCGGTGAGGATTTCGTGGCGGCCTTCTTCACTGCGGAAGCCCGTATAATACCATGTCGTTTGCGGGACACCCTTTTGTTAGCGGCCCTTACCCTGGCGGCCTTCGGCGCCGGTGTCGCAGGGCCGTTTCACTTTGACGACTACGCACTGTTCGGCGACGCTTCGGTCACCTCCGGGTCGGGATGGCTGGATCTGTGGCGGATCCCTCAGACGCGGCCTCTCACGTGGCTCACGTTCTGGCTGAACTTCCAGGTGGGCGGCCACAACGCCGCCGGATACCATGCGGTGAACCTGCTGCTCCACATGGGCACAGTCGTCCTATTGCGCAGAGTGTTGGGGCGCCTGATGCCGGAACGGACAGCGCTCATCGCGGCGGCGCTGTTCGCGATTCACCCGATTCAAGCCGAAGCCGTGAACTATATCTTCGCCAGGGCGATTGTCATTGCGACCCTGTTGTGCCTGGCCGCGTTCGATGCCTGGCTGCGTGGCAACCATTGGCGGGCGGCGCTGTGGTTCGCCGCCGCGTTGCTGGCCAAAGAGGAATGCGTTGCCTTTCCAGCCATGCTCCTGTTGTTACACCTCTCCGTCTCCCGCAACTCCCGGGAGTTGCGGCCGATTGGAGCGATGTTCCTTCTGGCTGCTGCCGCGGGATCGCGAGTGCTGTTCGCCCTCACGGCAGGCAGGATCCAGGGCGCCGGCGAGACCGCCGGCATCACCGCGGGCGACTACTTCTGGACTCAGGGCGCAGCCCTCTGGCGTTACGCCCGTCTGCTCGCGATTCCCTGGGGGTTCTCTGTCGACCCCCAGATCGACCGCGCCCCTGTCTGGCTGGGCGCGACCGCCTGGGTTCTGATCGCGATCGCGGCAGCCGCTTGCACCCGCCGTTTCGGCCGCGCACGCGAGGGCTTCTGGCTGCTCGCCGGCATCGTTCTCCTGCTGCCAAGTTCGTCGATCTTCCCTGCCGCCGACCTGGCCGCCGACCGCCGCCTGTATCTCCCCGTAATCGCCTTTGCGCCCGCCTTCGCCCTGGTCGCCGCCCGATGGAGACCCGCCGTGCCCGTGTGCGTGGTTCTCCTTCTGACAGGGCTGAGTCTTCACCGGACGCTGATCTGGAGGAGCGAGGAGTCGCTTTGGGCGGAGGCCGTCGAGCGCGCACCTTCCAAGATCCGGCCCCGGATTCAGTTGTCGAGGCATAGCCCCCCGCAGCGTGCCCGGGCACTGCTGGCAGAGGCTCAAACGCTCGCGCCGGACAGCGCCGAGGTCGCGTCGGAGCAGGGGAGGGTGGCGCTGGCCGATGGGAGATTGGCGGAGGCGCTGGCGGCGTTCGGGCGTGCGCTTTCCCTCGATCCGGGAAGTGCGGCGGCGCTAAACAACCGGGGCCTTGCGCTGTTGATGCTGGGGCAGCGCGACGCGGCGGCCGGCGACTTT
>JBJXGR010000175.1:0-4058 GCA_046160045.1 Bryobacteraceae bacterium
AGGATCGCCCGCAATTGCGTGCGCAAGAGGTCCGGGCGGTCGAGCGTCAGGCGCAGGCCACGCCAGCCAAGGAACGGATTCGTCTCGACGCCAATCTCCAGGTAGGGGACGGGCTTGTCGCCGCCGATGTCGAGCGTGCGAATCGTCAAGGGGCGTCCTTCCAGGGAATCGGCGATCGCCCGGTAGGCAGCCAGTTGCTCCTCTTCCGAGGGCGCCGAATCGCGATGGAGAAACAGGAACTCGGTACGTAGGACGCCAACGCCCTCCGCCCCCTGTTCGACAGCCTGAGCGGCTTCCTCGACCCCACTGATGTTGGCGAACACACGGATGCGATGCCCGTCGCGAGTGGCCCCCGGAGTTCGCCTGGCCGCTTCGGCAAGGCGTCGACTTTCCAGCCAGACGCTTCTTCGCTCCTCGAACTCGCGGACCCGTTCCTGGCTGGGCGAAGGCCAGAGAATTCCACGGTCGCCATCAATCGCGACCACGCTCCCCTCGGGCAACGATTCAATCGCCGGCCCCATGCCAGCCACCACCGGAATGCCCATGGCGCGAGCCAGAATCACGTTGTGGGCGTTGGCCGCGCCCCGCTCGAGACACAGGCCGAGCACCAGATAGCGATCCAGTTCCTTCATCTCCGACGGGCTCAGATCCCGTGCCACCAGAATCGAGGGCTCGCGAAGAATGGGCAGACTCGCCGCCGCACCGGCCAGCCTTCGCAGCACGCGACTGCCAACATCGCGAACATCCGCCGCTCGTACCACGAGATACGGGTTGTCGAGCGCGCCGAGTTGAGCGGCGGCCTTCTCCACCGCCTGCCCCCAGGCGTATTCGGCGTTCGATTGGTCTTGGCGGATCAGGCGGAGCGCGCTGTCCCCGAATTCGGGATCTTCGAGAAACAGCAGTTGTGCGTCAAAGATTCCGGCCTGACGTTCTCCCGCGCTTCGTTGTGCCCATTCAAAGAGAGCGCGAGTCTCCTCCCTGGCTCCCTGAATCGCGGCGAGGAGGCGGCTCTGCTCCGCGTCGAGGTCAGAGGCCTCGCGGCGGACTGGCTTCAACTCGATAGGGCGCACCCTGACCAGCGGACCCACCGCGACTCCCGGTGAAGCGGCGATGCCGGAGAGCGATCCTTCACGTGCCTCGACCGGTTTCATGGAGGTCTGTTGCGGCTCATCATCACAGCCCCGGTCAATGAACGCCGCCATCTCGGTGAGTGCCTCGCGCGCGGTGGAGGCGATCGTGAGGCGATCGCCCTGACGGGCGGCCAGGCTGAGAAGCGCCATCATGCTGGAAGCATCCACGGGCCCCCGGCCGGCCGTATCGTTTCGCACCGTCACCGGTTGACGCTGCTGGCGCGCAATCCGTACCAGCCGCGCTGCCGGCCTGGCATGCAAGCCCGCGGGGTTCTTCAGGGTCACCTCGACCGCCTGCGTGGAGGCTGCTTCGGCCACTGCTGTCTTCGTCGTCAGGGCGGCCGCTTCCCGAAGGATCTCGTCCAGCGACGCGCCGGCGCCCGCCAGGCTCGCCGCCGCCACCGCTGCCTCGACCACGGGTGCATGACACAGCCGTACCTGCGGGCGCTTCGCTTCGTCGACCATCTCGAGAGCCGTCTCGGCGCTCAGCACGGCACTGCCGAGGTCCATCAGCACTACGACGCCGTCGTCGCTGTAGACCGATTCGATCGCGTTCAACACGCGAAACGCGTCGGTGCCGATGGGGTGTTCCGAATCGGCGGTTCCGCCCGCCGCGGCAAGGCGCACCCTTCCCTGCCCCACCTGGCCGGCCAATTCGCAGATGCCCTCGGCGAGCTTTGCGCTGTGCGAGACGATGACCAGTCCGATCATGCGATGCCACGCCAGGTGTCCGCCGCGGCCCGCAGCATCAGGTAGGAGGATGTCGCCCCGGGGTCCTGGTGTCCGATGCTGCGTTCTCCCAGGTAGCTGGCGCGGCCTTTGGTGGCCCGCAACGGAATGGTGGAGAGCATGCCGTGCTCCGCCGCCGAGGCGCCTGCCTCGATCACTTGGGACAGGCTTGCGCCGCCGGCCGATATCGCGCGCATCGCCGCCACCGCGGGCAGTAGGGCGTCCAGCATGGTCTTTTCTCCCGCTACCGCTTTTCCGCGCTGCTGGACGCCTTCAACGCCCGCATCAAACGCCGAGACCATCGCAGCCGCGTCGAGTTCCGGCGCGCCCGCGCAGCGGGCGGCCGCCCGCAGGAAGAACGTGCCGAACAACGGTCCCGCGGCGCCACCCACCGTACGAATCAGCACGCCGGCCGCGGCCTGAAACGCCGCGCCGGGATCCGCCGGTGGATTTGTGGCAAGAGCCGCGTGCACGGCCGTGAACCCGCGATCCATGTTGGTTCCATGATCCGCGTCTCCGATGGCCGCGTCGAGATCGGTCAGGCGATGCCGGTTATCCCGATAGACCAGGTGCAGCGCCTCCAGCCAGTCGATGACCTGTTGTGTGTCAATCGCCATGTCTCACGCGCCCCAGCGCAGGCCCGGCGTTACGACCGGATCGTCCCACAACGCGAGCATCTCCTCGCCGGCCCGAACGAGCGTGATGGAACACCCGGCCATCTCGAGGCTGGTGATGTAGTTCCCCACGAGGCATCGTGCCACGCCGATCCCCGACCCGCCAAGCACCCGCACCACCTCCTGGTACATCAGGTAAAGCTCCAGCAGCGGCGTGCCGCCCATGCCGTTCATCAGGACGATCACACGGTCGCCCTCCCGGAAGGGCAGGTCTGCCAGGATCGTCCCCGTCATGCGCTCGGCGATGTCTCGCGCTGTCATCAGCGGTCGCCGCTCCTGTCCTGGCTCGCCGTGGATTCCGATGCCCACTTCCATTTCGTCCTCGGCGAGTTGGAAGGTCGGCCTCCCGGCAGCAGGCACGGTGCAGGAGGTCAGGGCCATCCCCATCGAACGCCCGTTCTCGTTCACGCGGCGGCAGAGCGATTCGACGCGGCTCAGATCATAGCCCCGAGCCGCCGCCGCTCCGGCAATCTTTTCCGCAATCACCGTGACGCCGACTCCGCGCCGCCCGGTGGTGTAGAGGCTGTTCTCGATCGCGACATCGTCGTTGATCACGACGGACCGGATCTCGATGCCGTGGCACAATTCGGCGGCCATCTCGAAGTTCATGATGTCGCCGCTGTAGTTCTTGATGATGTGTAGAACGCCCGCTCCCCCATGGACCGCGCGAGATGCCGCTTCCACCTGGTCCGGGGTGGGCGAAGTGAATACCTGGCCGGGGCAGGCGGCATCCAGCATGCCTTTGCCGACGAATCCTCCATGCATTGGTTCATGCCCGCTGCCTCCGCCCGAGACGACCGCCACCTTCCCTCGGACCGGTGCGTCCGCGCGAGCGATGTAAATCGGGTCGAAGGAGACCCGAAGCAAATCGGCGTGGGCGGCGGCGAGTCCGCGTAACGAGTCTTCGAGCACGTGTTCCGGTTGGTTGATAAGTTTCTTCATGGCAGGTCTGTCCCATTTTCGCCGCTCCGTGGGGCGGATGCATGCGGCCGGGGGAGAAGGAGCATCAAATTCGGCAGAACGAAGCCAATTTCGGAGGGAAGTCGTTGATTTCCCAGCGGGACCACTGGGTTCGCTGGATGGCTTTGATTGGCTCTGTATCGGCTTTCCCGAGCTAGTCGTCTCGCGGTTCATGGTGGGCCGCTTGGTTGGCGCCGATGTGATGAACCCTTGCGATACCGTAGGCATGTCGATCGCAGGATACAACGGCGTCAAGGGATGAAACGTTCTGGAAATCCTCAACGCACAGATTCAGAGGGGGTTAGATTTTAGAAACGATTGAAATGGTCCAGGCGGCTCCTGGGCAGTTGGCGGCCGTAGCAAGACGGTCGCGGACCTGATCATCACGGATTCGATGACTTGTTCAGGATTCGTGACGGGCTACGGAAGCCCTCCCTCGCGGTCGGTACACCAGGATAAGCCTGTCTGATCTTGTGAACTGAAAGGAGTTCACCATGTGAATTGCCTGTTCACCATGTAGCCGAACGAGCGGGGGCTTCAGCAATGGAGTCAGTGTGTCTCGGGA
>JBJXGR010000176.1:0-6021 GCA_046160045.1 Bryobacteraceae bacterium
CAGCCGCCGCACCGCGGCCTCCTTGAACTCTTTCGTGAACTTCCTTCGTGTTTGGCCCATGACTCTCTTCTCCATTTAATGAAAAGTGAGTCTTAACCGGTTGTCTCAATTTAGGGGCCCACTCCACCGGTGCTGGTAGTCGCGTCCGGCGAGGTTCTTCGCACCACCCTTCTGCCCGGCAAACCTCGCGGCATTGGCTACCGCTTCGCGGTCTTTGTCTGTGAGGTGCGATGCAAATAGGTGCGGATAGAGCAGCCCCGCGGTGCGTTTTAGCCAAACGTAGAAAAAATCAGAAAGCTCCGCGTACATGACATTGTCATAGTACGGCGGGTCCATCACAACGCAATCCACTGAGGAGTGTGGAATCGAGAGTTGGTCCCCTGATTCGCAAGTCACGTTCACGTCCGCGTGTCTCTCCGCGGCCGCAAAGAGAGGGTTTTCAGACGAATGACCCACGAGTCCGATCAACTCGGACATGGCTCGCTCGGTTTCATACGTCGCCCACTTGTATCCACCCCCAGTGATCGCAGGTGCCATTTCTGCATAACTCCATTGGAAGCCATAATTATGCTGGTCGAACGTCCCGCGTATTCCACGTTTGACGTCCCATCTCGTATATATGGAGTTATAGTTCAACAGCTTGTCGAGAGCGATGGCGAGGTAGGCGAGTGCAGCTCTGTCGAGATCCGTCTCCGCTCCCGCAGCCAGCTCCTGGAAGACCTGCACTCCAATCGCGTGGCCTAACAATTGTCGCGACGAAAACATATCTGTCCAACGGTTTATGCCGTAGAGCCGGTGGCCTCGCTCATAGTTTGATAGGGAGTCAATCTCTTCGTCCGGGATGAAATTACGAGCGCGCAAACCAGTTATTTCGGCGGCGAGCTTTTCTCGCAATATCGTTTCCACGTCGTCCGTTTGCCGAGGAGCCCGGTACGCGCGGACGATCTTGATCTTCGGTCGACCGTTTTTCAGAACGCCAACTACCTTCGCTTCTCGACAGACAACGCAGTAGAGCTGGTGGCCCATGTTACCAGCTTGAGCTTGCGGCTTAATCTCTTGATCGCCGTCGATGGTCCTTTTGCAGTCGGAAAACGGGCAGATCCCATCGCCGTCCTTCACTGTTCCGGGTGAATGTTCCGATATCCGCTCGACAACCTCGAATCGAATGCGTCGTTCACCGTCTGCGCAATCCTGGGTGAGCCGTACACCTGCGCCAGTGTGAGAAACCCGCCAGTTTGGGGACAACGGCACAACCCCGCCACAATATGGACACTTGATTGTCCGTGCCCAGAGATAACCATCGACGGAAATGGAGGTGGCGGGTTCCGCCGGGAAAAGCCTGGCGAACAGTGGGGTAGCTCGCTCCGTGAATTGAGTGATCAGATCGCGGTAACGTTTAGCCAGCGCGACGCCGTGCTTCATCGGCAGTTCGATCGTTGCTTTCAGCAGAAACGCCGCAACTGGGTTCAGATCGTTAGCAATGACCGATAATCCGAGCCGCGCGGCTTCGAAAGGAATGCTGCCGCCTCCGGCCGTCGGGTCGAGAACGCACCCTGTTTCGACCGATTCGGGTAGATGCTGATACGCACGCGGGTATCCGTAAAGATCAGGTCCAAGATTCTCTCCTGTTAAGCTTGCCGCCCTGATTTTAGCCTGGGTGAGCTCAGGATCCCCGTGGATGCCGAGGTCATGTAAGAACCTCTCTCGGTCTGCGTTAGGTTCGCGAAGACTCCCCAGTAGTGCCGCACGGCTTGCGACGAGCGGTCGGCGCGCCCACCAAACGTGCAGGCGATTCAGCGGAGGCTTGATTGCGGCGCTACCTTCCCTCTCGCACTCAGCGCCCAATGCCGCGATCGGCAGCCAATCCTCAATCAGTCTCCGTCTACTCATGGTGTTGTCAGCAGTATCCTTAGGGACGCGAGAACCCGCCGCGGGTACTCGCGGTGCAGCGCCATCCCGAGCCAGTAGCCCGCCTCCTCGCGCGACATTTTCTCCACTCCCTCAGCTACCTGGCGGATGCGGTCCAGATTCTTCATCGGGGCCAGCACGCGGAACAGCAATCCCAAGGTGAGCGCCACCTCTTCATCGAGTGCCCACCGCTTCGACTTTCCCGGCTTCAGAGAGCCGAGCACGATCTTCTCCCGTGCTAACCGCTTCAACAAGCGGTTTTCGGCGATGCGCAAGCCTGGCCCTTGAATGGTGGCAACGTGCTCCGGCACTTTCAGTCGGGGCGTGGCAGGTGAGGTCGCCTGCCAGATCTCCAGGCGCCACACGCTCGTCGATTCGACGATCATGCGCAGTTCGTATTGGGGCGTCATCTAGACCTTTCCGGCGATAGCCTCGACAAAGGCCTCGCCACCCCCATACTGCGTCAACCTCTTGGAAAGGGCGTCGGCACCCCCGTCTTTCAGCGAAAGCGGCTGCTTGAAAGCCAGGCTGTATTCCGCTCTGAACTCCGACTCTTTAGCCGCCCGGATCTGAGGATCGAGGAACGACTTCACGGCGTTCGCCTTGTCCACACGCCCCTTAAATTTCACCTCGAACTCATCGATGCCGTCGGCTTCGATGCCCACTTCGAAGTGGCACGTGACATCCGCCTCCTGGACCGTTGCCATGGCCTGATGCACCTTCCACGTGGCGCCGGCTTCGAACAGGCGCACCGTGAGACTCGCGATGCTGCCCACCTTGGCCTTGCGCGCCTTGTCCCACAGATCGGCCAGCGCCTGGGCGAGCGGCCCTTGCGCGGAGAGTTCCGGCGGCGCTGGTTCTGCAACCTTGAAACCCGGCAATACTGGCGGCTGAATCTCGCCCGATTTCTCCCGGATGGTCACCACCGCCATGGCTTGTTGCCGCTGGCCACGGCTGTCCGTGACCTCGACGGTGTAGGTCATCGACTGTTCCGGCCGGACGCGAAGTTGCTGCGTCGCCTGATCGCTCCCGGTGGCAGCAAGCTGCGGTTCATTCGATGTGTAGTTATATGGCGGGGCTCCACCTTTGAGGCTGACTACCAGCTCGGATGAACCTCCGCGCTCAATCGTAGTGGGATTGGCCTGGAAACGGAGTTCCAGCGGCTCCGCTCGCGGCCACAGCTTTTTGTCTTTCGCGTCGTCGATGGTGTGTAAGAAGTGGTTGTCGCTGATGTGGATCACGGGCCGCGGATCGCCGGGGCCCCAGACTTGCGAGCCCTCGCGATAGATAAACAGTCCCTGATCGATGCCGTTCCGGATGCACTCGAACAACGGCGTGTCGTGCAGCAGAATGGAGAGCTTGGGCGCGCGACGGTACTCGGTCCGTATCTGCGCCGTCGTCATCTGTCCCTTCACCCGGAGGCCGCTCTGGTCGCGGACGAAGGGCGGCGAATCCGGGGTGTCGCGGGATTCGAGCAGCTTCTTCTGTTCGTGCAGGACGCGTTCCACCTGGTGCTGGCCATTGCCCGGCGAGTCGCCGGCGCCCGAGAGTTCAATCATGGTGTGGCCCAGGTCGAGTTGGGTGCCGGTCATCCGCGAACTCGACGGGTAGAAGAGATGGCGGTAGCACTGGAGAATCGCCATGGCCACATCCAGCTTCAGCTTCTCGTAATCGGCTTTGATCTTGATCTTCTGGTAGTCAGCGAGTGTGACGTGGTGTTCCTCCGGCTTTTGCAGAAGGCCATGGGCGAGGCGGCGGCGGACCAGGTCGCGCATGTTGGTAATGGCGCGTTCGTCAGCCGCGACGAAGACGAGGTTGTTCCTGAGTTCGCGGATCTTGCGATCGGTCCCCTTATACTCGAAAATCTCGGCAATATCGGGCGGCGGCTGACGCAGATCGGCCGGTACAGCAGTCGATTCGTAATTCATTACTACGAGCAGCGGGCGAGAGTCGCCGACTTCATCAGGCACCTCGTACGGACCGGCAGGGGAAAGCACGGCATTGAATTCACCGCGAGGCAGGCTGAATAGCTGGCGGATGCGCTCGGCCATTTCGGCACGGACTTCCGCAGCGTCGATGTCCCGCATGGTCCGACGAATGATCATCGTGAGGTTCGGCTCCGCCATGAAGCGAAGTGGAGCACCCGGACGGTCGTCCAGAAAGACGGAATCGGTGACGAACTGCACGCGGGCCTGCTCGATGAACGAAGGCTCCAGTGCTGGCGAGCACACGGACAGCTTCAGTTGCTCGGCGGTGATGCCCCTGGCGGAATCGTACGCCAGCGTGTGCCAGAAGATCGTGCGCGCCACATAGGCCGTTACCGGGGGCAAGCCGGGGTACTTCCGGGCATCGATGCGCTGCGCGAGAGCGGGCTGGTCGCCAGCCACGGCGGCGACGTCGGATGTGACCGCCGGAGCGTAGTGGCCTTGACCGAGTTTGACGTTGATTTCGGTGCGGATCGGCTCGAAAGCCGGGTCCATGTGGTGCGAGTGGATCGAAGCGGCGTCGGGCGGCTGAATTCTCCAGAGGTGGTGAATCGTGCGGGCCAGTAACCGCAGCATGCCACGCGTGCGTTGGAACGTGCCGAGGGACGCGGTCTTCTCGGTCAGCATTTCGAGCAGCTTGGGATGGAGCGGATAGCTGCGGGCGAACCGGTCGCGGAGTTCCGGATCGGCAGCGTCGGCCGGCAAGGTGTCGCGGTTGGAATTCCACACTTGGGAGTAGCCCGCGATCACCTCCTTAGCCGCTTCGAGATCCACAGATTCGAAAAGGCGCGCACGAAGCACGTTGGGCGTCTCGTCCTCCTCGGTGGGGTTGAGCGGTGTGGTGCTTCGCACGGCGACGCTTTCCGCCTCGGACATGGCGGCAGCGGCGCGCTCATTCTCCTCTTTATAGGCGTCGCCGGCCTTGTCGTCCTTGCCGACCGCGAGCGTGTAGACGAGCGCGACCCGAGGCGTGGATGCCACAGCTTTGAAAAGATCGTGAATGAAGGCGGCGAACTGCTTGGACGCGTCCGGAAACGCGCGCTCCACCTTGCGGAGGTACACGGAGATCTCGTCGAGCAGGATCAGCGTGGGCTGGCCGCCGAAAAGCTCGCGGATGGTCTCCGCGCCCGGAGCGATGTGCTTTTCGTCGCTGACGCGAACCCGCTCGTAGCCGGCGCGGCCGGCCAGACGGTAGGCCATTTCGCCCCAGAGCGACCGGGCAAGCAGTCCCGGCTCGAGGGTGAGTCCGTTGGCGGGATCGGCGTTCTCTCCGTCGAGGGCGGCGATGCGGATAGCGCCGGACGGGAGGATCGCCGGATCGACGAAGGTCTCGGGTGCTGGAACACCTTTCATTCCACGGATGGCGTGCACCAAGGCGATGAGGGAGTGCGTCTTGCCGCCGCCGTACTGCGTCCCTAGCCGGATGATGGAGGACACCTCGCCTCCTTTGCCGGAGAGACGGAGGCAGACCGCCTTTAGCAATTCCTTCATCCCGCGGGTGGGGTAGCTCTTTGCGAAGAACGCAGCGGGGTCAAGGTAGTCGACGGGGGCTGTCCCATTGACGACGCGGGAAAGGTCAGCCATGAATTCGTCGTCACGGATCGTGCCCGCGAGCACATCGGCGCGCGGACGGCAAGTGTCGAAGATCATCGGCAGACTCATAAGTGGGCCAAGTACTTAAGTTTATGCCTCGGGCGAGGCCGGGACAAGATGAGCGAGCCGTGAGCCTTGAGTGGAAACTGATGAGGTTGCCAGTTCAACACCTTGTTGGGGAGACGATGGAGGACCGCAAACCTGGGGACGTATGCTTTTCCATATTCTCTCTGAGAAGTTTCCGCGACAACGCCACTGCTTCAACAGAATGCCCCGTATGCCCCAGGAGAACCGGGGCCGTCCACAACGCGTTTCCCGCTTTCCGTCAACGACAGTGGAATCCAATCAACCACTTGCACACAAGCAACGACGCGCACACAGTCGCGCTGTCCCGGGTTTCCAGGTGGAGACCCACCCTTCCCTCACTACTTGCCACCCACAGCATAAGGAAATTCCTTGGACCTCCGCGCTCACGTGACGACAGAAAAGGATGGGGACTCCCTGTTCGATGGGTGGCGATTCGCGAGCGCAGCGT
>JBJXGR010000177.1:0-7728 GCA_046160045.1 Bryobacteraceae bacterium
GTGGGCGCCAACGTCTGGATGCTCTACACCTGGCTCCCGGATCTGTTGCGCGAGAGGTTCCAACTGCCGATGGCGCAGGCGTCGCTGGTGGCGACGTCGTCGATCGAGGTTTCGATGTTCGTGGGCCTGATTCTCGGGGCGTTCGCCGGCGACCGGCTAGCGGTCAGGCGTCCGGTCGCGCGCCTCTACCTGATGTGCGGAGGGCTCGGCATAGCCTGCGCCAGTTTCTTTTTCATCGCCGCCGGATCGACACTGGCGGAGGTTCAGGCCGCCGTCATCTCCTACGCGGTTTTCAAGGGGTTCTATACAGCGAACTACATCGCGTGCATTTTTGAGGTCGTGCCCATTCGCGCCCGCGCCTTCAGCGTCGGTGTTGTCAACATGACTTCGGCGATTGGCGGCAGCGTCTCGCCCTACTTGCTCGGCGCGCTGAAACCGGTCTATGGTACCGTGGGCGTTTTTGGCGGCATCTCCGTGTTCGGCGTCACCACCGCGCTGACGCTGACGATCCTCGGATTACGCCGCTTCAAGAAAGATCAGGAGAACCAACAACTCGCATGCTTGTAGGCTATGTCAGCGACGACCGTTACCTGGCGGTTGCGGACGCGCTTTTCGAATTCCAGCGCGATGGCCGCAGCGTCGTGGTCCGCTCCACGCCGCGAGGCGCGGTGTACGCCGAAATTGAACCCGGCCCTTATCGCGTTTCCATCGCCCGGGACGGGTTCGGTTCGAAAACCATCGACATCACCGCCGACCCCTCCAAGCCGTATCAGTTTCGTCTGTTGCGCGACGGGCTGCTGGGCTACATGTGGCCGAAGTGGGTCCGTTCGGGAGAGCGCAGCGAGTTCCGGGTCCATGCCGTGGAGTCCTACCACCTCAGCCTCTGGCGCTACGGGTATCGCAAGGAGTTGATCCGGCCGATCGGCTGGTTCGACGAGCACGGCCCGCGCGCGACCATGCAGATCACGCCGGACGGCGATTACGTCCAGACCGGCGTCGAATGGAACAAGCGCGGCTACGGCAATCCGCACCACACGCAGTTCGTGACCGGTCCCGAGCGTTCGGGCCTGTACTACATGCACGCCAAGGGCGAGAGTGGAGCCTTCTTCGCGTTTCCCTGGATCGTCGCTCCGGCGTCGCCCCAGGCGCGTGTGGCGGTGATCGCCTCCACCACGAACTGGAACGCTTATAACAATTTCGGGGGGCGCAGCAATTACGTTCACCCGGAAGGACTGCCGGACGTGCCTCCCGTGAACGCCCGCCTCGATCTGGAGCGTTACCAGACCGACGGCTTCTTCAGTTTTCGATATCCGAACCAGCATTATCCCCCCATCTCGTTCGAACGCCCGGAACCGGGCAATCATGTACCGGAACACACACAGGTGACGGACCCGATCGCAGGCCGCCAGGCGAGCCACCTCGCTCCGGCCGAATGGCGTCTGTTCGGTTGGCTGGAACGAGAGGGCTTCGAGTACGACCTGTACTCCGAGTCGCAGCTTCACTACGGTGTCCTCGACCCGGACAAGTATGCGGTCGTAATCACCAGCGTGCATCCGGAGTACGTCTCGCGCCTGATGATGGACAAGCTCCAGTCCTGGGTCTACGATCGCGGCGGCAGGTTCATGTACCTGGGTGCGAACGGCTACTCCTGCGATGTCGAATTCCCGGACGAATCGCGCATGCGCTGCCTGACCCAGATGTACAAGGAAGACGGCAGCGGCTACCTGGTGGACCCGACCAACCCGGCCTGTTTCGAAAGCCGAATGGAGATGGTCTACCGGCCCGAAGGCGCTTTGCTCGGAATGACGTGCTCGGCACTCGGCCTGATGACCGGGGCGCCGTACCGGGCACTCGATCCCGATCACTGGGTGTTTGCCGGCACTGGTCTGAAGAAGGGCGATCTGTTCGGAACCCGGAGCCTGCAGGAGCGCTGCCCCGGCGGCGCGTCCGGACACGAGATGGACCGCATCAGCCGCCACGCGCCTCCCGGCACGCGGCTGTTGGCGAAAGGGCTCAACCCGGAAGACGGCGGTGCGGAGATGGCGTACTACGAGACATCGACCGGCGGCGCCTGCTTTGGAGCGGGTTCGATCACCTGGCCGGCGGCGCTGCTGGTGGACTCGCATGTCTCGCGAATCACCGCGAACGTATTAAGACGGTTTCTGCAGGGCTGACGGGACCTCATTCCCAGCGCGCTAGAATGGTATTCAGTGAGTACAGATTCCCATAGGCGGCCACCATCATGACTACCAGGATTGTGATCGACAAAGCGGGTCGAGTAGTCATCCCCAAACCGCTGCGCGACGAACTGGAACTAAACCCTGGAGACGAGCTCCAACTCCAGTGCGATGGCGACCGGATTACTCTGTGCCCCGTGAGACCCCAGGTTCTGCTCAAAAAGGAAATGGGGGTATGGGTTTATCAGGGCAGGCCTACGGAAGCTTCCGTGACCGAACTAATCGATCGTGAGCGGGAAAAGCGCCTCCTCGATGTCATCCGATGAATGAATTCTTCGATACATCGGTACTGATTTCCGCGTTTTGGGGAGGTCATCCCCATCATCGCGATTCACTCCGCCTGTTCGCGTCAGCCAACAAGAAGAGATCATCCTGCGGAATTCACTCTCTGGCGGAGGTTTTCGCCGGCTTGACGGCTCTACCTGTCAAACCGGCGATCCCGCCGGAACAGGCCCTTCTGTTTATCGAGGAGATGCGCCTCCGCCTCAACGTAATCGCTCTCACTGAACGCGACTACTTCGACACAATCCACAAGGCTGGAGGGCAGGGACTCACGAGTGGAAGGATCTATGACGCGCTTCTGTTACGTTGCGCCGCCAAATCGGGGGCCCGAGCGATCTACACCTGGAACCTGAAGCACTTTCGTTCGATCGCACCCGAACTGGCTGAACGAATCCGCACCCCAGCATCCTAGCGGAGCGAAGGGCTCGACCTCAGCACGGTTTCTGCGGAGCTGATCGGATCCGCCTTCCGCAGCCCAACCTTCTCGAGCAGGGCCTCGAAGCGCGCGTGCCCGTGAAGCGGACGGAAGATCGGGAACACGGCCAGCCACACCACCCAGAAGTCGCGTCCTTCCGCGGATCGTTCGAAGGCCTCCACCGCGCGATCGAACTCGCCCGCCGCCAGCCACGCGAGGCCGAGATCGAAGGGCGGCACCCGCTCGGGCGACGATTCCATCTCCCGGGCGATGGCACGCGCGGGGTCCGTCTCGCCGCGGGCGGCGTGAATCAACGCCCGAAGCGCCCAGGCTCTCGCCAGGCGCGTCTGGCGATGCATCTCCGCGGCGAGTTGAAGCGCCTCGTCCATCCGGCCGGCGTGCACGTAGAGCAGCGCCAGCGAGAAGTAGCTGACCGCATAGCTCGGATCGATGCCGCGCGCGCGTTCCAGATGGCGGATCGCGTCCTGGTGCCTCCCGGCGATCCAGAGCGTGAACCCCGTCACCGTCCAGTTGCCGGCCACCGCGGGTTCGAGCGACACCGCCTGCTGGGTACGTTGCAGCGCCTCGGCCACCCTGCCGAGGGGCAGCAGCACACTGCCCGCGTAGGCGTAATAGAACATGCTCTCCTGCGGATTCAACTCGATCGCGCGGAGGTAGTCGGCCTCGCCCTGTGCCCAGTTCCACTGCAGCCCCGTGCGCACCTGCGCCCGGGCGAAATAGCCGAAGGCGAGCGAGGGATCGAGGGCCAGCGACCGCTCCGCCAACGCAAGAGCATCGTCCACGAGCGCCGTGCCTGGCACCTGTCCCCAGAACCCGCAAATGGCCAAAGTCTGGGACAACATGGCGTACGCGACGGCGTATTCGGGGTCCTTCCCGATCGCCTGGCGATAGCAGTCCATCGCGCGCTGAAGCGATGACTCCGTAAGCCGGTAGGTGTGGTGGCGGCCCTCGAGATACAACTGGTACGCTTCCGGGTTCGCTGTCTGGCGCCGGCCAAGGTTGAGTTTCAGCTTCAACCTGTCCACGATTGAGGCCGCAATCTCCTCTTGAATGTCGAAGATGTCCGCGAGGGTACGGTCGTACCGTTCGCTCCACAACTGAAAACCGTCGTCCACGCTCGAGAGTTGCGCCGTGACCCGCAATCGGTCGCCGGCGCGGCGCACGCTGCCCTCCAGCACCATCGAGACCTTGAGGTGCCGGCCAATCTCGCCGATGTCGGCGTTCTGCCCCTTGAACCGGAACGCCGACGTTCGGGACGCGACGCGAAGCCCCTGGACCCCGGCAAGCTGGTTGAGGATCTCTTCCGCGATCCCGTCGCAGAAGTACTCCTGATCGCGTTGGGGACTCATATCGACGAACGAAAGCACCGCAATCGCCGAGCCCCCTTCGCGCGTGCCGCCGGCGGAGAGCGCCGCCTTCACTTCGCCCATACTTTGAAAGCGCTGGGACGGCTCGCGCTTCAGACAGCGGCGAATGACGTCGCTCAGATCGGGAGGAATCGCAGCCAGGGACGGATCCTCCGACAGCGCGGCCACCGTGGCGAAGGCCCGCCGGCCGGTGAGCATCTCGTACAGCACGGCGCCGAAGCTGAAGATGTCGCTTCGTGTGTCGATCGACTGGCCTGCCGCCTGCTCCGGCGGCATGTAGGCGAGCGTCCCTACGACGGCCCCGGCAATGGTTTGTGTCTCATCGGGACGCATCAGTTGTTTGGCCAGCCCGAAATCGAGCACTTTGACGCCGGCGGGCGTGATCATGATATTGGCCGGCTTCAAGTCGCGATGAACGATCCCGCGCCCGTGCGCCGCTTCCAGGGCATCGGCGATCTCGAGTGCGTACCGCCGCGCGTCGGCGGCCGGCAGCGGTCCCTGGATCGGCTTGCCGTCGATGTACTCCATCACCAGGTAGTCCGGACCGACGTCGTAAAGCGTGCAGATATGCGGATGGTTCAGCGAGGCGATTGCCCGCGCCTCATTGGCGAAACGGCTTGAAAATGCCGACTGCACCACCTTGATCGCAACTGGCCGGTCGAGCCGGGTGTCTCGCGCTTTATAGACCTCGCCCATGCCGCCCGCCCCCAGGGGGGCGACTACCTCATAGGGGCCGAGTTGACTGCCGGGGGACAGAAGCATGAGCGCGCTCTCTTCGGTTGCCATCATACAGGACCGCTCTTTCCGCGCGGGACCCGCCGTCGCCGCCCCCAATAGAACACTACGAACGACTCTTATGAAATGGATCTGTTACCGTGCGGAAGACAGGCACCACGCGACGGTCGTCAGACCCGGCTCCAGTTCCTGGGAAAGGCTGGATTCCACGCGGCCGGGGTCGACTTCCACGGAGCACGCTTCGATCTGCCGGTCGTCAGCGCCCACGTAGCAAAGCTCGCAGGCGCCCACTACCCCGTCTTCGCCGAGGACGGCGGGCCCGAAGACCCGGCAGGTCATGGGTCGCGCCTCGTACAAATCGCACGTGCCTTGCTCCGGGTCGAGGGCGGGACAGGGAACGTCCTCAGCGAAGTCGGGAAAGTCTTCGTCGGCCAGCAGGCCGGTGACCGGATCCCCAGGGAAATCCGCGGACCACCTCGCAACAAAAGCATTCGCCCGCCGTTCCAAGTGGTCGGCACGGGGCGGGTCGGTTGCCCGGAGTTCCGCTAACCCGGCACGCAGCCGCCGGGCATCGAGTTGATTGATAGCGAATGGTCCGATGCAGCATTGCGTGCACCCCGGCCGGCAGGCCACCCAGGCGCCGCTCCTTCGGACCGCTTCCTCCATGGCCGCGTCCACGATCTGGATCAGCCGGCGGTCACCCGATGAGACGGCAGGTTCGCGCACCTCGTCAGGATAACTCCAATCAAGGGAGGGCCGGGGACCGCCGGCACTCCGAAGTACTCAGAAGAGGCACTCGTCGTCAATGGCTTCTTCGGCGCATGCTGGTGCCACCGAAGTACAAGGCATGATCGGGAACGCATCCTTTCCCGCCGGACCCGCGCGCGTCAGCCCACGCCGTGCCAACTCGGAGAGTACCGCTCCGAAGCTCCGCGATGAAACCTGCGCCAGCTCTTTGGACGCCTGGTAGACGTCGTCGTCCAACGTGACGGTTATTCTCATGCCTCCAGTCTGAACTCGCATTTCGCCGGGAACAAGCCGGGCCAGAAGGCATGCCGGGAGTGAAGGGCGGCACTATGGTATGGTGATCCACAAGCTTCCAGGTATGCGCTTCTCCTTCTTGTTGCTCCTCTCCGCCCCGCTGCTGTGTGCACAGGCGCGGACCCCGGTCATCGGCGTCGGCGGCATCATTCACGAAACCAATACGTTCAACCCCCGGAAGACCACGTTCGCCGATTTCGAAGTCGGCATTGGCGCGGCGGGAATCCTGCGCGGGGCCGATGTGCTCAAAGGCAACGCCGGGAGTAACTCCACGATGGCCGGGGTGATGGAAGGCGCGACCCGCTACGGCCTGGAACTGCATCCGACCCTCACCGCGGGCCCCCAGACCATCGGCATCGTGACCGACCAGGCCTTCGACCTGCTGGCGGGCGAACTCATCCAGCGCTTGAAGTCCGGCCCCAAACTGGACGGCATCATCCTCACGCTTCACGGCACCATGGTGACGGAGAGTCATCCCCATGCCGATGCCGAGGTGGTCCGCCGGGTCCGTAAAGCCTTTGGCGCGAAGATCCCGATCGTGGTCACTCACGATTTTCATGCCAACATCTCGCCGGAGATTGTCGAACTCTCGACCGCGCTGATCACTTTCAAGGAGAATCCGCACCTGGACGCCAAGGACCGGGGCCTGCAGGCGGCGCGCATCCTGGCGGACACGATCCGCGGCAAGGTGAAACCGGTCCAGGCGATGGCGCGCCCGCCGATGATGTACAACCTGGTCTTCCAGAACACCTACAGAGCGCCTTTCAAAGCGATCACCGACGAAAGCAAGCGCCTGGAGCAGAACCCCAGGATTCTCGCGGCCAGCGTTCCGGGCGGCTACCAGTGGGCGGATATTCCCGCCATGGGGCCGGCGGTCGTCGTGGTTACCGACAACGACATCGAACTGGCAAAGCGGGAAGCCCAGCGGCTTGCAGACATGCTGTGGGCCACGCGCGATCAATTGAAGCTGAACCTTCCCGATCCCGCCGCCGCTGTGCGGATGGCGATGCGAAGCGACAAGTTCCCCGTGGTCCTGATGGACACCGGCGACAACATCGGCGGAGGCTCGGCCGGCGACAGCACCTTGATCCTCTCGGAACTGATCAAGCAGAAGGCGGAGGGTTGGGAAGTGATCATCTCCGACGCCGAGGCCGCCGATGCGGCGTTTCGCGTGGGAGTCGGCGCGCGCTTCGATCACCTCGTCGGCGGAAGGACCGACACCTTGCACGGCAAGCCTGTGCGCATCCTGGGCCGAGTGAAATCGCTGCACGACGGCCGTTTCGTCGAGCCGGAAGTGCGCCATGGAGGCATCAAGTATTGGGAGATGGGCCCCGCCGCGGTGGTCGAGGTCGAGGGCTCGACGCCCGACCTGCCGAATGTCCTGATGCTGACCCGCAAGCGGATCATCCCGTTCAGCCTGCATCAGCTCATCAGTTGCGGCATCTATCCGCAGCGGCTCAAGATCCTGGTGGCGAAAGGGACGATCGCGCCCCGGGCTGCGTACGAACCGATCGCGGCGCGCCTGATCGACGTGGACAGCGGCGGCGCCAGCGCCGTCAATCCCACCCGATTCACCTACCGGCACATACGACCCGGTCTGTTCGGGATGGGCAAATGATGCCTACGCCCG
>JBJXGR010000178.1:0-6086 GCA_046160045.1 Bryobacteraceae bacterium
GGACGTTGATCCAATTCAGGCGGGCCAAAGAGGCATTGGTTCACTTGCAATGGGCGCTCGAAACGAGGCGAAAGCTGGCCGAAGCCAGTCCGCTCAACGCGGGCGCGCGCGGTGAAGTCGCGGAAGCGCATGCCGTACTCGGCGACATTCACCTTGCGCTCAAGGCGCCGGATGCCGCCAGGGCCTCGTATCTCGAAGCGCGCCGCATTCTTCAACAGATGACCCGGTCCGGCCTTGCCAACGCCAACAGCACAGCCGAGCTCCGCCGTGTGGAACAGGCGATCTCCGCCCTTGGGTCAAAATAGCCTGTATAGCCAGGTCGCGGAGTGTCGAATATCATACGGGTTGACCGTTGTTTGTGTGCAAAGGACTCGCATGATCTCATCCCGTCTGCAAACGTTACCTGCGCCCCTCGCTGTCTGGGCGCTTTTGTTCGGGGTCACTGGTCAGAGCTTCGCTGCCCAAGGGCTGGAAGCGCGCGTGCTTTCGAGCCGGCCTGACATGGTGAGCGGCGGCGATGCTCTGATCGAGATCCGCGGCGCCGCGTCCGGCAGCGTCACGGCGACGCTGAACGGCAAGGACATCACTTCCATGTTCCACGCGGCCGGCGCACCCGGCACCTGGATCGGGCGCGTCCAGGGATTGGCCAATGCCCGCAACACGCTCGCGGTCAAGGCCGGCAGAAAGAAAGCCCGGCTCGAACTGGTCAACCACCCGGTAAAGGGTCCGATCTTTTCCGGACCTCACCAGAAGCCGTTCGTGTGCGAGACCGAAGCCGCCGGCCTGGGACCGCCGCTCGACGCGGATTGCAGCGTAGAGACCAAAATCCAGTACTTCTACAAGTCGACGCAACCTGCACCGCCGCCGGAACCGGGCCGCCCGGCCGCCTCACCGTTCAAGCCATTCCACCCATCCGCGCCCCGTCCCGCCGACCTCGCGCAGACAACGACGAACGAAGGCACGACGGTGGATTATGTCGTTCGCCGGGAGATCGGAACCATTAATCGCGCCGTCTATGAAATCGCGATGCTCCACACGCCGGGCCAGCCGCTGCCGGACCCGTGGACGCCGTCCCCGGCCTGGAACGGGAGACTCGTCTACTCGTTCGGCGGAGGGTGCTCCGCGGGGTATCGCCAGGGCCGCGCTCCCAGCGCTCTCAACGACTCGTTTCTGTCGCTCGGTTATACGAGCGCCGCGTCGTCGCTCAATGTGTTCGGCAACAATTGCGACGACGTGATCTCCGCCGAGACCCTGATGATGGTCAAAGAACACTTCATCGAGCAGTTCGGGCCGCCGGTCGACACCATCGGCTGGGGCGGATCGGGCGGCTCGATGCAGCAGCATTTGATCTCGCAGAACTATCCCGGGCTTCTGGACGGCATCCTGCCCGCGAGCAGCTATCCCGACATCACCACCGTGATCCCGAGCACGGTGGATTGCACCCTGCTCGCGCGCGCTTTCGATTCGGGTGGCCAACCCTGGACGGATGAGCAGAAAACGGCTGTCTCCGGATACGCGACCTGGAAATCCTGCGGCTCCTGGATGCGTTTCTTCTCTCCCGGCTGGCTCACGGCAGGCACCTGCCCGCCGGTAGTGCCCAAGACACTGGTCTACAACCCGGCGACCGCGCCTACGGGAGCGAGATGCGGCATTTATGACAACGAGGTGAATGTGTACGGGCGCGATCCGTCGAACGGGTTCGCCCGCCGGACGTTGGACAATGTCGGGGTGCAGTACGGCCTGGTGGCGTTCAACGCAGGCAAGATCAGCGCGGAGCAGTTTGTGACGCTGAACGAGCGCGTGGGCGGATACGATCGGGATGGCAATCCGGTTGCGGCACGAACGACGGCTGACCCCGTGGCCTTGCGCCTGGCGTATCAGACCGGACGCGTCCAGTCTGGCCGCGGAGCGCTGGGCGCCATTCCGATTCTCGATTCACGCCCATACCTCGACCGGACAGGGGATATCCACGACAGCTATCGCTCGCAGGCAATCCGCGCCCGCTTGACAAAGGCGAACGGCGGTGCGGCCAACCATGTGATCTGGACGACCGGCCCGAAAGTCCCGCCGGGCGCCGGCACCGGCGACAAACTCGCCCTGATGGACCGGTGGCTTGCCAACATCAGGAAGGACACCGCGAAAGATCGAGCGGCGCTGAAAGTGGTTCGCAACAAGCCCGCCGAACTCACGGATACGTGTTGGACGGAGGGCGGAGAGAAGATCGCCGATGCCGGGAAATGCGCGCAGATGTACCCGGCCTTCGGGAATCCGCGCATCGCGGCGGGAGCGCCGCTGGCCGATGACGTCCTGAAATGCTCGCTCAAGCCCCTGGATGCGGGCGCGTACCAGAAGCCGCTGAGTGCCGAGCAATTGACGAGACTGAGGGCTGTATTTCCGCAGGGAGTATGCGACTACAGCCGGCCAGGCGTGGAACAGCAAAATGCTCCCGTCCTGTGGCGCAAGTATTGAGACGCCGGTCCATGCGGATCGGTTCGTCGACCGCGAGCGGGCATCTCAGGTTGCTTCCAAAACGATGCGGCTGCGCAGGCAATCTTCCACCCACGCACGGAGTGACTTGAACAGAGCACGCGTATCAGCCCGGTTCAGCGAGTCCGTGCCGTCGTAGTCGTCGTACCGGTACACCGCACCAAACAGCGTGAGCGCCTCCTTTCCGAGCCGCTTTGTGCAGAAAGAGCAGAGCTTGTTCACGCCGCTTCATAAAGGACCCACCCCTCGGTACCGTCTGCATTGGCCTTCCCGAAGAGACTGATGAGATCGCTGATCACCCATGTCGTGAATTCGTCAGCCGCCCCTTCTTCCTGATCTCGTCCACGAAGATCGGGAAGCCGGCGATGCAATCGAGAAGGTTGGCGGCCGTCGATTTATCTCTCAGATCAACGCCAACCAAAAAGGGCTCTTTGCTCATGATTTTCGTCCGATCAATCCGTTCGACTCGGGAGCTTTCATTGAAGCAGATATCACCGCCACTGATAGAGCCCCGCCAGGATGCTACGAATGCTGCGCGGTGACGGCAGTCGCCTCAGTTCACGAGGTCTTCGGGCGGGTTCCAGGGGATCAGCGTCGCCCGGCCTTCCTCGACCTCGCGCACGCTCCCCCGCAATTCGGCACTCTTCAGTTCGCGGTCCTCGGGGCTGCCGTAGAAGCTGATCTCCCAATAGATCTCACCGAGGACGTCGAGGAGGGTGAACGTACAGGGCGCCTCACCCTGTTTCTTGTGGTCCTTGTGGATCTCCATCTCCGGGCGCAGCCGCACAGGAAGATGGACCAGTTGGTTGACAGGACTGAAATCAAGACCGTAATGGGTTACGCCGTGCTCATCGGGTTTGCCGATGCCCGAGACGTGGATGTTCTCCTGCGCCTCATGCTCATCCCACTCGAAGTATTTGGCGATTTCGATGTAGGACAGATCCGATGCCTCTGGCGCCGGCTTGCGCGCCTCGGAATGAAAAGCCTCGACATTGCACCAGGACCACTGCTCAAGGAATCTCACGAGGCCGGGGTCTTGCTCCACCGCGCGGAAGATATCGCCGAGCGTCACGTCGGCATCGATATGGCAGGCGCAACGCAGTACGTGGACTCCGGTCCGGATCTTTTGCTCGACGTATTGACGGACGTCGCTGTCCCATGTGAGCGCCTGAATGCCGCTCTTGGTGAGGTGAACTTTGTCTGCCATCGGCGTGGGCGGCCGTGCCCCAACTTTTCAGGCTACCACCAGGAAAGGTGGAAGCTAATGATTCGATGAACCGCATCACGATTCGAATTCGCCGCGCTCCGCCGATTCAAAGAAAGGCCTGATCTTCGGAAGGTAAGCCGGGTGTTCCTCAATGAAATAGATCAGCGGAGCCGTATCCAAAGCCACGGTCGAGCCGCGAAGCGCCTCCATCCATTCCACGATGAGCGTTCCTGGCGCAGATACTCGTCGACATCCACGCCTTGCCAGACTTCCTTGCCCAAGCCTTGAAGTTCCAGCAAACTCCGCCAGGGTTGGCGCTCGACTTCACCACGCAAACTCGCGGCGAGTTCGGCGATGAGACGCAGTTGATCGGCGGGCCCGAGGGCCTGCACCGATCGCTTCGCCGAGGTGTATCTTGGAGCACGATCGGACGGTAGTCATCTGCGGTCCAGCAAACACGGCGGTCCAGCCAGCAAGATCGAGCAACTCGGGCAGTATGGTCGGACGGCGCGACCCGGCCTCTCGACCCCGCCGGCCGGGCTCTCGACGCCGGAATAATGGAATGCGAGTTTCGAATCGAGCACCGTGAGGGTCTCCGGATAGGCGCGGCACTCCGCACACCCTGCCAGGTGCGCGTCGACATCTTCACGGTCGGCCGCGAGCAACTCGGCGTAATCGATCAGGCGATCCTCAAATTCCTCGCACGCCATCATCATCGTCGTCCCCGTGTGATCTTACTGCTTTCCATCACGGCCGAGGCAAGTTGCTTCCGGGCGCGATGGAGGTACCTCTTCACCGTATCCTGTGTCCAGGGAAATAGCGCGGTTGGTAGAGGACGGCCTCAAAAGCAACTTGATAGGGCGAATTTTAGCCCCGAGCGATCAGAAACTTGTTTCATGCAACCGACGCAGAAACTGAAGAACGAGCGCACGCCGCCGATTCTCGTCATCGCCGCCGAAAACATGGCCCGCCGCCGGGAAATAGTGCACCTCCGGAGAGTGTCCCGCTGCACGCATGGTAGCTTCGATCCGCCGGGTTTGTGCGGGCGGCCAAGTCTGGTCTTCCTCCCCCACCGTAATCAGCACTGGCCGGTCGATTCGCTCGACCTCGATGCGTCGGCCAGTCGGAATGGTAAGGCCATCGATCAGCCACGCGCTCTGGGAGAAGTCCATTCGCCGTTCGTCATCAGGCCCACAGGCGCTGTGCCAGTGGTGCCCGGGTTGGGGAACTGGTCCTGGACAGGAAGCCCGCGTACAGATCCAGCATGCCGGGTCTCGCCAACTCCAGTTCCAGGAACTATTGTAGACGTCGCTGGGAGAATGGGCGATCAGCGCCGAAGGTTGATTATCAGTGCTGGTTTGCAGTGCTCCAATAGCCAATGCGAGTTCGCCCCCGCGAGAAAAGCCATACACGACCACCTTCCCGTTGCTCCACTCCTGCTGCCGGAGCCAGACGATGGCATCGGTCACGATAGAGACGTCCACGTTTCGCAGGGTCTGCCGCGGTCCCACCAGTCCCCGCTGGCAGTCGAAGTAGCATAGCGCGAGAACGGCGAAGCCTTGGGTCGCCAGGACATCGGCCTCTGGCTTGATCAGAAACGCCGACCCGCCTTCGCTTCCGTGGAGCATGAGGACTGCCGTGCGTTTGCCTTCGCTGACGGAATTCGGCAATAGGAGCCGCGACCCGGTAAACGGATGTGGTGAGCGTAGGATGGGGTACTCTTGCCCCAGGCCGGCAGCCGCTAACGCGATGCCTAGAACGATGCACGGGAGATAGGCCACAACCCCCTTTGACGCTCGCAGTCGACGCCGGTTTCCTCTCTAACCGAAAAAATGCTCATTCGAGATCGAGGGGCGGGAAACGACAATGCTGACAGATTCTTCTGCGACCAAGGCGCCAAGTGAAGCCGTGCCGCTGGAGCAGAAGCGAGATTCAGTCCTCAACAGGTTTTATTGCTCACGAAGTGGGCGGACGGGGCAAGGTTCCTTAGAGGGAATGCCATAGAAGGCCAGCGCGAGGAGTTCTTCGTCGCAGGAGCGGGCGTCTCGACATCGCCCGCCCGGAGCTCAATGTCTCAACTCGGCGTAGGACCGAATGCCGGCCCAAGCGGCCCCGGCGACCGCCAAGGCCGCGGCTCCGGACACGGCATAGGAGAGAACTTCCGGCGGCGGAAGTTGCAGGGCCGGAACCGGCAAGAGCCGCACCAGAGCCGCCACGGCGGCAATCACCCCGATCCAGCCGGCAAAGTCGAGCAACTCGGGGACGATCGTCAGGCGCGGCGACTTGGCCTGACGATCCCGCCGGCTGAGCACTTGCTGTTCGAAGGCGAGCGGGCTTTCGACGCCAGAGTAGTGCAGTGCGAGTTTCGTGTCCAGCGCCGTGAGGGTCTCGA
>JBJXGR010000179.1:0-38257 GCA_046160045.1 Bryobacteraceae bacterium
CGGATGATCCCCCCGATTTCGCCGGCCCGGCCCTGAAGATCCAAGCCAGTGTGCCGCCCAGGACAACTGCAGCCGCGGTTGCGGCGGCAAACCATTTCCGCAACGTTTTCGGCTGGGGCGGCGCCTCGTTCGCGGCTCGGCTGCCGGTGGTGGTTCGGATTCAGGCTGGGTTTCGGACTCCTGTGGTGTCTCCGGCTCCGCCCCTTGGCGCCGTGTTTCCCGCCACGCCTCCAATTCCGTGGTGAACGCGTAGGCAAATGCCTTTTTTCCACGCACCTCGTGACGAACAGGCAGGCCGAACTCTTCGGCCCAACGTTGTGCCGTTCGCTGGTTGACGCGAAAATGGCCGGCGATCTCTTTCCACCCTTCCAGCCGCGCAGACGGCGGCGATCCGTTCACGACGGGTGGCTGGTTCGGCGAAGCAGGGTCCTGTGGCGAAGACATAGCCGACCTCGTGGCGAGAACCCAATTCTGCCACAACCCCAGCCGGGATGACTACGGAAAACCGCGTGCCTGAGCCGGCGGGTGGCGTCCGCTCGACGTGGCGCCTCGATCCGCGCCAGGCTCCGAACCGCGGGCGTGAGCCCACGGGTTGTACGAGAGTAGAGGTGACTGAGACCGCCCAAAAAGAACCCGCGGGCTTACGCCCGCGGTTCGGAGCCATCATGCGCCACGACCGTCGGGGATGGCCGGACAAAATGGCAAGCCCGGACTTAAGTGAACAGCATTGAGGGCTAGACTCGAAGGTCATAACCCTGGGATCGCATGCCGTCGATGATTCCCTGACGGATTGTCCCGACTTCCTCGGACGACAGGGTGCGCTCCCTTGATCCGACCGTGACGCGGAAGGAGACACTCTTCTGCCCTTCCGGGAGGGGCGCTCCGGCATACTCCCGCACGTACACAATACCCTCGGCAAACTCCCGAGGAACCAGCGACGCAAGCTTGCTCTCAAGATCGCCAGCGTGTTCGCGCAAGGCGGCTAGCACGGACAGGTCGAACTCGCTCGAGGGAAAGCGGCGCAGCGGTTGGCACTTCATTTCAGGCGTGGGTGCGGCCTGAACCGCATCCAGGTCAAGATCCAACACCGCACCCCGGCCTTCGAGCAGATCGGGATGGAACTCGAACATCCTGCCCACCGTTTCCCCGCGCCAGACAACCGTCGCCGAACGCCGGGGATGTTCGTGGGCCATCGCCGCACCTGGGACAGTCGCGGCTCCCGGCAGCAGGACCTCGGCCGCGCGCTTCAAGGCGAACAAGCCGGCCACGCCGTTGTCTTTGGCATACACCGACGCCACCAGGCGCGTATTCTCGCGGGGCAGTCCCGCAGCCTGCTTGTGGATCTCGCGGCCGATCTCGAAGATACGGAACCCGTCGAGATGCCGGCTGTTGTCGATCAGGTTCTTCCGAATCCCGGGCCAGAGCGACTTGCGCATCAGGGTCTGGTCGGAGGCGATGGGATTCGCGACCTCGACATGCTCCCGCGGTTTCCAGCCAAATGCCGCGACCTGTTCCTCACTGACGAACGAGTAATTCGATACCTCGGTATAGCCGAGAGCGGTCAGCGCGGCGCGGAGCGAACGATAAAAGCGACGCGCTTTGTTGGGTGGAACCGCGCCCGCGGCCACCATCGGCGGCCCTGGAACGATGGTGCCATAGCCCACCATGCGGCCGATCTCTTCCACCAGGTCATCCTTGATGGAGATATCCTTGGTCGCGCGCCATGAGGGGACCCGCACTTCCAGGGCGTTCCCGTTCACCGTGACGCCGAAATCGAGCGACGTCAGGATGCGGACCACTTCTTCCCGTGCGAGGGAACGGCCCAGCTTGCGTTCAAGCCAGTCTAACGGCAGGACGATGGGCGCAGGGACCGAGGGCGCGCGCCGCGAATCCGAAACCCCACCCACTACCCGGATTCCCGGCGATACCTCGATCAACAGTTCCATCGCACGGGCCAAGGCGCGCGTCGTGTTCTCGGGGTCCTGGGCTTTTTCAAAGCGCATGGAGGCATCGGTGCGAAGCTTGAGCAAAGCCGAGGTCTTGCGGATATTGCTCGGGTGGAAGTTCGCGCTTTCGAGCACGATCGACGTGGTGGCATCGTCGATGGCCGTGTCGCGCCCGCCGATCACGCCGCCGATGGCAACCGGACCGCCCGCATCAGCAATCACCACGTTCGATTCCGCGAGCGCATATTCTTCGTCGTTCAGGGCAACGATGCGTTCGCCGGCTCTGGCCCGCCGCACGTAGATCGTCTCACCTTGTAGTTTGGCCCGGTCGAAGGCATGCGTGGGCTGGCCCAGTTCCGCCATGATGTAGTTGGTGAAATCGACGATGTTGTTGATCGGATTCAGGCCGATCGCTTCCAGGCGGTACTGCAGCCAAAGCGGCGACGGCTTTACCGTGACGTTTTCGAAGACCAGCGCGCTGTATCGCGGGCAGAGGTCGAAGTCCTCGATCGACACGCCGACCGTGCCGGGCCCCGAAGGCAGCAGGCCCATGCGGGCGGGGTCCTTCAGCCGTCTTCCTGAAAAGGCCGCGACCTCGCGCGCCATGCCCAGGTGGCCCCAGAGATCGGGCCGGTGCGTGATGGACTTGTTGTCTATCTCGATGATCGAGTCGGGCTTCAACGTGAACGGCGCGTCAACGAGTTCGACCAATCCTTCGGCCTCGCGATTGAGGCCCAACTCCGCACCGCTGGCGAGCATGCCATCGCTTTCGACGCCGGCAATCACTTTCGCCGCCAGGGGCACGTACACGGTTCGAAGGCCAATGCGGCAATTCGGAGCACCGCAGACCACGGTCTTGGGGCCGTACTGCTCGGTTTCGACCACGGCGACCTGATTGTGGCTGCCTTCGATCGGCTCGACGCGCTTGACGCGGGCCGCGCAGGCATAGCGAAGTATTTCGCCGGCGAGACCGATGCCCTCGCACTCGGCGGTTTTCATCGTGATGAGCCGTTCGAGATCGACCGGGGCCAGGTCGAGTTGGTCGACAAGTTCGGATATCCAGTTATAGGAGAACTTCAAGGCGAGACCTCGTCAGAACTGCCGCAGGAAGCGCAGATCGCCGCCCTGCAACAGGCGAATGTCGTCGATGCCGTAGCGCATCATTACCAGCCGCGTCAGGCCCAGGCCAAACGCGAATCCGTTCCACTCGTCGGGATCGATGCCGCCGAAGCGCAGCACGTTTGGATGCACCAATCCGCAGGGCAGCAATTCCACCCACCCCGACTGCTTGCACACCGGACAACCGCTGCCGCCGCAAATCAGGCATTGGATGTCCAACTCGAATCCCGGCTCGACGAACGGGAAGAATCCGGGCCGCAGACGCACGGTTACTTCCCGGTGGAAGATGCCTTTCAACAGCGTCTTCATGAAGTAGACCAGGTGCGCGATGGACACCTCCCGGTCGACCATCATGCCTTCGAGTTGATAGAAGGTGTGCTCGTGCGATGCGTCGACGCTCTCATTGCGGAACACCCGGCCCGGCGCGATCATGCGCAGCGGCGGGCCCAGCTTCTCCATACCGCGCACCTGGACCGGAGACGTGTGGGTGCGCAGCAGGTTTCCGTCCTTCATCCAGAAAGTATCCTGCATGTCGCGCGCGGGATGATCGGACGGAATGTTCAGCGCGTCGAAATTGTAGTACTCGGTCTCGACCTCCGGACCGTCGAGCACGACGAAGCCCATGGACTCGAACAAATCCTCAATCTCACTTTGAATTTGGGTTATGGGATGTAGCGATCCGGCGGGCTCGCCGGGCGCCGGAATGGTCAGGTCGATCCACTCCGAATCGAGGCGTGCGTCCAGGAGAGCACGCGCGAATTGAGTCTGTTTGATCTCGAGCGCTGATTCGAGGGCCTGCTTCACCGCGTTCAGCAGCTTGCCGACCTGCGCCCTCTCTTCGGGAGCGACCTTGCCCATGTCGCGGCTAAATGCGGCCAAGGCGCCCTTCCGGCCCAGTGCGTCGACGCGGACCTTCTCCAGCGCGTCCGGCGTCGCTGCGGCGCGGATCGCATCGAGAGTCGCGCTTTCCAGTTCAGCGAGTCTAGCCGGCAACATGAAGTTCCCACGCGAGGTGCTCCGTGTAGAAACGAAGCAGCGAATCCGGATAGGTTCCCTTGAACTGGTCGAGGACTCGCTTCGACCAGCCCTCGGTCAGGTAGGGTTTGGGGTCGAGATCCTTCGCGAAAAAGCCATCGTCGTGGGGGACGCCGAGGAAGTTCAGCACGGCCACGATCATGTCGAGGTGACAGACGAGGATGGCCTGCGACAGGTCACTCGCCAGATCCTGATCGCCGTCCACAAGGCGTTGCCACAGACGTCCGACGGCCCTTTGCAAGGTTTCCGAGTTGAGCTTTGCCAGGTGCGTTCGGGCCTTGATACGGTCGAACAACTGGTAGGTCTTCAGCTTCCCGATGGAAATACCGCGGAGCAGCTCGTGGAACGCTTCACTACCCAGGGAAAGGAAGACGTCCGTAAGTTGCATAAATCGCTAGGGTAACACATCTGATAAAATTGGCTTTTGGATTGCTTCCCGGGGCCGGCTCCGCGCCGTCCGAGCAAGTGCTTTCCCACGTTACCGCGCGCGGCTTGCGGCCTTCAGACGCCCGCCGGCCGAGGACCGAGCTGAAACATTTATGGGCAATATTGTGATACTGGGCGCCCAATGGGGCGACGAGGGCAAGGGCAAGATCGTCGACCTGTTCGCCGAAGGCTACGACCTCATTGTTCGCTATCAGGGAGGCCACAACGCCGGCCACACCGTCAAGGTAGGGGAGCAGACGTTTATCCTGAAACTGATTCCCTCCGGCATTCTGCGGGAAGGAAAACTGGCGGTGATCGGCAACGGCCTGGTGGTCGATCCCGCGGCGCTGATTGCCGAGATCGAGACACTGGAAAAGAACGGGGTGCCGGCCCGGCAGCGGCTGGCGATCAGTAATCGCGCGCACGTAATCTTTCCGCACCACAGGATGATGGAGAAGATGTCCGAGGGCCGGCCCGGCCGGACATCGATCGGCACCACCTCGCGGGGCATCGGACCCTCCTACGAAGACAAGACCGGGCGCCGCGGCATCCGTATCGCCGACTTGCTGGATGGCGAATTCTTTGCGTCGCAACTGGCCTGCCTCGTCGAAGAGAAGGCAGCGATCGCACGCGCGCTGGACATTTACGAACCCATGGATGTCGACTCCATTCGAAGGCAATACCTGGAGTATGCCGAACGGCTGCGGCCGATGGTCTGCGACACCTCCGCGCTGATCAACCGCGCCATGGACGCAGGCAAGCGCGTGATGTTTGAAGGCGCACAGGGCACCATGTTGGATGTCGACCACGGGACGTTCCCGTTTGTGACCTCCTCGAGCGCGGCCGCCGGTGGAGCCTGCACAGGCGCCGGGGTTGCACCCACCCGGATTCACGGCGTGGTCGGCATCTCCAAGGCGTACATCACCCGCGTCGGAGCAGGCCCGTTTCCTACCGAAGACCACGGGCCGCTGGGAGACAAGATCCGCAACGTTGGCCGCGAGTTCGGTTCGGTCACCGGACGGCCCCGGCGGTGTGGCTGGTTCGATGTCCCGCTGCTGAAGTACACGGCGATGGTCAACGGCTTCGACAGCATGGTGATCACCAAACTCGACGTGCTGGACGGCCTGGACGAGATCCCCGTCTGCACCGGCTACCGGCTGAACGGCGCGCCGCTCACCGAGATGCCCGCGACGTCGCGCGAAATCGAAGCGATCGAACCGGTGTATGAAAGACGGCCCGGCTGGCTGGCATCCACGGCCGGAGTTTCCAGCTATCGGGCTCTGCCGGAGAAAGCTCGCGCGTACCTCGAGTACCTCGAAGAAAAGACGGGCGTCGAGGTCGGCTGTATCTCGACCGGCCCGGAACGGAACCAAACCATCCTTCGCGCGGGTTCGAAATTCCAGCGCCTGCTATCGTAGGTTTCGCCATGAACGACGTTCGGGTCACGACCTGGTCCGAGTTGAACGATCGGCTGTACGACGGCTGCTGGAATGCTTCCATCCAACGCTTCCGTTCGAGTTTCGCCTACCGGGGCCTGTCCGACGCGGCGTACGAGCTTAAGACGACGCTGATGCGAATGCAGGGGCCGTTTCCCTTGCTCGAACGCCACCTGCTGCGCAACTTCCGCAAGTACGCGCACCGCGACGTCGTGCCCGCCGATTCGGTGTGGAACTGGCTGGCCACCGCTCAGCACTTTGGCCTGCCCACTCGCCTGCTCGACTGGACCTTCTCGCCTTACGTGGCGATGCACTTCGCCACGGCGAGCCTCAATCGCTACGATGTCGACGGGGTAATCTGGTGCGTGGATTACGTCAAGGCGCACCGGTTCCTTCCCGCGCGCCTGCGCCACCTTCTCGAGGAGGAGGGCTCCAACCTGGTGACGGCTGAGATTCTCGATCGCTTTGTGAACAGCCTGGGGGAATTGGACGCGACGGCCTCCGACGGCGACTTCGTGATCTTCTTCGAACCGCCGTCGCTCGACCAGCGCATCGTCAACCAGTACGCCCTGTTCTCGCTCATGTCGAGCCCGACCGCGACCTTCGACCAATGGCTGGCCTTGCGGCCTGAACTGCTTCACCGCATCATCATTCCCGCCGCGCTGAAGTGGGAAGTCAGGGACAAGCTCGATCAGGCCAATATTACGGAACGCGTCATGTTCCCCGGCCTCGACGGCGTGAGCAGTTGGCTCAAACGCCTGTACAGTCCAAAGGAACTCCCGTAGATCACTCCACCACCCGCGCGGTCAGAATGTAGTCGAGCCTCGGGAACTCGCGCGTCAGGTATTCGTTGCCCAGACCTTCGAGTTTCTTCGGATCCGGACCTCCCCCCTTCGGTGACAGTTCGCCGTAGAACGAGCTGATCTGACTGGCGGCCTCCATACCTTCAACGATCTTCCCGAACGGCACGAATGCAGTCTGATCCAGGATCCGGTTGTCCGCAAGATTGATGAAGATCTGAGTGGTACGGCTGGCCGGACCGTCCTTGGCGAACGCCAGCGTCCCGCGCCGGTTCTTCTCCTTGGGCGGATCGTCCGGTATCCGCATCTGGCTCCACAGAGCGCTCACCTTTGGATTGGCGTGGGTACCGAACTGTGCAATGAATTTCTTCAGCACGCGGTAGAAGCGCGCGTCGTCGAAGTACTTCTCGCCCACGAGTTGATGGAAGCGGTCCGCGCCGCGCGGGGCCCATTCGCGGATCACTTCGACGGTGAACGGGCCCTTGTTCGTCTCGAACCTGACGCGGAACCTGTCGGGGGCGCGCTCGAGCCTTCGCGCTTCTTCCTTCTTCACCGGCGCCGCGGGCTTCTGTTCGGAGCAGCCAACCAGACCCAGAATCAGGAACGCAATCGTGAACCACAGCATCACGCGTATTATCGCGCGCGGCATCCCCCCTTGGGTTGCGGTGCGGTTTCTGCGATGATGACGCTCTGATGATGAACCGGCGCGAGCTGCTTCTGACCTTGCCGGCCGCCCCGCTGCTGGCTGCCGCAAAACCGCACGTGGTGTTTGTCACCGGCGATGATGAGTATCGTTCGGAAGTCACCATGCCGATGATCGCCTCCATCCTGGAATCGCGGTGCGGCCTTCGGACGACAACCCTGTTCGCCAAACCCACGCCTCAAACCAAGAACGACATTCCCGGGCTCGAGGCCCTCGACCATGCCGACATGGCCGTGTTTTACCTCCGTTTCCGCGCGCTGCCGGAAAACCAACTCGGCCACATTCTGAAATACGCGGAATCGGGCAAGCCGCTGGCCGGGCTTCGGACCAGTACCCACGCGTTCCTCTACCCGAAGGGCCACCCGCGCGAATCGTTGAACCAGGACTTCCCTCGCGATGTGTTCGGCCAGATCTGGACTCGCCATCATGGCCATCGCTCCAGCACCGATGTCACCGTCGCGGAAGACCAGAAAGACCATCCGATCCTACGCGGCGTAGAGGCCAAGTTCCACGTGCGCTCCTGGCTTTACCATGTGAATCCGCTGCCTCCGGTCTCGACGCCGCTCCTGATCGGGCGCGCGGTGAATCCGGAAAAACAGGACTGGGGACCCAACGCCGTCGCCTGGACCAAGCAGCGCAAGGGCGCGCGCGTGTTCTTCACGACGATGGGGCACCCCGAGGATTTCACCCTTCCCTCCGTTCGAAGGCTGGTGGTGCAGGGAATCCTGTGGGCGCTGGACCGGAAGATCCCGCGGCACGGCGTCAACGTCGACAGCGGCTATGCTCCACCCTCGACGACGCCTGGCTGACGCCAGGCTTATTCTTCGAGGACGCAGACCTCGGGCAAGTTGCGGTATTTCTCCGCGTAGTCGAGACCGTAGCCGACCACGAACTCATCCGGGATCTGAAAGCCCACGTAGGCGACATCGATCGGCCGGACGCGGCGTTCCGGTTTGTCGAGCAAGGTGACAATCCGCAAGCTCAGCGGCTTCCGCTGCTCCAATAGGTGCGTCAGGTAGCTGAGCGTGACGCCGCTGTCGATGATGTCCTCGACGATGAGTACATGCTTTCCTTCCAGTGAAGTGTCGATGTCTTTGGTCACCTTGACTTCACCAGAAGTGGACTTGCGGGCGCCATAGCTCGAAATGCCCATGAAGTCGATGATGATATCCCGCTTGACCGCTCGCGCCAGATCGGCCATGAAGAAGCACGCACCCTTCAAGATGCAGACGAAGTGAAGCTGACCTTGCGGATAGTCGGCATCGATGAGCGCGCCGAGTTCGCGGATGCGCTGCTGAATCCGTTCTTGGGAGATGAGAACTCGCAGGGACATAGGATCCTTCATTATGCCGTCAGCGCACCCTCATCGGAATGCCGAAGACCATCCAGTAAACTTCGGCCGCCTGTTCGGCCGCCTGCTGGTTCAACCGGCCGGCGGCGTCGCGAAACTCGCGGGCCAGGGCGTTGTCGGGCACAATGCCGCATCCGACCTCGTTCGTCACCAAGATCACCGTGGCTGGGTCGGCCTGCCGGACGGCTTCCAGCAACTGGAGGCTCTCGGCCGCCACGTCAAAGCCGCCGGCTAGCATCAGGTTGCTCAGCCACAGTGTCAGGCAATCGACCAGGATCGTGTCGAAACGTGCAGCCGCTTCTGAAATCGCACGCGCGATCGTAAGAGGCTCTTCGATGGTGGTGAATTCGGTTCCGCGCTCGGAGCGATGCCGGTCGATCCGCTGCCGCATCTCGTCGTCGAAAGCCTGGGCTGTGGCGATGAAGGCGAGGCGCGGTCCTCGCGTTCGTGCCACTTCCAGCGCGTACCGGCTTTTGCCGCTGCGGCTTCCTCCGCCAATCAGGATCGACGGCATCGTCTCATAACCAAAGGCTGCGCCTCCGGGTGCGCAGCAGCCAGATAAAGAACGGCCCGCCAAACAAAGCTGTGATCACGCCGACCGGGACCTCGGTGGGGGCCAGCATGGTTCGCGCCAGCGCATCGCAGACCGCCAGAAAGGCCGCGCCGGTGAAGAATGAGCAAGGGAGAAGCACGCGGTGATCCGCGCCGACCCGCAAGCGGAGCGCGTGGGGAACAATCAGGCCGACAAAGCCGATCGGCCCGGTCAACGCCGTGACAGCGCCTGTCAGGAGAGATCCGCCTACATATCCCACCAACAGCAGTCGCCCCGTCGCCACGCCACGCGCGGCCGCCCATTCTTCGCCCACCGCCAGCAGGTTCCATTCGCGGGACCAGCGCAAGATCGGTAGGCAGACCACGAGCGTCACACAACCCAGCCACCCGAGCGTCTCGTAGCTGACGGATTCGACCCCGCCCATCAGCCATCGGCTGATCGAGAACGACTGGCCGAAGCTCGCCAGGTTGTGCAGAAACAGGATTAAGGCCAGGCACATGCTGTTGATGGTGACGCCGGCGAGCAGCAGGGTAAAGGATGACATCCGCCGTCCTTCCGACGCAATCGTGAGAACCAGCAGCAGAGCGCCGATGGCGCCGCCGAACGAGGCCAGCCAGACGGCCGGCAACACGCCGCCGAATTCCCAGCCCAGGCAGATCGCGGCGACTGCGCCCAGCGAAGCGCCGCTCGAAACGCCCAGAGTATAGGGCGTGGCCAGCGCGTCCCGCAGCAGCGCCTGAAACAAGGCGCCGGCCAGCGAGAGGCACCCCCCGGCCAGCATTCCCAGCAGGACGCGAGGCACTCGGAGTTCGATCAGAACTTGCCTGTCCATCGACGACTCCCGCCAGGCACGGGCCCAATCGAGCGGTGTAGGTCCAACCAGCGGCATCACCAGCAGCGCTGCCCCCGCCAACGCGATCGAAAGGCCAATCGCCTGACCCCGGCCCTTATCGCCCATACACGATCCAGGGACGTCCCGTTTCGCCGGAGTGCACGTCGGTCCACACGCCAAACACCTCCGCGATCCGCTCCCGAGAGAATGCCGCGCCGGGCGTCGCGTCTTCCACCAGCTTCCCCTGGTGCAGCAGAAGCACCCGGTCGCTGTACGCCGCCGCAAGATTCAGATCGTGCGTCACGGCCACCGCCAGCAGGCCTTCCCGGCAAAGGCTTCGCAACAGGTCGTATAGCGACAGTTGGTGGCGCAGGTCGAGGTAGGCGGCGGGTTCGTCGAGCAGCAAGACCTT
The DNA here is from genome assembly GCA_046160045.1 of Bryobacteraceae bacterium. Classification (GTDB taxonomy): domain Bacteria; phylum Acidobacteriota; class Terriglobia; order Bryobacterales; family Bryobacteraceae; genus CAZGUX01. Next base: position 10,614 of record JBJXGR010000179.1, read on the forward strand.
GGGCGTTTGCGCGAGGGCGGAAGCCAGAATCACCCGCTGCCGCTCGCCCCCGCTGAGCGAACGGAAGTCGCGGTGGCGGAACTCCACCGTGTCGGTCATCTCCATGGCGCGCTCGACCGAGGTCCAGTCTTCGGCGCTCTCGTTGAGGCCATGGCAGTATGGAGTCCGGCCCATCAGCACGACCTGCTCCGCCGTGAAGGGAAACTCGATCCGCACGCTCTGCGGAACGAACGAGATCTCCCGCGCGAATTCCCGCCTGGACCATTGCCGCAGTTCAACGTTACGGTACCGGCACTGGCCCGTGTAGCCCGCGCGGAGGCCGGCGAGAATCGTCAACAGCGTAGACTTTCCCGCCCCGTTGGGACCTGCCACCGTCACCAGTTCACCGGCGGGCAGGCTGAACGAGACATCGGCGAGCACCCGGGTCCCGTTGTAGGCGAACCCGGCTTCCGCTACCTGGAAGAGCGCACTCACAAGCCCGCCTCCGGGTGCAGCATGCGCGCGAAGGCCAGGGCCGCCTCGGCGACGCGGGGGCCGGGTACGACAAAAATGTCCGAAGCTACCGCGAACACCCGTTTGCCGGCCACGGCTTTGAGCGACGGCCGTTGACTCCACAACGCGACGACTGCCTGTTTGTGCGACTCGGTCACCGAAGTCGTGTCCGCCATGTCGCCCATATCGACGACGACGTCGGGATTCCTCGCCAGCACCGTCTCGAGCGAGATCCTGGGGTACTCCGAGATGCTGTCCGCAAGCGCGTTCTGCCCGCCCGCCGCGTCCATCAGTTCGTTCAGGTACGAACCTTTTCCGACCGCAATCAGGCCTTCCAGCCGTCCCGGTGCGCGGCCGACGACGAAGAGCAAACTTCGGCGAGACAGGTTCCGCGTACGGGCCCGGATGCGGCCAAGTTGCGCGTCCATTTCGCGAATCAGCGCTTCCGCTTTGGGCGAAACTCCCGTCGCGCCGCCGATGGCTCGAATCGCCGCGAACATGCCCGCGAGATTCCCATGCTCCACCACCAGCGCCCGAATGTCCATCCGCTCGAGTTGTTCCGCGCTGCCGTTGGGGATCTTTTGCAGGATGACAAGATCGGGCTTCAGGGCTACGATGGTTTCCACGTTCGGTCGCAGATAACTGCCGACCTTCGGGCGAGCGGTGGCTTCCTGAGGGTAATGACAGTAGTTGGACACTCCGATCACCCGGTCGCCCAAGCCGAGGGCGAACAGTGTCTCGGTGATGCTCGGCGCCGTGGAAATAATGCGCACCGGAGGCGCCGCAAACGCGACGCCGCACACGAGCAGCAGCAGGATTAGCGGCCGCACGGGTATTCCCTCCAGGCGGCCAGCAGCCGTTCGTTGTCCTTGCGGGTGCGCACGGCCACCCGCACGGCGGAGCCTTCAATCCCCGGCCATCCTTCGCAGTCGCGAACCAGGATCTTGCGGTCGAACAGGAACCGGCACAACCCCGCGGACGAACCGGCTAGATGCGTGAAAACATAATTGGCCGATGAGGTCTCGGGCGCGACGCCGGGCAACTCCGTGAGACGCTCCGTCAGCCAGGCTCGCTCCTGCCGGACGAACTCCACCGTCCGGCGCTGATGCTCTTCATCCTCCAGTGCCGCCAGCGCCGCCGCCTCCGCCAGCACGTTCACCTGCCAGGGTTCCCGCTGAGCGCGCATGCGGTCCATCGCCTCGGCGGCCCCCATCAACGCGCCGATTCGCAGGCCCGGCAAGGCATGGAATTTGGTCAGCGAGCGGAGCACGAAAAGCCCCGGCCTTTCGCCGATCAAGCTCGCAACCGACTCGACGCCCGTGAACTCGAGGAACGACTCGTCCACCATCACGGGCCCGGCCGTATCTCGGAGCCAGGTTCTCAGGCGCAGGAACGGATACACGGCGCCGGTTGGATTGTTGGGCTGGGTGATCACCAGAAAATGGTCGGTCGGCCAGTCGTCCATCCGGTCCGCGGCTGCCAGGCGGGCATTCGGATAGGCGCGGTGAAACTCCGAGAAGACCGGCGCGGCGAGCGTCACCTGCCGGTTTCTCCAGACGCGCGCGAAGAAGTGCAGCAGTTCCGTGGCGCCGTTTCCCAGCAGCATCTGGTCTTCGGCCACATTCCAGTGCCGTGCCAACTGCCGCCGCAAGCGCGAAGGCTCCCGCTCCGGATAATGGACGATGCGGTCGATTGCTTCGCAGATTGCGGGGCGGACGAGGGGCGACGGCCCCAGCGGATTGATGCTGGCGCTGAAGTCGGCGATTTCGCGCCAATCCCAGCCCCGGTCCGCAGCGGCTCGAAACAGGTTGCCCCCATGCACGGCGCGATTCACAGGTACAACTCCTCGAAGGCCGCGACATCCGCATGGCCGCGAAACCATTCGGCCAGGCGATCATAATGGAGCACTTTCGGCGAGGGCATCGCCACCGGACATCCGAGAACTTCTGCGAGCACCGCCGGATGCTCCAGCGCGCCGTGCAGGTAGGTGCCCAGCACACGGCCGTGCCGCGCCCCCTCCGGAGTCCCATCCGCCAGGGTCGCGAAGGGTCGCATCTCCGCGCACGTGTCAGTCCGGCCCATGTGAATCTCGTAGGCGGAAAACGTCACGCCGCCCGGCGTGGCGGCCTCGACCACCCGAGTCGTCTTTTCGCGCTCCATCACGGTGCGGACGGGCAACAAGCCGAGGCCGGCGGCCGATCCTCGCTCCGACTCCGCCGCGTGGGGATCGTCGACGTGTTCGCCCAGCATCTGATAGCCTCCGCAGACTCCGATCAGCCGCGCTCCCTGCCGGTGCTGCCGATTCAGCCAGTCGTCGAGCCCTCGCGCGCGCAGCCAGGCAAGATCGGCCAGCGTGCTCTTGGTGCCGGGGAGAATGACGACATCGAAGTGTTCGTCGACCGGTGCGGTCAGCCAGTGCGCTCCACCCATCAGGCGGAAATCGGTGAAGTTCGAAATGCGCGGAAACCGCACGATTCCGACTCGCAAGGGTAGACGAGGCGTCCTCGAATCGGTGACCGGATCTTCCAGCGAGACGCCGTCTTCCGCGTCCAGTTCAATCTCCGGGGCCATCGGAAAGACGCCCAGGCAGGGTTTTCCGCTTTTCCTCTCCAGGATCCGGACGCCGTCCTGAAACAGGGCAGGGTCGCCGCGAAAGCGGTTCACGGCGAAAGCGCGTACCAGGTCGCGCTCCTCCGGGTCGACCAGACACAGGGTACCGATGACGGACGCAAAAACTCCGCCGCGGTCGATATCGGCGACCAGTAGTGCGGGCGACCCGACACGGCGGGCCAACCCGAAATTCACCAGGTCGCGGTCGCGCAGGTTCAGTTCCGCCACGCTGCCCGCGCCCTCGATGACGATGTATTCGAATCGGGCGGCCAGACGATTGTAGGCGCCCAAGGCCTGGTCCAGCAGGAAGTCGAAGTTCTCGTAATACTCTCGCGCACGCAGAGTGCGCCAGACGCCGCCGTTCAGGACAACCTGGCTGCCCATGTCGGAATTCGGCTTCAGCAGGATCGGATTCATGTCCGGAATCGGATCCAGCCCGCACGCCTCCGCCTGCGCCACCTGGGCGCGGCCGATCTCTCCACCCTCGGCGCAGGGGTAGGAGTTGTTCGACATGTTTTGCGCCTTGAAGGGGGCGACGCGGTAACCGGATTGAGCGAGATGACGGCAGATCGCCGTGGCCATCCAGCTTTTGCCGACGTGGGATGCCGTCCCGCCGACAAAGATTCCCTTCGCGCGCATCGCCTACCAGGCCCTCGACCAGCGCGCTCGCGGGTGCTGCTCTTCCCTCAGGCGCCCGTCCTGACCGGCGCGCAGGTCGATCCATCGTCCAATCAGCCACAGCAGGTCGGACAGGCGGTTGACGTAGCGAATGATGTTCGGCTGGACGGCCACGCCCCTTTCGGGGAGTCCCACGATCAGACGCTCGGCGCGTCGGCAGACCGTGCGCGCAACGTCGTAGGCCGCGGAGGCAGGGTCTTCCCCGGGAATGGACCAATCGAGCAGTATCCCCTCGACCGCTTCCAGGCGATTGACCTCGGCGGTCAGCCGATCGACCATCGCATCCGTAATCTCCGGCGCGGTCTTCTTGCTCTCCGGCGGCGTTGCCAGAGCCGATCCCACGCTGAACAATTCCCTTTGTATGGATTTGGTCAGGTCTCGAATCTCAACCATCGCGCAGATGGAGCGCGCGAAGCCCAGGGTCGAGATGAGTTCATCGAGGGTCCCGTAGGCTTCGACCCGCGGATGCGTTTTGGGGACCCGGATTCCGCCGGCCAGACCCGTCTCGCCGCCATCTCCTCGCTTGGTTGCTATGGACATGCCTCACCTCGGCCCGATGAGGTTGCGGTCGGATGGAATCGTCATCACGCCTCCCCTTCGAAGGCCTTGAGCCAAAGTCAACCGGCAGGTCTTCGGACTTGGCAGGCGCCCTTGTCTTGCCTACTCGCCGTCGCTTCCCGGCGCTTCCGCGCCAGTGCTTCCAAGGTGATGTTCCTTGACGGCTTTCGTTCCTGCTCACCGCTGCGGGGCAGTCCCGGATTCCCACCGGGTTCCCTCTTCGCGCCTCCCTAAAGGGAGACGAACCGGATGCCATTTGTAGGGTATCAGGAATACGGACGCCGCGCAGGAGTGGGCAGATTGTAAGTGCACCGATCCGGCCAGGGGCAGATTCGGTTTCGGAGCGACCACGAATAGGCAGTAGGACGCTGCTTACTCCTTGACGCGCACGTCGGTCACCCCGGAACTGCCCCGGCGCCCGACCGTCACCTGAATCTCATCTCCAGGAATCGGCGGCTTGCCCTTACCTGTCCGCTTCAGGATTCGCTTAGCGTGAGTGATGTCTGCGCGGCCGGAGCGCTCTCGAAAGTACTCTTCCGTCCTCAGCGCTGACAGCTTTTCGGCAACCGCCACATTGATGAACTGATTCAGCGCGACCCCTTCGATCTCCGAGACTCGCCGGGCCTCATCAAGAAGCGACGACTGCAACCGTAGTGCGACGTTACTTCTTCTCATTCCGCAGTTGGACCTCCTTCCACACCTCTGGCGGCGTCCTGACCACAATTCCAAATGTTTTTGCCGCGAGCAAGAAGTGACGCACATTAAAGGTCACAAGGCGATCGGCTCGACCGTTTGCTGCGGTCTCCAGGACCATCTCGTCAGCCGGGTCCTTCAGCCGTGCCCTCCACAAGAACCTCAACTGAACCCGCTCCACCACGGCGGCCAACGCATCCAATACCGCGTTCATCTCGTCGATGGAAAGGCCTGTTGCGGTCAGATGCTGCGGTCTGGTCAGTACCGATTCGTATTCAAGGAACAACGGTACTGAGGCAATCACTTCGATCTTCCTGTCCAGCGCCCCCAGAAGCAACTTTCGAGATGCGCCCCGGTCGCTCCTCAACCCAGCTACCAACACGTTGGTATCAAGGACAAGCCGCACGAACTCTCCGAAGGAATGATATCACAGGCAATAGCTTGACCGGATGATGATGGCGGGCGCTATTCTTTCACGCGCTTGGCGGTCATCTCAAAACTACGCTGGCCGCCCCCCGCCGTCATCTGAATTTCGTCGCCGGCGACCTTGCCTTTATAGTTCATCTTGAATTCGTTGCCGTTGAAGTTCCGCACCACGGCAAATGAGATCGAATCTCCCTCCACTTTGCCGTCCGTGATCTGGCTTTCGCCGCGCTGGCCGGACACCGTACCGCTCAGCTTATCTCCGTCGACCTTGAACGTGAACAGAGTTTCGCGCGTAGCCCCGTTCGGCGTCTGGAAGGACGCTTTCCACTTGCCGCCAACATCGGCCGCCAGGGCGTAAACCGCGAGTCCAACCATCAACAAAGGGGTGAGAAAAATCTTCATCTCAAGCCCTCTCCTCAAGGGCACGACGGTAAGACGCCGTCCGTTGAAACAGGGTTACCTGCCGCCGCCCTTCGTCACGGACACGTCGGGTCGATACTCTTCAAAGGGCAACGTTTCCGGGACGACCCGGACCGGCGTGGTCACTTTCAGCGGATACTTGCCGCCGGTCGAATAGGTCAACTCCACGAAGTACGCCGTCCAGCCTTTTTCCGGTTTCGTGACCATGGCTTCATAGGAGCCCGACTTGGCCGTCAATACGGACGAGGTGTACTTAGGACCCAGGGTTTCCAGGCGAAAGTCACGTTTCTCCGGGTTGGTGGCCTGCCACAGCTTAACCTCGGTGGGCGCTTCGTGGGTTTTTACCCGGATGGCGCCGTCCTTTTCGAGCTTCCAGGAAAGCCGTGGGCGCGGCCGGTTGTTCAGAACCGAATCGTAAAACGCTCCGATGGTCTCGAGAGCGTCGGATTTCCGCAGCGAGTGATCGGTGTTCGGAACGTAGCGCAGATACTTCTCGCCTTTCAGGTCATCGAAGTAAAACTGCGAGGAATCCGGCGCGAAGAACTGATCGCCTCCGGCATTCACGATGTACTTCGGCAGGGTCAGCCGGTCCCGATACTCGTACGGGTCTTCTATCTTCATCAGCGCCCGGTTCTGCGGCGTCGCGAACCAGTCGAACAGCTTCATCTCCTTGTAATCTCCCACAGCGGGAGTCCAGAAACCGTAGACCCGCCAGTGATGCTGCATCGACTTTTCGACATTCAGCACGTCAATGACAGCAGGGACGATGGCGACAACGCGGGAGTCGACCGCCGCGGTCGTCCAGGTGGTCCAACCGCGTTTCGATCCGCCGGCGACGACAAAGCGGTCGACGCGCAAGGCGCCCCGCTTCTGATCACCGAGGAAGGCCGTCACCGTGTCCATGGCGCGTACTGCGGCCTTGGTCATCGGCAAACGCGCCGGCCAGAGGTCATCGCCGCCGCGCAGGAAGCGATCCCAGGTGTAGCTGATCATCTCGTCTTCAGAGCGTTTGCGCGTTTCTCCGGCAAAAACCAGCGGCTGGTTGGGAACGTTCCGTAACTCCACAACGACGGACTTGGTGTAGCGCGCCATCTCCACCATCCACGGGTCGGTGCGCTCCGGCGGGATATCCCGGTTGGAGCCGCCGGTGATGAACAGGAAGGCGGTGGAGTGTTTCACCTCGGCCGGCTTGATGATCGTCAGCCAGTGCTTCCAGGCCGGGCGATCCACTTCTGAGGCGCTGCGCCACGTCTGGGAAGTCATGTTCAGGACATTGATCGAGACATCGCCGGCACTGCGTTCGACGGCTACCTCGTAGCGATAGCTCGAATCGGGTTCGCGGACATAGCGATCGAGGGCGGTCGGCCGCTTCGGTTCGGCGGTAAAGGCGGCTAGAACCGTAAATAAAACGACGGGAAGAAGTCTGAAAAAGTAGGGCATTCCTTCCCGAATCTTAGCAGCCATGGCTGCCGGGCCTCAGTCGGCGCCTTCTCGAACACAGAACAGGTGCTGGACGCCGCGAATGTACAGGCGCCCGTCAGCCATTGCGGGCGAGGCGTAGACGGCTTCTCCCAGCGAATTCGTCCCCAGGACTTCATGGACCGGGCCGGCCTTCAGAACGAACGTCTCCCCGTCTTCACTCGTCAGGAATAGTTTGCCACCGTAGGCAACCGGCGACGATGTGAAGGTGGCGGGCTTCGGGACGCGCTGGCCTTCGTAGCGGCGTTGGCCGGTCTTCGCATCGAGACAGGTGACCAGGCCACGATCTGACATCACATAGAGGAAGTCGCCGTAGAGGATGGGCGAGGGCACGTAACCGACGCCCTTGTCATACGACCAGACAAACTCCGGCTTCTCGCTGATGTCGCCGTGCCCACCGAGGCGAATTCCATACGCACGTTTCTCGGGATAACCGGCAGCCACAAACACCATTCCGTGCCCCGCCACCGGACTGGGGACGGCGTTGCCGGCCACGCCCTTCGACCGCCATAGTTCCTTACCCGTGGCCGGATCGTAGGCGATCACCGCTTCGGTGCCGTTCGCGATGAGTTCCTTCCGGCCCTTGGTTTCAAGCAGGATCGGCGTGGACCAACTGGCCTGATTCTTCCGTTCGACGCGCCATGCTTCCTTCCCGGTCTTCTTGTCGACGGCCAGGAGGAAGGACCCGGGTCCGCTGTCGAAGTCGCACTGAAGGAACAAATGGTCCGCGTCCAGTACCGGCGAACTGGCGACCCCCAGGCCAACCGCCATGATCTTTCCTGGAGACATCTTCCACAGCAGTGTGCCCTCGAAGTCGTACGCGAACAGTCCCTCGCTGCCAAAGTAAGCATAGAGGGTTCTGCCGTCGGTCACGGCAGTAGGGTTGGCATACGTCGCCTTCTTGTGCCGGTCGTCGAACACCCGCCCGTCATACGCGACGCGCTCCCAGAGAATGCGGCCGCTCTTTCGGTCGAGGCACAGGACAACCATCCGATGGGCCCGGTCCGCGCCCATCGCTGAAGGGTGCTTGAACTCCTTGCCGCCGAAGGTGTGCCTGGGTGGCTGCGCGCCGGGAATGACGTCGCCTTCAATGGCGGTTGTCAGAAAGATCCGGTCGCCCCAGACTACCGGCGAGGAATGGCCCTGCCCGGGAATCGCCGTCTTCCAGGCGATGTTCTTCGTCCCGCTCCATTCGATCGGCAGTTTAGGGTCGTCCGACACACCGGACGAATTCGGCCCTCGCCACTGCGGCCAATTGCCGCCGGCGAGGGCGAGCGGAAGTCTCAGAAGACAGGCAATGACCCAATGCAAATTCGCAATCCTCCTGATTGCTCCAGTGTAGACGCAAACCGGCGGCCGATCGTCCCGGCGACATCGTGGTTGCGAGGCCAGCGCTCAAACGATACAGTCGGTTCATTGATGAGCACTCCGACCCTCACTGCAACCTCCGCGCGGGAGATCTTCCGCCACCTGCCGCCCCGCCGCGTCGGGGAAGCCGACCGCCGCTACGTGGAAGAAGTCCTCGCTGACGGATTCGGCAACCGCGAGTCAGCCCGCATGCTCGAGCGCTTCGAGGTGGCCTTCGCCGGGCGCTTCGGCGTTCCTTTTGCCATCAGCCACAACTCCGGTTCGGGAACCATGCTGTCGAGCCTGCTCGCTCTCGGGGTCGGCCCGGGCGACGAAGTGATCGTTCCTTCCCTCACGATGGCGGCGACGGCCTTTGTCGTGCTGCAATGCGGCGCCGTGCCGGTGTTCGCCGACATCGATCCCCACACGTTCAACATCGATCCGGAGGACGTGGCGCGCAAGATTACGGAACATACCCGGGCCATCATCCCGGTCCACGTTTACGGCTTGCCGGCCGATTTCGACCGCTTGATGCCCCTTGCCAAACAGCATGGATTAGGGGTGGTCGAAGACTGCGCTCAGTGCTTCCTGGCCGAACATCGGGGACGTCTCGCCGGGACCATTGGCCACGCCGGCAGTTTCAGTTTCCAGGGCTCCAAGCACATGACGTCCGGCGGCGATGGCGGCGCGGTCACGACATCGGACGAAGCGCTAGCGGTGGGGATTCGAAAGGCGGCGGTTCAGGGCTATCGCACCATCGGCGCGCGGCCCGGTTCCACCATGATCCCTCGCGATGAACGCCAGGACTGGACCTATCTGCGCCATGACCGGATGGGCTACAACTTCCGGATGTCGGCGTTGCAGGCCGCCGTCGCGCTGGGACAACTGGAAAGGCTGGACTACCTGGTCGCCGCTCGCCGCTACATCGCGGCGAGTTACGAGGAGGTGATCCGTGCCGAGAAGTGCGAGTGGCTGACGCCGCCCTTCGTTCCGGAGGGCCTCACGCATTCGTATTGGTGCTATTCCTGCAAACTGGACGAGAAGGGACTGGGCGCCAGTTGGCGCGAGTTTCGCGCGCGTTTCATCGAGATGGGCGGCGACGGACTCTACGGCATGTGGTGTCCGGTACACCTCGAGCCGATCTTTCAATCGATGGAGTTCTTGGGCAGCCGCGACCGCGCGCCGAACTTCGATCCGCGCTATAAAGGCCAAGTCAAACAGTACGGCCTAGGCGACTGCCCCGTAGTGGAATCGCTGCGCCCGGTGATGTGCCAGTTCAAGACCGGAATGGCGACGCTCGAAAAGGTGGAGAGCCAGGTGGAAGCGCTGTCGAGGACCATCCGGTCGTATCAGTGAGCGAGCCGGTGGTCTCGCCCTCGCGCCTTGTCAATCTCGCCCACAGCGAGTACATCGAACAGCGCAACGGTGGCTATTATGTGGCCGGGACGCGCATTCCGCATCCGTCAGCCCTACGCGATTCCCAGGGTGATCTCGCGGATATTCTGCAGCATCACCAGGAAGTGGCCGCGGAGTTGTTCCATGAGGAATGCAACCGCAAACAAGAACACCACCAGCCCCACCAGACTCTTAACGGGTTGGCTTTCGTTGTGGACGTTGATCTGGCCGGCGACTTTGCCGAGGGCGCCGAAGGCGGCGTCGATCAGGAACAGGGCCACCAGCACCGGGGCGGCGAGTTTCACCCCGATCACCAGGGCATCGGCGCTCAGGCGAATGATCTGATTGATCACTCCTTCCAACCCGGCGTGAAATTGCGGGAACGCCATGACCGGAATCGGGGCGAAGCTGCGCGCAATGCCGTCGATGAAAAACAGGTGCCCGTCCATGGTGAAGAACAGGGCGATGGCGGCCTGGAACTTGAACTGGCCGAGCGACGAGGTGTGGCCGGGCAGTTGCGGGGCGAAGAACGTCAACTGGTTCATCCCACGCTGCGTGTCCATGATGGTTCCGGCCATCTGGATGGCATAGAAAATAAACTGGGCCACCATACCGATCGTGACGCCGACCATCGCTTCCTTGGCCAGCAGTCCGATGAACGCGATGATCTGGACGTTGCGGGCCTGCGGCGGCGGAGCTACCTGGGGAAACAGGATCGCCACGATGAGAACGGCCAGTCCGACCTTGACGCGGGCCGGTACCGAGCCGCCGAAGAAAGGCGCAAGATTCACCGCGGTGACGATTCGGGTGAACGCCAGGCCGAAGACCACGATAAAGCCCATGACGTCCACCTGCACGCCCGAGGTGGCCAGGATCCGGCTAAGTGCGTCGAGGATACCCATCAGTGGATGAGCGCGATCGCTTCAAACAGAACCTTGGTGAAGCGAATCATCTGCGTCAGCATCCACGGCCCGAGGATGGCGATGGACAGAAAGACCGCGATCAGTTTGGGAACATAACTGAGGGTCTGCTCCTGAATCTGCGTCGTGGCCTGGAACACGCTGATTATGAAGCCGATCAGAACGCTGACCAGCATCGGCCCGCCCGACAGCAGAAGAATCAGCAGGAGGCCTTCCCGCATGATGCGCATGATGGCTTCGGCAGTCATCGGTTCCTCCCGGAGAGTGGGGCCGCGCCACCAACGCAACCCGCGGGCTTACGCCCGCGGTTCGGGGCAAGTGCGCATTTCCTAGACATAACTCAACACCAGGCCGCGGATGATCATGAACCACCCGTCGACCAGGACGAACAGGAGCAGCTTGAACGGCAGCGAGATAACGCTGGGAGACAGCATGCTCATGCCCATCGCCAGAAGGATGTTCGCCACCACCATGTCGATGATGATGAACGGGACGAAGATGAGGAAGCCAATCTGGAAGGCCTCCTTCAGTTCGCTGGTGACGAAGGCGGGGATCAGGACTTGAAAGTCGTCCTTGTCGAGACGGACGATGGATTCGGCGGGGGGAGGGGCGGGCGGCGGTTGGGCCGCGCTGCCGGACTGCGAGCCGCCGCTCCCTGACGGTCGCGGCTCAGAAGGCCGCGGCTCTGAAGGGGCTGCCTTGGCGGCTTTGGCCATGCGTTCGCGCTCCACCGTGGCGCGCTCCAGCCTCGCGGCCAATTCCATGAACAGGACGCGGTCGGTGGCGTGGGCGTGGCGCGACAGGAAGCGCCGCAGCGGTTCCTTACCCCCCTTGGCGCCGTCGAAGATCGACTTCACACTGCCCTCGGAAAAGATCGCGCCGGTGTTGCCGATGTTGCCCGCCGAGTCGTACATCTGCCTCGCCACAGGCACCATCACGAAGATCGACAGGACAAAGGCCAACCCTGTGATCACCTGGTTGGGAGGAACCTGCTGCGTGCCGAGCGCGTTGCGCAGAATCGACAGCACTACCGAGATCTTGACAAACGACGTCAGCATGATCAGCACGAACGGCGCCAGCGACAGCGCGCCGAGCACGATCACCATGACGATCGGGTTGGGCAGCAACGTACCGCCGCCTCCGGACTGGGCCAGCAAAGCCGGAGCCAACAGAAGCAGCATCGCGAGCGCGCGGATCATTCCGGGCCTCCCCGCTTGCCGGTGAAACTGCCCAGGACGGCGCGGAAATCCCGTGGCGGCCGGGAAGCCGCCTGGTCCCGGAGTTGCTGCTCGACGGATCCGGCATCGACTGAAGTGAGGTAAAACATATCCGTCTCCGATGTGCCAATCAGAAAATAGTCCGTGCCCGTGCGAATGATGTACAGCGTCTTGCGCGGCTCCAGGGGGAACCGCGCCATCACCTCGATGGGCCCCCCGCCGGGCGGCTTCAGCCCGGTGAGGGCGGGCAGCCAGTGGCGCACCACGACAAACGCCAGGATCAGTACTCCGGCCAGAACCGCCAGCAACTTCATGTAGTCGATGATCTGGTTGCTGACGCCCGACAACTGGTCGATTGCCGGATTGGCCTGGAGCAACGCCAACATCAGGCACCGTTCCAGGAGAGCACCTTGACGCCGATCTTGCCGTCAATCTCCACCAGTTCGCCTTCGCCCACTACCTTGCCATTGACGGCGAGACGGACCGGATCCGTCTTTCCGCGGTCCAACTGAATGAGCGTGCCGGGAACCAGGCTGGTCAACTCCGACAACGCGAATTCCTTCTCGCCCAGGACTACATGCAGACGCAAGGGCAGACGGCCAAGAGGAGAGGCCGCGGCCTCGCTCGAATCCATCGACAAACTCCTTTCGAACGGTTGCGCGACACGCAACGCCCAAGGGGCATTGCCCGCCAGCGACCCCTTCCAGCCCCGATCCGGGTTGCCGGGAAAGTGAACCTCGTAGCCGGAAGAAAAGATCAGAATATCACCCGGCTCGAGGCGGCCCAACTCTTCGGCCGTCAGTTCGACAAAGCCCGCCGACACGGGAAACGACCAGGTGATCTTTCCCGGAAGGTGCACCACGGGAGCCTCGACCGCCGCGATCTGTCGCACGGATTGGAGCAAGGAATAGGGCATAAACAGCCGAATGCCGCCGCGGAGCGAGGTCAGCTCCAGGGTGCAGGAAAGCGCCAAGCCGGATTCACCCGGAGTAAACTCCGGTTCGGGTCTCCGGAAATCCGGGGCCACCTGGAGCGGAAACGCGAGCTTCGCGCTGGCGGACTCGAGCAGACTCAGGAACAGAAACTCCGCGATGCCCCAATCCATCGGCGCGCGGTCGCTGCCGTCGATACCGGCCCGCTCGATCGCCCGGGTGACGATTCCATCCAGCAGCGCCTCGGACAACTCGAAGTGCGCCGAGCCCAGGTCGGGATGAAACGCGAGCACACAACTGGCAAATCCTTCCGGGGTCTCGGAGCGGAACTTCCCCCAGGTAATCGAACGGACTCCGGGGAACGACAAGCGGACGTTGGTTTCCGGTTTCCAGTGGCGTCGGGCGCGCAACTCGAGTTTGTACGGGAAAATCGTCAGCGACTCGCCGGGCAGAATTCGGTGCGATTCGCCGGCGCGCACCTTCTGCTGGTCCACGAAGGTGCCCAAAGTGCTTCCCAGGTCCTCCAATTGACACACGTCTTCCTGAAAGGTCAGACGGGCGTGCCGTTTTCCGACCGACGGCGCCGGAAGAACGATGTCACAGTCCGTACTGCGGCCGAGGATCAACTCCGGCTTCTCCACCGTGAAACGCTTGGGCGGCTGGCCCGGTTCGAGACAATGGGTCTGGATCAGCTCCACCTCAAAGCCGGCGGGCGTCTCGAGCAGCGAGCCAAACATCGCCGCCAGCCAGACACGCCAATCCGCCAGACCGGGGAGAGCCTGGTTGGCCCAATTGGCCAGTTCGGCCTCCTGGCTCGTGTAGGAAGCCAGAGCCGTGAATCGGTAAGGTGCAATCACTGACGTCCTCTACGGCCTCCCTGCCCTTGTTGATCGCCGCCGCCTTGCTGGCGTCCTTCCCGCTCACCCCGTTCACCGCGGTCGTCGCGGCCGCTGTCGGACGAGGAGGCGAAAGTCTCGATCGGGCGAGGCTGCGCGGCGAAGGAAGCGGCCATCGCCTGTGCCGCCGGGTTGACGATCTGAATGTTCGACACACGCAGCCCATGCGCAGCCAGCGACTGTGACAGATTCTGCATGTTCCGCGACAGCAATTGGGCCACGTCGTCGTTCTTCGTCACGAAGTCGATCCGCATGCGGCCCTCTTCGCCCCGTTCAATCTTGATCTGCAAACCATCCAGAGTCTTTGATGTTAGCTGAATATCGATCTGGGTCTTGTCGCCCGGCTTGGCCACCATGCGGACTTCCTGCACGATGGAGCGAATCTGCTGCATTTCGTGGAGGGGACGGGGCCGCTCCACCGCCTGGACGTCCGGCGTCTGCTGTTGAGACAGCATCGCCTGCATCGCGCCCGGCGCCAGCTTTTCGCTTTCGACCTCGGCCGCGTCGAGTTCGTCCTCAGCCTCTTCGTCGCCCTTTTTCAACGAGAACTCTTTTCCCTCGGTACCCTCTTCCTTGCCGTGCCGCGCCACGCGTGACGCCTGAGCGGCAGCGGCCTCGGGCGTGAGCGCCGGATCGCCGCCGCCGGGAAGAAGGTCACCCTCTCCCAGGGGAATGGTCGCGTCACCGGCGGCCTCCTGGACATGGGGACCGCCCTCCGGCTGTCCGGTTCCCGCAATGCCTCGCCGCACCATCGCATCCTGAAACTCGGGGCCGCCGGGGCGCCCGATCGCGCCCGGAAGGGCGGCTGGCTTATCTGCCGCCATCCCCGGCGTCATCAGGGGCACGCCTTCCACGCCCTCCGCCTGACCCGGAACGGGCGGCTCCGTGGAAACGCCCAAGGCGTCCGCACTCGCGAGCGGATCCAGCGGCGGACCCGCCAGACCCTGGCCGGCAGCGGCGCCTGGAGGCGTGAAGGACCTGGCGACCATTTCGCCCGGCTGACCTGGGAACGGCTGCTCTCCGGGAAGCGGCGGGAACGATTCCCCGACTTCCGCCTGCCGCGCCTCCATCATCGGTTCCTGTTGACTGGCGACAGGCTGCGGCTCGGTTTGTTGATTCGGCTGGGCCGTTTGCGCCTGCTGATTCGACGAACTCTGCTGAGTTTGCTGTGCCTGCTGCGTGTGACTCGTGTCCTGAGCGGATGAAGAACTGGAGCTCTCGCTGTGCGACTTCTTGTCCAGGACTTCCGAGAACTTCGACGATCCCCCGGAGGGATCGGTGTCCTGCGGAGGGCCTGCGGGCGGTACGCCCGATGGCTGGTTCGATTGCACCTTCATGAATTGCGTCTCCGGCTCGTGAAGATCATGTTGCCCACCTCATCCAACTCGAGTTCTTCCTTACGTTCGGCTTCGCGCTTGAACCGCTGCTCCAGACGCTCCCGGTACTTGTCGAGGACTTCAAGATCGCGCTGGCACTTCAAAAGGTACGCCTGCGCCTGGTTCACCTTCTCCTGGGCCTCTTCGACCGCCAACCGCTGCGAGAAGATGGAATCGCGGGTGGACTCGATATCGGAGCCGAGGGCGTCCACATACTGCCGTCTCTGCTGGATCGAGCCCCCGGTGAGGGTCTCCCCCGCCTGGGGTTCCAGCACCCTGCGCCGAAGGTCCTGCCGCTTTGCCACCAAATCCCGTTCCCGCTGTTTCAGGTCCTCCAGCAACTTCTGTTCCGCCGCGAGTTCCTTGCGCCGGTCCACCAGCGCCTTCGCGGCTTCCTCCTTCTTATCGAGGAGCCGGTCCAAAAGTGGCTGAAGACGGAACCGGAATTTCGACATTTCTGCTTACTTGTTGGGCCGGGCGGCCGCGAACATCTGCTTCAGCCGCGGAACGGTCTCCGACAGGTCCATCTTTTCGTCGGTCGGCTGTTTCAGGAATCCTTCACAGCGCTCAATCATGGCAATGGCATAGTCGACGCGCGGGTCGGAGCCCTTCTGGTACGCGCCCAGCAGGATCAAGTCCTTTTGTTTCTCGTAGGTGGCCAGGATTTCGCGCATTCGCGTGGCCACCGCGCGATGTTCCTTGTCGGCCACGGCGCTCATGACGCGGCTGACGCTTTCGAGTACGTTGATGGCCGGATAGTGCCCGCGGGACGCCATGTCGCGCGACAGGATGATGTGCCCGTCCAGAATGGATCGGACTTCGTCGGCCACCGGCTCGTTCATGTCGTCGCCGGCGACCAGCACCGTGTAGAAGGCCGTGATCGAGCCCTTGTCGGAATTGCCGGCACGCTCGAGCAGCTTGGGCAATTCCGCGAAAACCGAGGGTGTGTAGCCGGCGCGCGCCGGCGGTTCGCCGCACGCCAGCCCGATCTCGCGCTGGGCGCGCGCAAAACGGGTTACGGAGTCCATCATCAGCATCACCTTCAACCCGCGGTTGCGAAAGTATTCCGCGATGGCGGTGCCGACATAAGCCGCTTTCAGGCGCACCAGTGAAGGTTTGTCGGAAGTGGCGCAGACGATGACCGAACGCTTGACTCCCTCCGGTCCCAGGTCATGCTCCAGAAAGTCGCGGACCTCACGTCCGCGCTCGCCCACCAGCACGATGATGTTCACCTGCGCTTCAGTGTTCCGGGCGATCATCCCGAGCAGGGTACTCTTGCCGACGCCTGCGGCCGCGAACAGCCCGATGCGCTGGCCTTCGCCGCAAGTGAGCAGCGAATCAATGGCGCGGACGCCGATCGAAATCGGGGTGGTGACACGGCGCCGGCGGAGGGGGTCCGGCGGATACCCGATGACGGGAAACTCCTCGGTGCAATGGAGCGGGCCCTTAAAGTCAGTGTCCATGGGCTCGCCCAGGCCATCCAGCACCCGCCCCAGCAGCCCGTCGCCGACTTTCACCTTCAGGAAGTTGCCGGTAGGCACCACCTCGCTTTGGGGGCCGATATTAACGAGGTCGCCGAGAGGCATCAGCAGGACGTCGCCTTCGGCAAACCCAACCACCTCGGCCTTGAGCGGCACCGTTGACCGGGAGTTGTAGATGAGGCAAAGCTCGCCGACAAAGCACTCCGGAATGCTCGCCCGGACCACCAGGCCGATCACTTCTTTGACCCGGCCCTTCACCTCCACGGGGACGGCGCGGTCAATCTGGTCGAAATAGCGGTCGAAGTCGATGATCTTGGGTGCGATCATGAGCGGCCTGCCCGCAGTAGCATCTCTTCCAACACGCGAAGCTGGGTTTCGAGCCGCGCGTCGATCTTGCCCAATTCGCTTTCGACGACGCAGCCGCCGGGCGCGACGTCGGCCCAGCCCACCACCTGGATCTCGCGCGAACCGCCGAGCGCATCGAGCAGCGACTGAATGCTGGCGCTCACCGTCTCGACCTGGCTGGGATGGACCTTGATGACCAGGTTGCGCTCGCGATAGGCGCTCTTCAAGGCCTCCCGAACAATTCCGACGATGGCCTCCGGATTCGTCTCCAGATGGCTTCCGATGATCTTTTCAGCGATCTTGACGGCGAGGCGGACCACCTCGCGCTCCGAATCGTGCAGGAATTGTTCGCGGGCAGCCAGAACCTCGGCCACCGCCTGGTTCCACTGCGCGAGGCCCTCGGAGTATGCCTGCTCGCGCGCTTCGGCCTCCAGCCGCTCGGCTTCGAGGCGGGTGGTTTCAATGATCCGGCGCCCCTGTTCACGCGCCTTTTCGACGATGTCTTCCGCTTCGAGAGAAGCCGAATAGACTTCCTTCTTGACGACCTTGACGCCCAGGCCCGAGGGGGCCGCGCCGCCGGACGACTTGATAATCTTCTCGTCCATTTAGCGTTCCCGCATGGCGCGGCGGATCATCAACTGCCGCAGCCGGCCCGGAAGCCGGGACAATGTTCCGTCCACGTGCCGGTCCGCGCGGGCCAGCAGCCGGAGACGGTCCGCCTGGCGATCGCTGGCCCAGCGCGTCGCGATCTGCTCGGGCGCCATTCCCTTCAGGCCCGACAAAACCTGCTCGAAACGCTGCCGCTCCCCGGGTGGGAGGATGCGCAGAACCGCCTGCAGCCGCTCAGGGCTTTTGAGGGAAGCGAAGTAGCACGCGCCGGCAATCTCCATGTCGCGGCTCCTTTAGGTTCGGATCGCTAACTGCCGCTCGAGTTTCTCCACTTTCGACCGCAGCATCCGCGCCCGGGCCACCAACGCCAGCGAGGCGATGGTCGTGATGGTGAGGAGCGAGAGAGAGGCGATCAGGATTTCCTGGTTGCCGAGATACCAGTTAACGTCCCGCGAGGGGAGGGTCTTCACGTCCACTCTCTTGAAGACCACCGCCACATTGTCCGGATTCAGACCTTCCACACTCTTGGCTACGAGCGACCGAACCTCCGTCTCCTGCAACGGGGGCGCCTTGGTGGTGTATTTGATCAGCACCGAAGCGGTGGTCGGGCTCCATTGGCTCTTTTCGAGCAGGGGGCTGTTCTCCGGCAGGACCACATGCACCCTCGCATCGGAGACGCCGCCGATCGACTTCAGCGTCCGGCTCATTTCCCCGGAAAGGCCGACCAGCAGGCGAGCCTTTTCCTCCGCCGCGGTCGGGATCATGCCGCCGCCGGCGAACACGTCCGCCAGCCCTTTGACCTTGTCGCGGGGCAATCCGTTCTCACGGAGCACCCTCCAGGCCACCACCAGATTCTGATCGCCTCCGCGGATCGTGACCGCGTATTTCGGCCCCTCCTTGGACTCGCCAGGCTCCACTTCCGACGACGCCTCTAATCCGTTTTCTTTCAGCAGGACGATAATTTCCTGGGCTTCCTGCTCGCTCAGCCCGCCTTGCAGGTGCAGTTTGGAGCACCCGGTCAAGGCGGCCAGCAGGACGGGGATCAGCCACACGCTTCGCATAGTTGGTCTTCGGTCTTTCACTAGCTTACGCCGGAATCGGCGTGACCGCCATCAGACTTGTGTCTGGAGAATCTGCTTGACGCCGGTGTTAACCTGTTCGACCACCTTGCCGACGATTTCCACGTTCTGGCCCAGCTGCATGATCTGCATCTGTGCCTGCAGCAGGGAACGGGGGTCGTTGATCTCGGTCAGCCCTTTGGTGAGCTGTTCGGACTTGTGGTACTGGGCCTCAATGCTCTGCAGACGGCTGCGCACGGGGTCGAACGCCGAGGTCTTGGGCAGGGCGTTGACCTTGTGCTGGAGGTCATGGATGGCATTTCGAGTCTGGCTCAGCGTTTGTTCGTGCTGCCGGACGATCTGGTCGGGCGGGTGAGCCTGCAGACGCTTGCGCAGGTCGCTTTCGATCATCCGCTTCTGCTCGGCGGAGATCTGCGTGACCTCCGGCGGCAGGGTTACGGTATTCTGATCCAGTTGCTGCGCCCTAACCTGGTCGAACTTGCTTTCGCCGGTCTTCTGGACCGACGCGTCTTGCAGGTCCTGTTTGGGTACGGAAACCTGTGCGATGGTCTTACTGGTGATCGGGTCGGCCATATGCTGTCCAGTTATCGTGTCCGGGGGGAGGAAAGTTGCTTCAGTGCGCCACCACGGGGGTGGTCAGCAGCGAGCGGACCATGTCGAGGCTCTTGGCGTGCACCCGGCACACCCACGATTTCGACAATCCCAGACGGGACCCGACTTCCTCCAGACTCAAGTTCTGGAAGTAGTATCCTTCCAGGACTTGGCGGTTCTTCTCCGGAAGCTGGGCGATCGCCTCGCGCAGGCGCTGCCGTTCTTCCGTCTCGGCATACTGAGTTTCCGGGTCACGGGCGGCGGTGTCCGTGAGTTCGTGAGTCATGTCGTCGATCGACAGCAGGTAACAACTGACGATCGTCCCGGTCAAGTTTTGCAAGTCCTGGAGGTCCTGGCCGGAGTCTCCAGCCGGCGGCGGGGCCGAGGCATAATCCTTCATGTACTCGTTGGCCGCCATCTCGAACTTGTATTGGTCGTAAAGAGTTTTAGAGAACCAGCCCATTTTTCTCAGTGCGTCGTACACCGCCCCACGGATTCGGTAGTACGCGAAGGTTTTGAACAGAACACCTCGCGACGGATCGAAGGCCGAAGCTGCTTCCACCAACCCCAGTTCCGCCGCACCAATCAGATCGTCTTTCTCGATGCTGGAAGGCAACTTCCGGAGCACCTCGGACGCCAGTGCATGCGCGTAGGGCCGGAAGCTGTCAATCAGCTTTGCTGTGTCGGGTTTTGGTACTGAGCTCATATACGCCAGTCAATTCAGTAGCGCGAGTCCTAGGAGAAGTAGCTCACACTAGTACCGATCAGCTAAGTGGTCTTTTTTAGGGCCACTCAATTGTGAACCAAAGTCGTCAGGGTTTCAACTCGATTGTGGCGCCCCCTGCGGCGTCAGCGGCACAACGGAAGCCGAAAGGGCTAAATCCGTCCCTGGCGGGGCTATTGAAGTCCCGGTTGGTGACCGTGCCATAGCCACCATACTTCTTTTCAACACCGGGGGGGGTGACGAAGAAGTAAAAAACGGCGCCTCCGCGAACTACTTTAGTACCAGCCGCATCCGGCGGCATCGAAGCCTGGCTGCCCGGATACATTGAAAACGAGTCGTCGACCCACTCGGGAAGGTTGCCGGAGAGGTCCATCACCCCGTAGGGCGACCGGTCTCTTGGCCTGGCTCCCCCGGGTGCCGGCTCCGGCACAACCTTGGTCAATCTCCAGTTGGCGTAGCCGGGTTGCGCCTGGTTCCCCCAGGGAAAAATCCGCTCATCCTTGTCGCCCCGGGCCGCCTTTTCCCACTCCGCCTCGGAGGGCAACCGCTTCTGCGCCCATTGGCAGAATGCCGCGGCGGCGTTCCAGGAAACCCCAACTACGGGAGAAGTCGCTTTCGCCGAATAGCCGGGGGCCCACGGGACGGATTCGGTCGGCAGAGGACGCGGCTTCGGGTTCCCAGTCACCTGGCAGAACTTGTCGTAATCGCTGTTGGTGACCTCGAACTTATCCAGGTAGAATGCCGCGACCTCGACCCGGTGGGCCGGTTGTTCGCGGGGAAAACGCTCGGTCAGGGCCTCGCCGGCCGCGCCGCGGTCCCGCCCCATGGTGAACGGGCCCGCCGGGATCAGAATCATCGTGCCGGTAGCCGTCTCAATCCGCGCGGGCAAGGGCTTCTCCCGTTCCTGCTCCTTCTTGCCAGATTCCTTCTTCCCGAGTTCTTTCTTCCCGGCGTCCTTCTTTTCAGGTTCCTTCTTCTCGGGCTCTTTCTTCTCCGAGTCTTTTTCCCGGAAGGCGGCAATCCATCCCCGCGCCTGCTGCCATAGTTTGTTCGCTTCGGTAAAGTCGAACAGCCTCGCCCGGTTCGCCGCTACCCACCAGAGGCCCGCGGCGGCGATCAGACCGGCGAACGCGACGGCGGCAACCCCAACCCATTTCGGACTGGCCCGAACCGTCGGTTCCTTTAGCGGCTCGACGGTTTGCGTGGGAGGAATCACGACGGTCGGCGGCGGAACCACGCGCTGCAGGGCGTTGATCGCCTCCTGGTAGGTCTGCATGCGCTGATCGGGCCGTTTTTCCAACATCCGGGCGATCGTCTGCGAGAGAAACGGCGGACTCCCGTCCAGGATTTCCTTGAGGGGCCGGGCGGCGCGCGAGGGATCGCCATGCCAGTGCAGCCAACCGAGGTCCCCTTCCGTCCCGGTCACTTCCCCGAATTCCGCTTCGAACTTACTCCGGCCAATCAGACATTCATACAACAGGAACCCGACCACATACAGGTTGGCCCGCTGATTGTCGACTGTCGTCGTCTGGAACGCTTCCGGGGCGGTGTACTTTGGCGTGCTGACCGCGAGGTCTTCGGCTGTCTCGTCAGGCTGCTCCTGAACGCGGACGACGCCATCCGTATAGATAAGTCTCTCCGGCGAGATGGCCACTACCGGTTTAGCGGACACGCGTCGCTCTTCGAGGATGGTCAAGAGCGCGACAAACGCCGGAATCACGGCCCCGGGCGCGGACGGCGGCACCTGGATCAGATCCTGGAATGTGCCGGCGGGCCCTTTCGGCTCCTCCGGCGCGGCGGCGCCGGGTCCGGCAGGCTGCGCCAGGCTGACGATTTCGGCAACGGAGGCCGGACGCCGCGAGGACTCGGGATCGAGGCAGCGCTGAATCGCCTGAGCCAAAGCCGCCGGTACGCCAGGAGGCAGCACGACAGTCCTGCCCACGACCGGCTTCTTGGCCGTCAACATTTCATAGAACAGGACGCCCGCCGAGTAAACGTCCGATGCCGGGGAGGCGGGTTTGCCGGCCAACACTTCCGGCGCCATATACGCGGGTGTGCCCATCAGGATGCCGATGGTCTTGTCGGTCGCGAGATCGCGCGAGATGCCGAAGTCCATCAGCTTGACGTTCCCCGCCCGGTCGATCATGACATTCAGCGGCTTGATGTCGCGGTGCACGACCTGCCTGGAATGGATGTAGCTCAGGGCCTCGCAGAACTGGCGGAACACGGGCCAGAAGTCAGCGATCGAAAACTTGCCGCGGCGCAGCAGGCGCTCGGCGACGGTGACGCCGTCGATCAGCTCCATCGAGATGTAGAGCAGGCCTCCGCTCTCGCCGATGTCGTGGATGCGAACCACGTTGGGATGGGCCATGCGCCGCGCGAGTGCAAGTTCTTTCTTGAACTTCTCGAGCAGCTTGGGTTTCTCGGCGACCTCCGGTTGAACCACCTTCAGCGCCAGGATCTCATTGGCAAGCCGGTCTTCGGCCTTGTAGACCGCGCTCATGCCTCCGCGGCCCAATTCGGCAAGAATCTGGTATCGTCCCGCGAACTGTTCGCCAACCTCGGGCAGTCGCATCGAAGAACGTTCGGTGTGCTCTTGCACGCTGAAGCCTACCAGCATTCTATCAATCAGACGCAGCCGAGCAACTTTTTCCGCCCACGTTTCGATAATTGATTCGCCAGGCCTATTCAAGGCCGGCCGAGGCGAGGAGACATGCTGCAACGAACCCCCCAATTTTTCAAATCGGCCGCCACCATGCTTTTGCCCGCGATTCTGCTGGGCGCGCAGGTTGGCGCTCTGAAACTGCGCATCGTGGAAGGAGATGGCGCGGTCAACAACATTCAACAGCGCGTCGCGCGCGAACCTGTGGTCCAGGTGACTGATGAACAGGACCGGCCCGTGGAAGGAGCGCTGGTGGTGTTTACCGCTCCGGAACGCGGGGCCGGCGGAGCGTTTTCAGACGGCGGACGCGTCTTCACCACGCGGACCGGCGCCGATGGCCGCGCCGTGGCCCAGGGATTTCAACCCAACGAAGTCACCGGCAAATTCAAGCTGGAAGTCACAGCCTCTCACGACGATTACAAGGTGACGCGACTGATTAAGATGAAGAACACGGTGCCGGGAGCCATCTCCGGCGCGAAGCTTGCGTTGATCCTCGCCATTACGGGCGCGGCGGTCGCGGGCGGAATCTATGCCTATAGCGCGGCGCAGGGAGGCTCGGCCGCGGTTACTTCCGGAGTGACTCCGGCTCCTCTTCCCACCATCATCCTGACCCCCGGCCAGGGCTCCGTCGGACCGCCCATCTAAAATTGCGATTGAAAAAGGGAGAGACGCCCGCGCGTTCGTTATTAGAGACAGCACGCGGGCGCCGCCCCGACGCCATCAACCCCCAACCGGCCACGCGCCGGAACGATTGATGGTGTCTCTCTAAAACAAGCGCCCGGAATCCGTTGCCCGGCGCGGCAGCCTCTTTCCCAACGGCCTGCCCGCCTATCGGAGGAGATCCCATGACAATGACGTTCAGGAATCGTGTCTTTGCCTGCCTTCTTTCCGCCGTAACCCTCGCCACAGGCCAGCCCGGAGGCCTTCGCATACAGATCGTCGAGGGTGAAGGCGCCGTCAACAACATTCAACAGCGTGTCGCGCGCGAACCCGTGGTCCAGGTGACCGATGAACAGGATCGTCCCGTCGAAGGAGCAGTCGTGATCTTCACCCTGCCGAGGAACGGAGCCAGCGGCGTGTTCGCCGACGGCAGCCAGTTGCTCACGGCGACGACCGACTCGCGGGGCCGTGCGGTTGCCCGAGGCTTTCGTCCCAACCGCTCGACCGGCGAGTTTGAAGTCAGCGTCACCGCTTCCTACCAGGGCCGGAACGTGAGCCGGAGATTCAAGATGACCAATGTCGCCACCGCGGCCGCAGGTGTCAGCGCGAGCAAAGTGGCCCTGATTCTGGCTTTGGTCGGAGGGGCTGTGGCTGGAGGAGTGGTTGCCGCATCGGGCGGCAAAACCACCACGGCTCCGCCCGGCAATAATCCACCATCCGTGAGTCTCACACCAGGCGCCGGCACAGTCGGGCCACCCCAATAGCGGAAGGAGTGAACCCATGCGCCGCCTGTTTCCGCTCATGTTGGTGATGACAAGTCTCCCGGCACAGGAAGCCCGCTTGAACGGGCCGACTCTCGGCACCGCCTGGCACGCCCGCACGCAAACGCTGAGACCGCTGCTCGGCATCTTCGGGGCAGCGCGTTTTGGCGACGCGTATATCTTCGACGGCAAGATCGAATTCGCCGAGGTGGCCCCCGGATCGAAGTTCGCGCTGGCCGTGATCTCTAAAGACTCCCAGCGGCGCGCGGCCCTGCTGACATGGACCGACGGCGTGGTCAGCGCGCGGGAACTCGCCGGGATCCCGGCCGAGTTCAGCCGCGTGGTTTTCAGTCCTCAGGCGAGGGCGGCTGTTCTGGTCTCCAAAACCGAAGTCAGAACGTTAACGGGCCTGCCCGATGACCCTAAGCTCTCCGCTCCCGTCAGCCTGCCGGATTCGGACGCGCTGGCCGTGGACGACTCAGGTGCCGCCGCGATGGTCGTTCGTACCTCGGAGGAAGCGGTGTTATACCGCGTCCCGTTCGACCAGAGTCCTCAGCGCCTGTATGCGGCCCCGGCGATTCAAGCCGCGGCCTTCGCACGCGAACCCGACGAGTTGTACGTCGCCGCCGGCAATTCGGTGGGACGGATCTCCGCGGAGGGCGCGTTCACCGAACTGAGCGCGCAGCAGAGGGCGGAGTGGCTTGCAGCCGATGCGAAGTCCCTGATTGCCGCAAGTTCGCGCGGAGTGATGCTGGCGCCTCGCGACGGCAGTGCTTCCGTCCAAACGCCGGAGTGTGCCTGCGAGTTGAGCCAACTGGTCCTGCTATCGGGCGATGTGTATCTGTTGACCGGGGCGTCGAGCGATCTGGTGTGGGTCCTCGATTCAGCCCGGCGCGAGACGCGGTTTGTGCCCGCGATTAACACGGACGAGGTGACTCAATGAAACGGCTCTTCCTCGCTGGTATGTGCACCGTCGCTATTGCGGGCGCACAAACGCTTCACCGCCTGGATTCCCTGTCTCCAGCGGCGGCGACGGCCGGCCGCGGCGCCTTGACCCTGACCCTGACTGGGAGATTCCTCGCCAACAACGAGACAGTCTCGATGACCTGTCCGATTATCGGTCCTGCGGCCGGCTGTCCGCCGATCGTGAGGCTCTTCAACAGCACCAGCCAGGTTGTGGTCTCGGTTCCGGCGGCCTACTTCGCCTACGCAAATTTGACGCAACCGATATCGGCAACCGTGGCCTCGTTCAGCGACAGTAGCCCTCTGGTCGTGACGCGTACCTTCACCGTCAATCCGCCGCTGGTGATCAATGGCCCCACCATTCTGCCTCAGGCGACCGAAGGAGTTCCGTATCAGTTTCAGTTCGGTCCTTCGAGCGGCGGAACTGCCCCGGTCAGTTGGTCGTGCACCAGTTCCTTCACCCCTCCGCCAGGGATGACTTTGGGTCCGGCGAACGGGACATGCCTCCTGAGCGGGACGCCCACCCAGACGGGAACCTACTCCCTTCAGGTGTCCGCCTCTGACAGCGGCGGCGGCACCGCAATCAAAGGCGTTCGCTTGACGGTCGTGCCGTCTCCGGTTTCCATTACGACCACAACCGTGCCCAACGGCACAGCGGGAGCCCCCTACAGCGCTCACATCGCGGCAACCGGCGGCACCGGCACACACACGTGGACGATCATTGGCGGGTCGTTGCCGCCGGGCCTGCAACTCGCCTCGTCTACCGGTCCTTCGGTCACCCTGACCGGCACGCCCACCGCTTCCGGCAGTTACGGGTTTGTCGTCGGAGTCTCGACTCCCGTGGGAACCGCTTCCCGCGCGTACGACATGGCGGTCAGCCCTCCTCCGCTCTCGATTGCGCCTCCCTCGCTGCCCAGCGGTCAGGCGGGCGTGCCCTATGCAGCAGCCATCACGGCCACGGGCGGGTCGGGAACCTATTCCTGGTCAATTGTGCAAGGCTCTCCGCCGCCGGGACTGCAATTGAGCCCTACGGTGGGGTCGCCGATAAACCTCAACGGCATCCCCAGCGCGGCTGGGACGTACGATTTTGTGTTACAGGTCACGGCAGGCCGCGTTGGGGTCACCCGCGACTACTCCATCACCGTGACGCCCCCGCTTGTGATCACCACGCTGACCCTTCCAGACGGAACGGTGGGATCTCCCTTCAGCGCGGGCATCACCTCGACTGGCGGATCGGGCGCTCACTCCTGGTCGATCGTCCAAGGCTCGCTCCCCCCAGGACTACAACTGAGCCCCTCGACGGGCCCGTCGGTGAACCTCACCGGCGTACCCAGTGCTACCGGGCCATACAGCTTTGTCGTGAGCGTCGCCTCGGGCCGGGCGGTCACTACCCAGTCGTACACCGTCACCGTGACGCCCGCGCTCACGATCACGACCCTGCAGGTTCCGGATGGGGTGGTGGGTTCTCCCTACAACGCGACCATCGATTCGGCCGGCGGATCCGGCATTCACTCCTGGTCGATCTCGAGCGGTTCGCTCCCGCCGGGAGTGCAACTGAACCCATCGACCGGGTCGGTGGTCAGCCTCACCGGCACACCCGATATCGCTGGGACCTATAGCTTTGTCGTACGCGTCGCCGCAGGCCAACAGGCAGCGACCCGTCCTTACTCCGTCACCGTGTCGCCCGCGCTGTCGATTACGACACCGCTCGTCCCGGATGGGATCGTGGGTTCTCCGTACAACGCGACCATCGAGTCGGCGGGGGGATCCGGCATTCACTCCTGGTCGATCTCGAGCGGTTCGCTCCCGCCGGGCGTGCAACTGAACCCATCCACCGGGTCGGTGGTCAGCCTCACCGGCACACCCGATATCGCTGGGACCTATAGCTTTGTCGTGCGCGTCGCCGCAGGCCAACAGGTAGCGACCCGTGCATACTCCGTCACCGTGACACCCGCGCTGTCGATTACGACGGTGCTCGCCCCGGACGGGATCGTGGGTTCTCCGTACAACGCGACCATCGCTTCGGCGGGCGGATCCGGCGCTCACTCCTGGTCGATCTCGGACGGCTCGCTCCCGCCGGGAGTTCAACTGAACCCATCGACCGGGTCGGTGGTGAATCTCACCGGCACTCCCGACACCGCCGGGACGTACCGCTTTGTCGTGCGTGTCGCCGCAAGCCAACAGGTGGCGACCCGTGCATACTCCGTCACCGTAGCGTCCGCGCTGTCGATTACGACGGTGCTCGTGCCGGATGGGGTTGTGGGTTCTCCTTACAACGCGACCATCGCTTCGGCGGGCGGATCCGGCGCTCACTCCTGGTCGATCTCGGA